>JAYZDB010000001.1:0-7526 GCA_036338025.1 Planctomycetota bacterium
TTCGAGAAGATCTTCTACCGACTGGTCGGTCCGGATGTCTTCCAGTCGATGATCCGGGTCGAATCGGCCGCCACCTCGGAGGACAGCACCGAAACGGCTGCGGCCCTCACCGACTATCAGAGCATCTCGATTCCGGTTGTCTCACAGGCAGACGCCAGGCTGCTACAGGACGTCCTCGAATTCTACGACCTGTTCGCGGCTCAAAACGAAGACCGCCCCGAGTTGCAGTTCAACAGCGCGGTGGCCTACCGTCACGTCGGCGACATCCACCTTCGGCTCGGCCAACTCGACGAAGCGCGGGACGCCTACATCCGAGCGATCCAACAGTACAAGCGTCAAGCCACCGACCACGAAAAGGAGATCGCCAGTATCCGAAATCAACTCGGCCAGGTGTACGCAAACCAGCGCATGCTGACGGCGGCCCGTGACTCCTACTCGCTGGTCATCGAGGCGCTCGAGAAGGCCGAGGGAACCCCCCGGTTCGAGGACCAACGCTGGCGTTACGAACTCGCACGAGCCCACGACTTCATGGGTTCGCTAGGCACCCGACAACGCGAGGAAGGGCGCGAAGCAGCCCGCCGTAACTCCCGGTCCCGGCGTGGACCGGAAGGCCGCCGCGGACCAGAGGCGCGGCGACGCCCCCCCGGTTCCCGGCGACGGGACAATCCACGTCGTCTCGCCGCACGCCTGCACGGACCGAGCAGCGAAGAACGCCGCAACCATCACGCGACCGCCCAGCGGCTGTTGGCAAAACTCATCGAGGAGTCACCCGACAAATCGGAATACAAGCTCGCCAAGGCCAGAAGTTGTCGCAACTTCGCCAGCTATCTCAGTCGATCGCGCAACCAGGAATCCAAAGACCAGGCCCCCGTCCTGGTCCAAGAAGCCATCGAGATCCTCGAGGCCCTGGTCGACGAATCCACGCAGCTGCCGCACTTCCGGTTCGAACTCGCCGAGACCCTGATCTCGATCCGCCCGTCACGCTCCGACACGACAGAATCACAGGAGAGGGCCGACCATCGGGCTGGCCGCCTGTGGTCCAACCGGGTCGAACGTGCTGAGAAGATCCTACGGACCCTGCGCGACAAGTATCCGACCGTGCATTCGTATACTGAGGGGCTGGCGCGTGCGCTGCACGAACGCCATCACATCCTGATGCGCAAGCGGGAACGCGTACTCGGCATCGCGACCCTGCGCGAGTCGATAGGACTTCTGGAGGGACTCCGGGAACGCTGGCCTGCCAATGCCGAGTACCTGCGTACGATCGCCGAACGCCGCATGGCGTATGCGGGTTTGCTGGAACGTGAGTCAGATCCGTCGGGCCTCGGGCTGAATCCCGCGCTGGAGCAGATCCAAAAGTCGATCACGGAGTTCGAGACGTTCCGGAATGCGAAGTTCGCTTCGCCGCCGGGTTCCGAGCAGGGACTGGTCAGCCGGTACCGTCTGATGGCCCGCATCCTGGACCGTTTGGGGCGGATCGATGAGGCGGAAGCGGCACGGACCAAGTCCCGGCAACTGCAGGAAGGCAGCGGTCGCTGACCGCAGGACCCCACGCAAGACGGCGATTCACCACCACCGGCAAAACGACTGGATTGTCGGCGGTTCCCCTGGCAGACCGGGAGTCGGCGGGGTAGACTTTTTATCCAATCGACCACTAAGGGTGGTTCCTCTACCACTAAATGCATGCGAGCTCTCCTCACCAAACGCTCCCCGTTCGCCCTGAGCGCCGAGACCAGAAGCCTGATGAAATCTCTCCAGAACGTGACACTCTGACATGCCTGTCCTCGACACCCTTGCGCTGATCGAAAACCGCGTCAGCACGCTGCGCGCGTTTCATGAACAACGCGGATTTCAGCGCGCCGAACTCGACGTCTCCGGCGGCATCGACTCGGCGGTGATGCTGCAGTTGCTTTGTCTGGCGCTGTCTCCGCAGCAGGTCACCGCGGTCTTTACCGGCATCCATTCCAGCGATGACTCCCGCAACCGAGCACGGGCAGCAGCCGAGGCCTGCCAGGCCCGCCTCATCGAGGTCGAAGCGACGGAGACGTTCGAGCACTTGCAGTCCACGCTCCTCAAGTCCATGACCGCGGCTGGTTACGACCGCGACCTGATCGAAGCACGGATGACCGAGGATCCGACCGTCGCCGGGTCGCTGCGATCCTGCCTGCGGGCGCCGATCGGTCGAGGCGTCAACCGGATGGCCGGCGGTGGCATCCGCCACGGCACCGGCAACGAGTGCGAGGATCGCTTCCTGCGCTTCTATCAAAAAGGTGGCGATGGCGAAGTCGACTCCAATCCGATCGCGATGCTCAGCAAGGGCGAGGTGTTCCAGTTGGCACACGCGTTGGAAGTCCCACGTAGCATCCTGGAAGCGATCCCCTCGCCCGATTTGCACGGCAACGGCCCCGCCCACAACGATGAAGACGAGCTGCAGAGCCTCTACGGAGTCGCCTGGACCTACTCCAAGGTGGACCCGGCAAGCGGTGAATACACCTTCGTCGGATCAATCGAGCGGATGTCGCGCTTACTGGACGAACCCGACGTCGAAGCCAAGGTATTCGGCCTCCGCGACCTGGACGATGCGGCATGGGAACCCATCGTCCAGGTCGCCCTCACCCGCACCTTCCGTGGATTCTCGGAGACCGAAGTCCGGGACCTGCTGCTGTCGGCCCGCAGCATCGAGCGCGCGACGCGCCACAAGATGAACCCCAACTGCCCGACCTACGGCACCAGGCAAGACCTCATCGAGGACGGCATCCTGTCCAATTCCATCGAGGATGTCTGAGATGAAAGCCATCCCCGTCGACATCGACAGCCACGGGCTCGCCAGGTCCAAGGCCGCACTCACCGAACGCGGGATCCAGTGGGTCGCCCAGGAGTCCATGAAGGAAGCCGCGTCGTGACCCATTCCTACCAGTACCCGCGCCCGGCGCTGACCGTCGACACGGTGGTGTTCACCATCAAGAACCAGGACCTGCGGATTCTGTTGATCCAGCGCGCAGAAGCGCCATTTGCGGGCTCATGGGCCCTGCCCGGTGGGTTCGTCGAAGTCGGAGAGGAAACTGGCGCGCAGGGCGAAGACATCGACAAGGCCGCCCGCCGAGAACTCCAAGAAGAGACCGGGATCTCTGAACACGACGTGTTCCTCGAACAACTCTACACCTTTGGGCAACCGGATCGGGATCCGCGGGGCCGCACTGTGACGGTGGCCTACTACGCACTGGTCCGCGACGACGTATCGATCCGCAGCGGCAGTGACGCCAAGGCTGCCCAGTGGTTTTCAGCAACGGAACTCCCACAACTGGCCTTCGATCACCAGCACATCGTCGAAGTCGCATTGCAGCGGATCCGCGGCAAGCTCGACTACGAGCCAAGGATTGCCAATAGCCTGGTCGCCACCGAATTCACCCAGGCCGAATTCCGCCAGGTCCACGAGGTGATCAAGGGCATCCGCTACGACAAGAGCAACTTCAGCAAGCGCTTCAAGCGCATGATCGAGGACGGCAAGCTGGTGGACGCACCGGGCAAGCGCGCCACCGATGGCCGCCCCGCTCGTCTGTATCGAATCGTCCCGGATGCCCTGGCCGAGATCGGTTCGGAGCAGGTATAGCACCCCAAAAACGCTCCGGAGCCTAGGGAGTGCGGCCGCTAGTTGCCGATCCGAATGGCGTGCCCTGCCGTCGCAGCGGCACCGAGGCTGTTGGCGCCGGCATCCGCATTGGCGACCTGCGTCCCGACCGTGCCGCCGATCAGCGCCGGGGTATTCGGGATCGTCACGGGCAGCGATGCACTGCCGCCGACGTTTTGGAATGGAACCGTGAGGATGATCGGGAATGCAAACAGCGAGCAGTTGGTCATCCCGAGCCCCGACAGGTCGACGCCCGAGTTGTCGATCAGGCCAAAGAACATCCATGCAGGACCGCTGGTGCTGGTCATGTTCGCCACATCAAAGCTGAGCGAGGATCCAATTCGGGGCTCCGCGGACAGGCTGAAGCTCGGAGTCACCGCCCCCGTGCCAGGGCAGCCAAAGCCATACGGACCATTGGCAGCCTGATCGGAGGAGTCGTAGCAAATGGCACCGTTCCAGACCCGCGGGTTGGAGACCTTGCCGGTGAACCTGGCGGCCTTGCCGGCACCGAGGGACAGGGCGAGGTCAGGATTGCTGTAGACCTGGTTGTTGCCGTTGCCGTCGGTGAAGTGGATACCACCATTGTCGTGGATGACATACATCCCATACTTGCCCGGAGCGAGGTAGAAGTCATCCACATCGACGGTGGTTCGTCCGCTGGCGGCAGCATTGGCGGTACCCTTCGACACCATGACCCACTTTCCGGGAGAGTTGTCCTTGCCCACGTAGCCGTCCGGTGTGACCCAGACCTCGATGCCGATCGGGGTGCTACCGACGGCCTGGGAATGGACATCCATGCTGACGATCTTCAAACCGATCGGATTGGCGACCGTGACGTCGAACAGGGCGCCGCAATCCTTCGAGGTCAGACCATTGCCACCGGCGAACGTTGTCTCGAGACATGTCGGTCCGCGGGGGCCGAGTTCATAACTGAAGAGGCCGCGACCGTGTGTCGCAAGGTAGAACTTGTTGTTGGCTCCCCAGAACATCTCGTAGATCGCGACATTGGCTGGCGTCGCAGAACTGCACCAGGTGTTGCCGCCGTCCTCGCTCACTACGAGGCCGACCTCGGTCGCCACGTAGAGTATCTTGCTGTCGGCCGGTGAGAGCTTGAGGTCACGTACCGGGGCACTCGGCAGGCCGGACAGGGCGGTCCAGTTGGCTCCCGCGTTGGTGGTCTCCCAGACATTGTCGCTCTGATAACCGCCAAAGCAGGCAAACACGTGCGAGGAGTTGTTCGGATCGATGGTGATACGGGTCACCATCCGACCCGGGAGGTTGCGCTGCGCCTTTGGAGTGAACATCGGCGTCGCCGCGGTGGCGTCTCTTGAATGGTAGATGAAGCCGCCGTTATGGCCGACCCAGAGTTCATCGGGTGAACCCCGCTGCACCGCGATGGCGCTGATCGGGACGGCGTTGAAGCTGTGAATCGTAGTCCAGGTCGGCCACCCGTATTTCGCGTCGGTCGTTCGCCAGAGGGAGCCTGCACCGAAGTACAGGGTGTTCGGGTTGTTCGGGTCCAGAATGAACGGCGCGATGAAGTTGGAACCGGGGAACGTCCGCATGGAGCGACCACTGACCCCACCGTCGGTCGATTTATACAAGGCACCGTTTTGGGTCTCCCAGTAATGGTAGTTGGAGTCCGTCGGATCGCTGGCGCAGAAGCCTCCGTCTCCACCTTGTTGGTGAGTCCACCCGTTGTAGGCCGTCCCTGACACACGTCGCAATGTGCCGGTGTCCTGCGAGCCTCCGAGAACAATGCCGCTGCCATGGGTCGAACCACCGTAGAACTGAGTCACGCCAAGGTCGACGTTCCGGCGGAACCAACCGTTCCCCGGCGAAGCCCAACCCACGTCGCCAACTTCCCAAACACCACCATCGTTGCCGAACCAAACCCTGCGGTTCCGCGCACTATCGTAGTTTGGATCCTCAAGAATGATGTGCTGGTCGGCGTGTGGCCCCTTTGGCCACTGATAGGCCAGGCTCATCCTGGTGAAAACCCCGCCGCCATCGGTGCTCCGCCACAGGTCAATACCACCAGCGACGACCAGGTCGTCGATTGTGTAGGTGTTCTTGGGATTGGGCGCGACCCACAGAGCATTGTTGTACCAACCCTGCTTGCCGAGAATCCTGTTCTCCGACACAAGGGTGAAGGTCGCCCCACCATCCATGCTGCGCAGCAGACTATCGGTAGCATTCGATGCAACCGCGTAATCCTTAAGTGCATAGACAACCCCATTGCCAGGACCGGTGTAACCTCGGCTCCAGGCAAATTCGATGCGTTGGTGGCCGCCAAGAGTCAGACCGGCACAGCCCGTCCACGTGACACCACCGTCGGTGCTGTAGTGTGCGTACGGGGCGCGGTCATTCTCCGCGATAGCAATACGGGGGTTGTTGGGGTTGAACTTCACATCCCGACAACTGCCCGTATTGGTGCGTGTCCAGGTGGTGCCAAAGTCGTTGGAGTGCCAGATTCCGGTCCTGGTCGCCGCCAGGGCATTGGAACCCGTCAGATCGAGAGACAAGCGATTGACGTAATAGAAGTCCGGATTGTTGGTCGACGCAAGCCGACTCCAGGTCGCACCGCTGTCGAGGCTCCGGAAAATCCCAGCGCCGCGAATCGCGTCGAGGTTGCCGAACCCCTCGCCGGTAGCCGCCAGCATTTTGGCAGAGTTGAACGGATCAAACAGGATGCAGGTCACCGCCAGGTTGTCCATATGGTCATCAACCTTCGACCAGCTGCTGGCGGCGTCGGCGGAGTACCAGATACCACCCCCGACGCTGCCACAGAACATCCGCTTGCTGTTGTTGGGGTCAATTGCGATCGCGCGAACACGGCCACCGATCAGGCCCGGGCCTTCTTCCTTCCAGCCAGCGGCAGTCAAACCACCGCAGGTCCCTTCGGTCCGCAGAGTTTGCATCTCGGCGAGAGCCTTCATCTGCGCATCGTGCGGAATTTTGCCGTTCTCGTCGCGCAGGGTCATCAAGCGCCATTGCGCTGCGCCTTTGGCTTCGGCAGCCACCCGTTCTGGTGCAGCCGGCGTATGCGTAGGCTCGGCGGCATCCTGGGAACACGCCCCGAGAAGGATGGCGAGGGCAATGGCCTGCCCCACGCGTATCAGTACGAACCGTGTTGGAGAGGACTGCATCAGAAACACAACCGCGCACCCACGAACTCCCGTCGGATTCCGTGGGTGCGCGGCTAGCAGGAAGCGATCGAACTACTGGACGGTGAAGCGGACCACATTGGAGGCCCCAAGTGTCGTGGCGTTTTGATCCAACACAAACGCCACGGAATCAAAGGTCGCACCCTTGATCGCGGCGACCAGTCCAGCCGGGAAGTTGTAGGCGGAATTCGGGAAGGCCGAGCCACCCGTCGGCAGGAAGTGGAACAGGTTGCCCACGCCTGCTGGTTGGCTAAAGATCGAGACCAACAGCGGGTCAGCTTCGACACCAAAGAGGTTACCCGTACTAACCGGGCGGCTGGTGTTGAGGGAGAACAGCGTGTAGCCGTGGGCCCAGCCAGCAGGCAGGCCAGTCAGACTCATGGCGAGCCTGCCGGGCGCAGTCTTGGCTGCCAGGCGCATACCGGTGGTGTCACGCAGACCACCAACACCACGCACGACCAGGCCGTAGTCGATGTCCATGGTACGAGTCTCGACGTGACCATCCCGACGCACACCCGTCGCCCGCACCGTCACGGCCACCAGGCCGCGTGGCACATTCACCAGGATGACACTCTCTTCGGTGTCGCGGTCGTTGGCTGAACCACCAGGCGAACTGTTGTTGCTGGCCAGTAGCCCGTTGTTGCCCCAGAAACTCGTACCGTTGGACGTCGTGACCTGCAGGTCGACGCTGTTGATCCGGTGGATGCTGGCGTTGGCCGCCGCTTCCGGAT
>JAYZDB010000002.1:0-13685 GCA_036338025.1 Planctomycetota bacterium
CCTTGGTTGCAACGGCGGCATCGTGCGAGCATTGGGCAAGGTCATGATCCGTGACGGGCAACCGCACGCCAAAGTCAGGGCCGGATTGGCTCTGGTGCCAGGCGTAGTCCTCGACGATCGGTTCACCACCGGCAAGCGACGTAATCGACTCCTGGGAGTTCTCGCCGCAAGCCCCAGGCTCGTAGGAATCGGTATCGACGAAGCAACCACGATGGTGCTCCACCAGCGCTTCATCGACGTTCTCGGAAACGGCAGCGTCTCCGGTTGCATCATTGGGTCACAAAAACAACTTCTCCGAATCGACCGAGTCAATCGACGCGAGTCACCTGCAAGTCAGCGGCGACGCGCCCGACCAGGCGCCGAGAGTCGGCAAAGGACTCGCAGCGCCCGCTGGCGGAATCGCGGCAAAAGCGCCTCGCAAGGTGCCGGGTTCCGTCCTCGCCGGCTGGCAGACCTGATCGCATGGAGTCGTAGCGCACACGCCCGGGTGGCCCCCAGGTTCCCGGCCTACAATCCTGATCCTCCCGCGGTCAAGAAAGGGGCCCTGATCATTGTCGGCGGCGGCGGAATGCCGCGCGGTCTGATGGATCGGTTCATCCAGTTGGCCGGGGGCAAGGACGCAGCACTGCTCTACGTGCCATGTGAAGAGCGCGAGAAGATCAGGGGTGGTGAACCACGAATGCTGAAGTCCTGGCGCAGCGCTGGAGTGGCCAACGTCGACTGGATCCACACCAAGGATCGCAAGGAGGCTGACACGAACAAGGTCCTGCTCAACAAGATCCGCAAGGCCAAGGGGATCTGGTTTGGCGGCGGGCGTCAGTGGAACTTCGTCGACTCATATCAAAACACCACCGCGCACAAGTTGATGCACGAGGTGCTAGCGCGGGGCGGTGTGATCGGCGGATCATCGGCGGGTGCGTCGATCCAAGGTTCCTACCTCGCTCGAGCCAATCCTCTTGGCAACATCGACTCGATGGCCGAGGGCTACGAAACTGGGCTGGGGTTCTTGACTGGCGTCGCGATCGATCAACATTTCTCACAGCGCGGACGACTCCCAGATATGACGGCGCTGGTAGACACCTATCCAGAACTCCTGGGCATCGGACTCGATGAAGCCTCTTCGATCATCGTGCAAGGCAAGATCGCTACCGCATTCAGCCGCGAAGGCCGCAACGTACACATCTACGATCGGCGTAAGCCGGTCATCCCCAGCGAACCAGACTACATACTCCTGGCTCACGGTCAGCGCTTCGACCTTCAAGAGCGCAAGGCGCTAGGCCCGGCTGCACCGACAACTGACAAGTCACCGAAGAAGTAACCGACCTACTTTCGTTTGGATGACTTGCCGGGTCGGTACTTCGGATTGGGCGATGGCATCAAGGCCCCGACTTGCTGCCGCCAATCAGCGAGTTTCTTGCGCATCGCTACAGCTTGCTCCGGCTTCGTGGCAGCCAGATTCTGGTGCTCGCCGATGTCCTTGCTCAAGTCGTACAGTTCGACGCGATTGTCCTCGTAGAACTCGATCAACTTGAAGTCCCCGACACGAATTGCGCCAGTCGGTGAGCCACCCTGGTTGCCGTAGTGCGGATAGTGCCAGTAGATCGCTTCACGCGGGAGTGACGCTGCAGGGTCCTTGAGCAAAGACGTGAACGAGATCCCATCGAGATGCTGCGAAGCTCTCGATTCGAGTCCCGCAATCTCCAAGATCGTGGGGTAGAAGTCCGTACTGACTACCGCTGTGTCACAAACGCTGCCTGCCCTGGTAACGCCTGGCCAGCGCACGATCATCGGTTCACGGATACCACCTTCGTACATCCAGCCCTTGCCAGCACGCAGCGGGACATTGGAAGTCGGCGATCCTTCCGAAGTGCTCAGCCCACCATTGTCCGACATGAAAATCACGGTCGTGCGGGAAGCGAGCTTGTCATCCACGAGTGCTTTCAACACGTCACCGACTGCCAGATCCATCGCCTCAACCATGCCAGCATAGACCGCGTGGTCTTGAACCTGCCGCGCCTGGCGTCGACCTTCCGGAATGAACTTCGGGCCATCGTGGCTAACACCCTTCGCCTTGCGTTGGTACTTCTCTTTGAGATCCTGACGTGAGATCAAGGGAGTGTGGACCGAATAAAACGACAGGTAGGCCAGGAAAGGTTTGTCCCGATTCGCATGAATAAAGCGCACGGTCTCCTGACCAAGACGGTGAGGTAGGTGTTCACCCTTCGGTCCGTCAGTCAGGTTGGGGTTGCCATACGGCGAGAAGTACCTGTCGCCTCCGTACGGTCCGCCCCGGTGAATTCCACCGCGGTTGATATCGAACCCCTGGTCCTGTGGCCAATGCCCCTTTTGTCCGAGGTGCCACTTGCCGGCAAAGAAGGTCGCGTAGCCGGCTTCGCGCAGCGCCTCCGCCAGGGTGACCTCTTCGAGTGGGAGACGATCGATGTAGCTTGCCGGCAGGAGCCGACGATTCCCGCGATTTCGTTTCAACGCTCTCGCGGGCTGCGCAGCGCCGAAGTAGTCCGTTGTGTGTAACCGAGCCGGGTACTTGCCAGACAAGATGCTGGCCCTGGTTGGAGAGCAGACTGGACAAGCGGCGTATGCATTGGTGAAGCGCATCCCAGTTGCTGCGAGGCTATCGATGTTGGGAGTCTCGTAAAACGTCTCGGCGTTGTTGGCTCCGATATCCATCCAGCCGAGATCATCCACCAGGATGAAAACGAAGTTGGGTTTCTGTGCATCCAGTTTGGAACCGGTTCCAAAGATGAGGAGTGGGAGAAGGAGCAAGAACTGTCGAATTCGGGACATAATCGGTATCTCCAAAACATCAGACCACTTGCACGCCGATGCCGGTACTGACGGTGCAAGGCTCAACAAGGGCTGGGGGAGTGTTCGTGCTTTTATGGACACTCCGGCTGTGTCCTCAACGTGTGAGTTCATCGACCGCGTGGAACGATTTTCCAGAATGCAATCCCACCAGCCTGCAGGCCAATTTTCACAGCGCTGACCAACTTGTTGGTGCGCATGTCGACCACATCGACTGCACCCTGCTCGCTCCCAATACCCTCGCTGGTAACAAATCCATAACGCCCATCTGGAGAGATGACGACGCCATGCGTGATCTTTCGAGTCGACGGAATGCGCGCCAGCTCCTTACCCGTCTTCGTGTCCAGAATCCCAAACGACTGGCTACTCTTGTAGCTGACCAGGAGCTTGGCGCCGTCCGGCGTCACTTCGACATTGTAGGGCCCCTTGGCGGTAGGGAATCGCCGCATGACGCGCCATTTCCGGAGGTCCACCTCTGCTACCTGAGCGATTCCGTTGAGACACACGTAGGCAATACCGCCCTTGGGGTGCGGGTGCACCCAGGTTGGCTTCGGCATGCCCTTGATGTCAAGATGGTCGCCGGCTGACTCGTGAGCCTGATGACGAGCTTGCTTGGGCAGTTTGTTCCGGACTGGAGTGCGATCGATTTTGGTGGGATCCTCGAGTTGCAGTTTGCGCTTGACCTCGAAGGAGGCAGCATCGATCTCGAACAACTCACCGCTCATCATCGAGCACGAAAAATGCGAAAGTCCGTCGGCCGAGAGTCGAGATCCGTGAGGCATCGAACCGGTTTGGGTCCGCGCGACTTCAACCATCTCCGCCGGATCCACGATCGATACGGAACTCGCCACCATTTTGCCGTGCAGGTTGAAGTTCACGCAGTACAGCAGGCCAGTAGCCTTCGAGATCTGCATCGTCGCTGGAAACAGACCGAGAGTCGTCTGGCCAACCACCTTGTCCGTGGCGGTTGAGTGCTTGTAGAGGATGCCATTGGGCTTGCCATGCGCCGTTGTCACGAACCAGTGCTTGCCGTCGAGACTGACGGTCAGACCATGCGCGCCCTCTATCTCTGTGGCCTGGTACCCTACCGGGACCACTCCGATGACTGTCGCACGCTGACCATCAAACTTGATTTTGTAGACCTCGTCCGCTGACTCTGCGGCTGCGTAGAGGTAGTAGTCGCATGACGGTCCGCTGGCATCGACAAGCTCTTGGGCCACCATCGGCTGGAGGGGCAGCAGTCCGAGGAGCGACAGTCCGCATAGGATTTTGCGGATCACCGTCGCCTCCCCGATCCTTCCTCGAGCTTGATAGCCCACAAGCCAGAGTTCCAGTCGGTAAAGAAGATGTGGCCTTTGTATGGCTGCGGCCCCCAGGTCATAGGCGCGTTGGGGACCCGGCCCTTGTGATGCGTCGGGATGTAGAACGCAATTTCCCGCCCCTGCCGGTACAGGTCACCCATCAACTCGCCGGAGATGTCCACAACGCGCACACCCGCGTTGTAGTAGGCCCCGTACAGAACATCGCCCTCAACCCAGAGGTTGTGTGTGCCCGCTTCAGGAACCTCGTAGCGAGCGATCTCCTGGGGATTGTCCAAATCCGTGAAGTCAATGAAGTGGAACCATCCTCGCGCATAGGTCGGCTTGTTATTTGTGCTGAGTCCGAACGGAAACGTCTCATCACCAGCGATGACATAGAACTTGCCCGTCGCCTTGCTTCGATATGGAAACGCTGCGTGATTCCAGCCGCTGGGATAGGCGTAGCTGGCAATCTTGACCGGCTTGCTCGGTGACCCGCCCTTGATCCCGTTCCCCACGTCGACGAGGTGGATGCCATTGCTCCAGTTTGAAGAATAGGCGATGCCGTCCGTAACCCAGACATCATGGATCGAGTGCCTGGCCGTCGTGAGTTCGTAGGATCCGACACGGTACGGCACTTCGGGATCCCTGATGTCGATCACGTCGTATCGACGGCCGGCACTCAAGGCATAGACGTAGTTCTTGTCGATGAACACATTGTGCACGCCACCGGTGAGGTTCTTGGTAAAGGTCGAGAGCCGCTTCGGTGAACGTGGGTTGGTGACATCCAACACGATCATCCCGTTCTTGCGATTGGACGCACCCTCGCGACTAATCACACAAATCCGGCCATTTTCCGAAACCTTGACGTCGTTGACCGTGCGTGCATCGACCTTGACCGTGGCAACGCGTTCCATCTTCGCTGGATTGGTCACATCCCAAAAGATCGCCTCGCCATTACCACCCCAGGTGCCAGTCACGCAGTAGTCGCGTCCGTCAGCTCCTTCCCAAACCCAGAGGTCGGAGGTGTGCACATCGAAGATTGGTCCATGTCCGACGAACACGGCCTTTTTCTGCACGTTTCGCGCCACAACCTTCAAGGTGCACCGCGCAACCTGCTGACCGCAATTCGCTATCACCGTGTAGACCCCGGGCTTCTCCGCAACAAATCGGCCATCCTGCTTGATCTGTCCCGTCGCGCTGTTTCCGAGCGTGTCGTCTGGACGTACCTGCAATGACAAAAACACCGGCACCCCCGCAACCGGCTGGCCTTGGCTGTCCTTGGTATGAACGCGGAAGTGGACCACATCGCCAGTACGGGCCTGGATCTGCCCGGTTGTCAATTCGATCGAGCTGACCGGATTGTCCCGCACCTCCAGATCAAACGCGGTGGTCAGTCCGGAGTGCGCCGCAGTGATCTTGCACTTGCCGGACCGGTGACCAGTCACCATCCCAAAGGTATCCACGGTGGCCACCTCATTGTCACTGGACGTCAACGTTGCCATCAGGTCCTTTCGATGAAATCCAGACTTGTCGAGGATGACAGCAGACGCTCGCGCCGTGGTGCCGGCAAACACCCTCGACGGGGTATCACGGAACTCGATGCTCGCAGGCGTGGGAAATGCAACATTGACCTGCACGATCGCGGACGGGCCACTGCGACGCGCAATACGGGCAACTATCGTGAACTTGCCGGGCTTGAGCGCCTTGACCTTGCCGCTGCGGTCCACACTGACCGAACGTCGATCGCGAGAGAAGAAGAACACGCTCGCCTCTGTCGGACGCCCACCAACATCGAGGGCCTGCGCCGTTAGCTGGGCCTGATCCCCGATCTTCATGTCCAACGATGCCGGGGTCACTCGAATCTGCACCTTGTCAGCCTGCTCCTCTTGTGCGCACAAGAAGCCAGCCGAGAGAATCATCATGAAAGGGGGAAGAAGCAGTCTCATCGATCAGAACTCCTGTCGAGATGGGTTGGGAGGATCGCCGAGGCTACCCGGCTCCTACCCTGGCGGGAACCGACTACCCATTTAGTTCGGGAGCTGTTCGAGATCTTTCGCTCGGCAGCACAAAAACATCTCCGGATTGTCAGGCCGTTGTTTTGGTTCGCTCTTCCAACTGCGGGCTAGCGAGGCGCTTGCCACTCCGCACAGACCTGCTCGACCTTGCCATCAACAACGCCGCCACGGTGCACATAGATGCGGTAGCTGAGCTCCAACGGCGCGCCGGGCCGCATCACGAACTCCCCGGTGCCCGGCCAGGCCAGATTGAGGACCCCGTAGTGGCGCAGCATCCACGGCGCGGGATAACCCGGATGGCTTGGAGCAGGAATGACCGTCACCCCGGACAGACCTTTTCCTCCTGGCATACGAGCCGAAAGGTCCGCCCAGCGAAACGACTGGCGGAGACTGTCAGCAGTACACCGACCATCATCCGTCGTGATCACCGTGTCCGTGCGAAGCGAATCGTGCGGAGTCCGAAACACCAGGCCCCCATAGCCTTTGTTCTGCGCGGTTTGCCCGTGCAAGGAAATCGGCTCTCGCCGTGCGGTAAGGACGTAGCGGACATCGATCATCCGGCCGGTGTCGGTCGCCGTGTGCACCGTCAGATGCAACTCCTCATCGGCCGCTTCACGGCCGTCTGCCATCAACCACACGTTATGGACACCCAATTCGGCTGTGTCAGCACCGGCACGCTGATAGATCTTGTCTCGAAACACGCAGCGAATTTTGTCAATGGTCCACAAATCACAAGCCGTCGTCCCCACCTTCATTACCGGCCACATCAGGGATAAACCGCGATGGTGATAGTGGTCACGAGGGAAATCCTCAGTCAAGACTTCGCCATCGAGACCGTAAATGGGGTGGATGTAGCTCGAGCGTCGGAACTTCACCGGCACGCCTTCGGCCAACTGATCGCCATAACAATAACTCAGCACCGGGTGACCATCGCAGGACAGGTGCAGGCGTCCGGTCTCCGGTTCGTTTCGCCACGAAAAGCTCGAGCAACTACTGAAAAAAAAGACGGCAAGAGTCACTACGAGCAGGCGCATCACCGTCCGCTCAACTCACGCATCAACTTGCGCCGCCTCTGCTGGTAGTGCCGTTTTCGCTCCTCGTAGCGCTTGGCCTTGTTGAACTGCCAGAATCCAACCGCCACCGCAAAAATCACCGGCAAGACAAAAATGCTCGATGACCCACCAAACTCATCCATCGGCGTAATGGAAAAAACCACACCGAGGAAGATGATCGGGAGGATCATGATCACAACCGCTCCAAATTGACTCGGAATGCTGCTGTGGCCATGCTGACTCCTCACCATCATGGTGCTGCGCTCCTGGTCCCATTCTCGATCGACTTGACTGAGTTGGTTTTGGAGCTTCAGGGTCTCGACATCGTGCTGGATATCCTGAACCGCCTCCAGCACGTTGGTGTAGTAGGCCGACCCAGACTTCTGAACCTCAAGCCGGGAATCACAAAAGCTACAAGTCAGGTAGCGAACCTTTTTGGGGACTTCCAGGGGCCCCCCACAGTTGTTGCAGGCAATATTCAGTACCTTCATCGCTCAGATAACCTACACCGCGCGCCCCAGAATATTTCCCCGCATCCCTGCCAATTCAACCCTCTCGATGAGACCTCGCATAGCTACAGGTATCCACACGGCATGGTGACGTGACCGAGAATCCCGACTTCTTGATCATCGGAGGTGGAATCTTCGGTTGCGCCATCGCCTGGCACCTTGCACAACGATCAGCAGGCAATGTCCTGCTGCTTGAGCGTCGTGAATTGGCCACCGCGACGACTTCCCGTGCCGCTGCACTGATAACCCGCGTTCGCAGGGAACGAGGACAGACCGCGATCATGTCCCGCACGCGCGAGTCAATCGAGGGACTCGGCGAGGAACTGGGCGAACCGCTTGAGTTACATGAAGTCGGGGGTCTGCAGGTGGCAGCCTCAGACGCCAGCGTGGCAAAACTCGAAGATCTAGAACGACTCGCGGGCGAGAACGGCGAGGAGTTTTTCTGGATCGATCGCGCCGAAGCAGAGGCACAGGTTCCATGGCTTGATGGTTCGACAGCCCACAAGTTTGCGTTGTTGCCACGCGACGCATTCATCGATCCCTACCTGCTGGCCACGGCATACGCCAAGGCTGCCCAGCAGCACGGTGCGGAAATAAGGACCGGATGTGAAGTCACCGCCCTCGAGAAGACCGGGCAGCGGGTGACCGGGGTTCAGACTCGCGAAGGCAGCATCCATGCCGGCTGCGTCATTGATGCGGCGGGACCCTGGGCCGGTTTGATCGCCTGGGAAGCCGGGTGGCATCTACCGATGGCGCCGGTTCGAAGCCACTACTGGATCACCACGACAGCACCCGAATTCACCGGACCACAGCCGTTCGTCATCCTGCCCGACGCCAATGCATATGCCCGCACCGAGGTCGGAGGCCTCCTGTTCGGACTGCGCGATCGGGCTTCACTGACCCGTGATCCCCGCGACTTGCCGAGCGACCTGTCACAACTCCGCTACGACGAAGACCCGGAAGGCTGGGACGTCCTCGAAGACCGAGGCCCCGGACTGGCCAGGTTCTTCCCCGGTCTCGAGAACGCGCAGATCGCCCACTATGTTGCGGGACCGTCCACGTACACACCGGACGGGCAGTTCGTGCTCGGCACGGTGCCCGGCGTCGAGGGCTTCCTGGTTGCGACCGGTTGTTGCGGAGCCGGGATTGCCGCCTCGGGTGGAGTCGGCAGCGTGATCGCAGATCTCGCGATCGACGGTCAAACGAAGTTCGATATCGAAGGTTGTCGAGCAGACCGGTTCGGAGCGATTGATGCACTCAGCGCAGAATGGCTACAGCGTTGTGCAGAGACACGGTCGCAGAAGAAGTCGGGTTAGACCACCCAAACTGCGTTACGCTCGACCCGCCATGAAACGAGCCGCAATCTTCTTCATCGCGCTCACGATCCCCGCCGGGCTTCCCTCTCAAGAAGCCACGGATCCCGGCACAACACGCCGTCCCAACATCCTGTTCATCGCAATCGACGATCTGAACGATTGGATCGGGGTAACCCAGGGACATCCCCAGAGCCAGACCCCGAACCTCAACCGGCTCGCCGGACGTGGGGTGCTCTTTCGCAACGCCTACTGCGCGGCTCCCGCTTGCAATCCATCACGCGCCGCACTGATGACAGGGATCGCGCCACATCAATCCGGTGTGTACTTGAATGAACAGCCCTGGCGCAAAGCGCTGCCGGATGCGGTGACAATCCCTCAGTACCTGCGCAAGGGCGGTTACACGGTCAAGGGTAGCGGCAAGATCTACCACGGCGCCTACCCGGATCCTCGGTCCTGGGACGAGTTCTTCCCCAGCAAGCGACAGCAAAAACCAAGAGATCCCCTTCCGAAACAACGTCCTATCAACGGGATCGCAAACACCCGGCACTTCGATTGGGGACCGGTGAACGTCAAGGACGACCGCATGGGCGATGCCAAGGTCGCGAACTGGGTCGTCGAGCAATTGGGCAAGAAACACCAGCAACCCTTGTTCCTGGCTTGCGGCTTTTACCGGCCCCACCTCCCGTGGTACGTGCCAAAGAAATACTTCGACCGCTTCCCCCTCGACGAGATCCAACTGCCAAAGGTCTTCGGTGACGACCTGCAAGACATACCCGAGGCCGGAAAGAAGATGGCCAAGCCCGGCGGCGATCACCGCAAGGTGGTCAAGCATGGACAGTGGAAACAGGCAGTGCAGGGCTATCTCGCCTCCATCGCTTTTACCGACACCATGCTCGGCCGCGTCCTCGATGCCCTGGATGCGAGCGGCCAATCTGATAACACCGTGATCGTCTTGTGGACCGATCACGGCTGGAACCTCGGTGAGAAACAACACTGGCGCAAGTTCGCGCTCTGGGAGAACACCACGCGCACGCCTCTGATGATCATCGTGCCGAAGGGCACCCCCGGTCTCTTGGAGGGCACTTCCAAAGGCACCGTCTGCACCCGAGCCGTGAGCTTGCTCGACATCTATCCGACTCTCGTCGAGCTCTGTGCCCTCAAACCTAAACCGGGACTCGCAGGCCGAAGCCTGGTACCACTGCTGCAGGACGCGAACGCGGCTTGGGAACGTCCAGCACTCACCACCCAGGGGCGCCAGAACCACGCACTGCGAAACGACCGGTGGCGGTACATCCGTTACGCGGATGGTTCCGAAGAACTCTACGACCATCAGGCGGATCCCCACGAGTGGCGCAACCTCGCTGACGAATCCAAACACACGAACGTCAAGGCACAGTTGTCCCACTGGCTCCCGAAGACCAACGCTCCGGATGCGCCCAAGCGCACCAGGCAAAAGAAGAAATAGGCGGCCCAGCTGGCGCCAAGGCGGACGTTTGCTCCGCTACCCACCCGATCTCCGCTCAGGGCAAGCCAGCGGGGTAGAACCCCACGCAAAATTGCCCCGCGCTGTGCGGAAAGTTCGCCCGGGGCGATACCCTGGGACGCCCCCCCATCGACACGCCCATGCAACGAATCCACATCGCCAGCCTTGTCTTCATCTCCGCCCTGTTGACCGACCTCGCCGGACAAGGCCAACCACCAATGCCGACCGAGTTGTTCCAGACCCTCGAGTGGCGATCTATCGGACCGTTTCGCGGCGGCCGGTCTGCGGCATGCACCGGTGTGCGCGGTGATCGCGATACCTACTACTTCGGCGGCTGCGGCGGCGGCGTCTGGAAGACAACAGACGCAGGCAGGACGTGGAAGAATGTCTCGGATGAGTTCTTCGGCGGCTCAATTGGCGCAGTTGCAGTGGCCGAGTCGGATCCGAATGTCGTCTACGCCGGTGGCGGTGAAGTCACCGTGCGAGGCAACGTCGCCAGTGGTTCCGGTATGTGGAGATCGACCGATGCTGGCAAGACCTGGAAAGCTGTAGGACTCAAGGACTCTCGCCACATCCCCCGTATTCGTGTTCATCCCGACAATCCTGACCTGGTGTACGCTGCGGTCCTGGGTCACATCTCGGGACCCAACGAGCAGCGCGGCGTCTACCGCAGTAAGGACGGCGGCGATACCTGGCAAAAGGTCCTATACGCAAACGCCCACGCCGGCGCTTGTGACCTGGTCATGGACCCAGCCAACCCGCGAATCCTGTACGCCAGCACCTGGCGCATCATCCGGACTCCGCACAGCCTCGAAAGTGGTGGTGAAGGATCCGACCTCTGGAAGAGCACCGACAGCGGGGATACCTGGCAAAAGATCACCGGCAACAAGGGGTTGCCGGAGGGCACGACCGGCATCATTGGCATCGCCGTGTCGCCGGTTGATCACGAACGCGTGTGGGCCATCATCGAGAACGACAAGGGCGGGGTATTTCGCTCAGAGGACGGCGGCGACACCTGGGCCAAGATCAACAGCGAGCGCAAACTGCGCCAACGCGCCTGGTACTACAGCCGAATCTACGCCGATACCCAGGACGTCGACGTATGTTACGTCGTCAACGTCGGTTTCCATCGGAGTAAGGACGGTGGCAAGACATTCACCTCCATCCGGGTGCCCCACGGTGACAACCACGACATGTGGATCGATCCGGACGACTCCCGGCGGATGATCGAGAGCAACGATGGCGGCGCCAACGTCAGCTTCAACGCCGGTGCATCCTGGTCGGCCCAGGACAATCAGCCAACCGCCCAGTTCTACCGTGTCATCACCGACAACCACTTCCCCTACCGAATCTACGGCGCCCAGCAGGACAACAGCACAGTTCGCATCGCGTCGAGATCCAGCTCGCGCCGAGGCATCGGCGAACGCGACTGGGAACCAACAGCTGGTGGTGAAAGCGGCCACATCGCGCCTGACCCACGAAACCCAGACATCGTGTACGGCGGCTCCTACGGCGGTTACCTGTCGCGGCGCAACCATCGTACCGGCGAGAACCGCAACGTAAACGTGTGGCCGGATAACCCGCTCGGATGGGGCGGTGAGAGTTTGAAGCACCGCTTTCAATGGAACTTCCCGATCTTCTTTTCGCCGCACGATCCCGAGGTCCTCTACTCGGCATCACAGTTCTTGTGTCGATCCACCGACGAGGGGCAATCGTGGCAGGTTGTCAGTCCAGACCTGACCACCAATGACAAATCCAGGCAGCGGCCTTCAGGTGGACCAATTACCAAGGACAACACCGGCGTCGAGATCTACTGCACGATCTTCGCGGCAGCTGAGTCGCCACTGGAGCGTGGCCTGTTGTGGTGTGGGTCCGATGACGGGCTGCTACACGTCTCCCGGGACAACGGCGGCAGCTGGAAGAATGTCACGCCCAAGGACCTACCCGAGTGGACACAGATCAACAGCATCGAAATCCATCCCACCCACAAGGGTGGACTCTATCTCGCAGGCACGCGGTACAAGCTCGATGACATGAAGCCGTATCTGTATCGCACTCTCGACTACGGTAAGTCTTGGACAAAGATAACCAGGGGAATCGACCCCTGGCACTTCACCCGTGTCATTCGAGCCGACCCCAAGCGCCAAGGGCTGCTCTACGCAGGCACCGAATGGGGCGTCTACGTATCGTTCGATGATGGTGCGCGGTGGCAACCGATGCAGCTAAATCTTCCGATCGTATCGATCACCGATCTCGCCATCAAAGAAGAGGCCGGCGGCGGCAGCGATCTGATCGCAGCAACCCAGGGACGCTCGTTCTGGATACTCGACAACCTCGACCACATCCGCCAGTTGTCGGCCGGTCTCGCGCAAAAAGACCTCCACCTGTTTACGCCGGAACCAAGCTTCCGGATGGCCGGCGGCGGTGGCGGACGCGGCACCGGCAAGAACCCGGCGGCTGGCGTCGAATTCCGTTTTCAGGTCTCACAAGCCATGCTCGACACCAAGTCGGAAATTGCCCTTGAGATCAGGGAAGACAACGGTTCGTTGATCCACCGCTACTCCACCAAGAGCGAGAAGAAGGACAAGAAGCTGACAGTCACCAAGGGCATCAACCGCTTCGAGTGGGATCGCCGCTACGAAGGCGCGCTGCAAGTCCCGGGCATGATCCTCTGGGCCGCCAACCTGTCGGGTCCAAGCTCTGTGCCCGGCAAGTACCGAGCGGTTCTGGTCAATGGAGACAACAAGCTCGAGGCATCGTTCTCGATCCGTAAAGATCCGCGGACCGAAGCATCCCTCGAAGACATCCAGGTGCAGTTCAATTTTCTTTCGGCGGTCCGCGACAAACTCACCGAAACTCACGAGGGTATCGTCCGTATTCGGGACATCCGCTCGCAGGTCGAGGGCACCCTCAAGAAGGTCGACAAGGCAACCGAGACCAAGGAGCTCCTGACGCTCGGCAAAGACCTACAGGGCCAGGTCACCGAGATCGAAGAAGCGCTCTACCAGACCAAGAGCAAGAGTCGGCAAGATCCACTGAACTTTCCAATCAAGCTCAACAACAAACTGGGGGTCGTCAGCGGTGCGGTCGCGCGCGGCGACTATCGCCCAACCGATCAGGCCGCTGCGGTCGCAGCCGAGCTTACGAAGTCGATCGATAAACAACTGCACCGGCTCCGCGACCTGG
>JAYZDB010000003.1:0-9811 GCA_036338025.1 Planctomycetota bacterium
ACGCTGCGCGGCCAGATGTCTCCGGAACTGTACGCGCGGCTCGATAAGTACGTGCGCCATCATGGATCCTCGATCCGTCGCTTCAACAAGATGCGGGTGTGGGCCGTCAACCTGAGCCTCGCGACTCTCGACATCGTGAAGTTGGGCTTTACTCAATCCCTCGACAACATGATCTACAAGGAGGCGCGCAGCGACGGGCTGGAAGTCGGGGGCCTGGAGACCATGGATGAGCAGATAAAGGCTCTAACCGGCGGGTCCGAGTCGGACAACCTCAGGTTCCTGGAGCAGGCCCTGGACATCGGCGAGGAGTACGACGCAGAGAATCGGAGTCCGCTGCGTGAAATGCTCGAGGCGTACCTCAGCGGTGAAATGGCGCAATTGGTCGCAAAACTCGAGGAATCGAATAGCCGCGACCCCGAACTCAACAAACGAATCATGAAATCGCTGCTGGATGATCGCAATGTACGGATGGCGGATCGAATGGCGGAGAAACTCACCGCGCATCCAGACAAGTCGTATTTCTTCGCGGTCGGCGCCATGCATTACCCGGGTGAAATGGGTGTTCTCAAGCTGATGCGGGCCAAGGGCTACCGGATCACGCGAATCAACCCACCGCCGGCTACGACATCGGCGGATCTGACGGCGCAGGTAACAGCACTCGAACAGCGCATCGAGCAGCTCACGGAAACCCTGGACCAGACCGCCACAGCAAAGGCGGCTCTCGAGGCCCGGGTTCGCAAACTCGAAGTCCAGGTACGAGCTCTCGAGAAGCGCTTGCGGTAACCGGTCAACCCGCTCGATGACCAACTCTCTGCGAGAAGCCGACCAGTCGAAACCTGGGTGGCAATCTCGTACCTGGCCGATCCTCTGGGCGATCCTCGGCGCCTACCTCATCGTGCGCACCGGCATCCGCGACCGCGGCGTCATCACGGATCACCTGGAGTTCGGCAGGCGGGTCCTGAATGGCCTCGACCTCTACGCTCCGTTCGCGGGCAGCGATTATCTGCACCCGCCCTACCCGCCCTCGTTCGGCTTGTTGACCGCGCCGTTCTCCTTGCTGCCAGAACGGCTCGCCCGCTTCGCGTGGGGCGCACTGCAGGTCGGCTGCATCTGGATCCTGGCGCTGCGAACCCGCGACCTGGTCCGCGACTACGCACCTGCGATCCTGCCAAAGCTGAACTGGCTGTTCCTGTTCGTCGCAATCCTCACCAGCCGGTACCTGCTGCGGGACACCCACGGCGGTGGCGGCAACCTGATCAACCTGGCCCTGATCCTGTCATCCCTGGAGTTCGCGCGCCAAAAGCGCGAAATGAGCGCCGGGGTCTTGCTGGGATTCTCACTGGCCACCAAGCCGGTGGCGGTGCTGATGCTGCCTCTGCTGTGGCTGTTCGGCCAACGCCGCGCCGCCGGCGTAGCACTGGTCACTGCCGCCGCCTGCATGGCTTTGGCCCTGAGCTTGTTGGGTCAGGGCATGGGACCCTTCCTGCAGTGGTTCGATGGCAGCACCGCCTATGCCTCGATGCCGGACGTATTCGCGACTCCGTCGCACGGCTTTCCCCCGTTCAGTTGGATGAACCAGTGCCTGCGTTGCGGCGTGGCGCGGTTTCTGTGCGAGGTGCCGGCGACCTTGGCGGCTGAGGTTCCCAACTTCTCCCAGGGAATGGGATTGGCGCCCGCCGCCGCCACCTGGGTGACGCGGGCACTCAGCCTGGCACTGACCGGCCTGACCTTCTTTCTGGTCTGGCGCCGGGCCGATGTGCCGGCCGCCCGGCCCTGCTGGGTAGCAGCGGTGCTGGCTCTGTCACTGCTGCTGTCTCCGATCTCCTGGAAAGCCCACCACGTGGCGCTGATCCCGGCCTTCGCGCTACTGGGCTGCCTGGCACTGGCCGGCCGTCGCTGGCCGTGGTTTTGGGCGCTGGCCTATTTCGGTTTCTGCGTCATCGGCGAACAATTCGTCGGCAAGGAATTCAAAAATCTGCAGCAGAGTTGCTACTTCACCACCTTTGGCACCCTCGCAGCGCTGGCTCTCTGCCTGTTCCTCGGCAGCAAAGCAGCGCGCGATGCGACAGCCCTTCAATCCGAGCCGACCGGCCGCTAACCTCCCGGCCCCCAACCCTCCCAAAAATCACCTCGGTCCCGAAGAACGCACAGGAATCATGGGTCTCGTATGCGGCATCGTCGGTCTTCCCAATTGCGGCAAGACGACTCTTTACAGCGCCATCACCGGCACCGACCCCGCAGATCGCCAACCCCACCAGTTCAGCACGGTGGAACCGAAAAAGGCCGCTGTAGAGGTGCCGGACCACCGGCTGCAGAAGATCTCCGAGTACGTCGAAACCAAGAAGATCGTTCCCGGCCAGATGTTGGTGGTCGACATCCCGGGCCTGGTGTCGGGGGCGAGCCAGGGCGAAGGCATGGGCAACGCGTTTCTGGGCTCGATCAAGGAGAGCGAGATCCTCCTGCACGTGGTGCGCTGCTTCGAGAACGAAAACGTCATGGGCAGCGCCGATCCCGCGGAGGACACCGAGATCATCGAGATGGAGCTCCTTCAGACCGACCTCGGCACCGTCGAGCGCAACCTCGAACGGATCGCCAAGAAGGTGCGGATCGGCGACAAGGAGGCCCTGGCCCAAAAAGAGGTGTTCGAGAAAGCCCAGGCCTGTCTCCTGGAGGACAAGCCACTGCGGATGAGCGAGTTCACCGAAGAGGAAACCGAAATCCTCAAGCCGCTCTTTCTGATGAGCATCAAGCCGGTGTTGTTCATCGCCAACGTCGGCGATGACGATGCCGCAGGCGAAAGCGACAAGGTGCAGGCCCTACAA
This sequence comes from Planctomycetota bacterium, assembly GCA_036338025.1. Taxonomy (GTDB): domain Bacteria; phylum Planctomycetota; class UBA1135; order UBA1135; family UBA2386; genus JAYZDB01. The sequence continues at coordinate 2,823 of JAYZDB010000003.1, forward strand.
GACTACGCCGCACGAACCAATGCCAGCGTCATGCATCTGTGCGGGGACCTCGAAGCCGAGTTCGTTCGGATGGATCCCGAGGAGCGCGAGATGTTCATGGCAGAGCTCCAATTCACCGAGTCAGGACTCACCCGCCTGATCCACGCCGCCTTCGACCTGCTCGGCCTGCAAACCTACTTCACCGCTGGCGAAATCGAAGTGCGGGCCTGGACGATCCGCAAGGGCGATACCGCCCCGATCGGTGCCGGGGTGATCCACACCGACTTTGAAAAGAAGTTCATCCGCGCGGAGATCTACTCCTACGAACACCTGATGGAGTTTCATTCGGAATCCGCGATCAAGCAGGCCGGCAAGCTACGCCTCGAGGGCAAGGACTACGTGCTGCAGGACGGTGACATCTGCAACTTCCTGATCGGGAACTAGCGCGGATTGCTCGAGGTTACCTGCGCTGGAGTACCAGCATTCCCCGGTCCGTCGCGAGGACCTGCAACTTGTCCGGGAGCTGCACCGGTTGGTGATCGGACAGACCGTCGAGAACCGGCGCTGTCGTGGCACGGCGTTTTCGAAGCACCACGAACTCTGCGCCTCGACCCGCGGCGATCAACTCCTCGGCATCGAAGTGACGTGGAGCGAGTGGACGTTGACCGACGAAGTACAAGACCCTGGTCATGTCACCGGCGACCCGCTGACCCGGTTCCATATGCTGCCTGAGATAGGCGGCAACCTGTAACTCTGCGATGCGGTTTGGGTTGATGCCGCCGGTCATCGACCAGAAGAGGTTGTGGAGGATGGCGACGCCGATCCAAAACCCGGGCTTCGGCAGACATCGGACACCGACGGCAGCCAGTGGGACAACCACGAACATCCAATCGACAAGGAACCGCCACCGCGGAACGTACAAACAGATGACGGCTACCGCCAAGACAAGGAGCCGGACCGCCGGACGTGGGCGCGTGTAGAACAAGCCGAGGATCGCGAACACGCCCAACGCTCCATAGGCACTCAAGAAATTCGCCGGGATTTCCAGGAGATGCCATGCAGATCGTAGTGCAAAGCCCAGGGCGTCCGTATCCCCCGCCACGTTATGGGCCGCGATGAAAGCCAGCTTGGGAACCGGGTCGAATCCGTGCCCACAGGCGCCGCGCCATGCTGCCAGGACCAGTGTCATCAACCCTGCAACGAACACAGGCATCCAGGTGCTACGCCCACGTCCGACAAACACCAACGGGATCAAGGCCGCTTCCGGGCGCACCCAAAAAGCCAGTCCGCTCATCACGCCACACCACCAGTAGCGCTGTCTGAGTCCGAACAGGAATGCGTAGCTACCGATCAGGACAAACAGCGGCTCGGTGTAGACCTCCGCACCCAGCATCGCGAGACGAGCCGCCACGAAAGTCAGCAGTGCAGCGGATCGCTCGCTGCCCGGTGCCAGTCGCTCGCTGATCGCCGCGATTGGTAGAACCACCACGGCTCCGGCTAACGCCAACATCAGCTGACCGGCGAAGAACGGCTCCATCCCCATCGCAACCGGCAATGCGATCACCAAGGCCAACAGCGGGGAGAATACTTCACTCAGTGCTGCGGTTACCTGTCCCTCCGCGAACCGTTCCGCCATCCAGAGGTAGTTCACCCCGTCTTCGCGAGGCACCACCATCCGAGCACTCACGATCAAACGCCAGGCGAATCCCAGACCAATCAGCAGCGCAAAGAATCGGTTTCGCGTCATGGCAGGGACTGGGCAAGCGCGGCGTCTTCACCGTCCTCCGCGTAACCACCGAGTCGGAACACAAGATCCCGGTAGTTTCGCACATCAAGCACAGACAGGCTCTGCACTGCACGCAAGGCCACCAATTCGCGACTCACTTCGCCACTTGCGCGGAAGAAGCCCTTCGCCAAAGTGAGCGCCCGCTCACGCGGCTCCACCCCGTCCGGCAAGGAGAGCCAGGCATGGACGATGTCCCGAATCTCACCTAGATCGCGCATGTATGCCCGCCTGAAGTTGCGGCGGCCGCGGGCTGAGATCGAGCGATCGCCCAAGCGTGAGTCGATCAACTCCGTCACCGGATGCTGCTTGAAGCCTCGTCGTAGCCACTGCCAAAGAGTACCGGCCCACGACCCGTGGATCCGGGTGCTGCGGTCCTCGAACTTCGGAAGTTCCCGACCTAGCCAGCGCACCGCCTGGAACAAGCTGCGAATCCCCTCACGATTGGTTACGTAGGCGATGCTGACAGCCCGCTCACCAAGTTTCTGCTCGATCTCCCCTTCGCAATCTTCGAACACGTCGAGATCGCGAACCAGGTCGTGTAACTGCTCGATGCGCCGACGGCTGTCAACGGCAATGGCACGTATCACCGCCCGATCACGTTCGCGCATCTGCAAGAAGTCCATGTCCCGTTCGAGTTCCGGGACGCTCTCCATGTCCAGATCGAAAGACCAGGTCGGCGGCGCACCGCAGTAGGCAGGGTCGAAGCTCGCTCGCATGTGCATAGCTTCCAGGAGACCCGGCGCCTTCATCCGGTGGATCTTGCGCAGGGCCACCCGAAAGGTCGCCGTCCCGGACTCTCGATCCAAGCCCGCAGTCTCCGGCTGCAGGATCTCCTTTACGATGTCGACCGTCTTGCCGACAACGTTTCGGATCGCCCACCACACACTGCCCAGAAACAAGAGGGGCGCCAGCAGGACTCGGCCACGGGACAGACGATTGAGGAAGAAGCGGTAGAAGTTCACCGAGCGACGGGAACGAGGCAGCTTGTCGAGGGGCCGCGTACCGAAGATCTCACGAATCATGCAACGCCGATCGCGCTGTAGCGTCTCCAGCACCCGGTCTCCAAAAACGCGCTTGATCTGGGCATCGCGACGCTCGTTGACGGTCAGGAAGTCCATGCTGTTGAACTCGGTCGTCTGGTAGACAACACCAGCGTCCAGAGGCTCGATCTTCTCGATAATCCGACCCTCGATCTCGTCGCGGCGCTTTTGAATCCAGGCATCCATGACCTGGATCTGTTCGGCGGTCGCAACAGCCCGCTGCTGCAGGGTCATGCAGTGCCGATTGTACTCCGTGATTCGCTTGGCCGTCTCCAGGGAGACACTCTCAGTGATAAACCGAAACCAGAGATACGGGCCGGTGAGCCTCGAACCACTGGCGAGACTCAGCTTGCGCAAGCGTTTTTCGTCGCGACGGGAAAAACGCAGGTGATGGGTACGGATGTTCTCAAGCGAGAGGTTGGCGAGCAGTTGTTCGGTAGTCTTGATATCACTCTCGTGCAGGATCGCCCCATCGAGAAAGTGCAGGTACAGATAGGCGACACGGTTGATGTCCTCACGCATCGAGATCGGAGTCTCGTCGATTCGCTCGGTGGCTTCTGCCGCTGGTCCAGAGCCCCGAGAACCTACCTCGATGTGCGCGGACGTGGCCTCATCGACGTGCTGGCCTAACGCCAAGGCGGCCTCCCAGGCATCCATCTCGAATCGGAACACCCGACCCGCCAGAAACACCAGGTCGGTATCACGCGTCCTGGCCTTCTCGAGTTCGAGGAGATTGATGAAGTGAGCCTCGCTGGTGCGCTTGAGATTCTCGGCCGCCTCACCGGCCAATCGCTTGAGCCAACGTCCAGCTAACAGAATCACCAGACAAACAAACCCGAGCACGATCAGAGGGGTCGCGACGAACTTCCCGAGGAAGCTGCTGATCGCGCTCGACTCGTCGACGAACATCCGCACGATCGAGAACAACGCTCCGAACATCAGCAGACGCACCGCCGGCCGTTGACTGGCCTTGACCATGGCAGTCGCCACACGATCGAGAATCTGCGGGCCGGTGACGATTCCGTGCAAGTCCGCGAAGAACAGGATCCGGTTGCGCCACCGCTCCATCTGGTCCGCGATGCGTCGCCCGAGACTGACAACCCGTGCTTCCGGCGTGAGCCCGGGCTCCGCAGACCGGAACCAATTCACGAAGGGGATCGACCGGATGACGGGTGCATTGATGATCCGGCTCACCCGGTCAAGAGCCATCAAGTCGGAACGGCTCATGGTGATGCTCATCTCATCGGGACGCAGGGCATACAGACGCTCAATCGCCTCCTCTACCGGCACGTCGCGAGCCGTGACGGCTGCATCAGAGACCTTCGCCTGCACGATCTGACGTGTACGCAGGCGGTCTGCCAACTGCGATGATCTTTGGGTCAAGACCTCGTGAGTCTCAACCGGCACCAGGTCATCCAGCAGCACGTGCTCTCGGCGAATCGCCTGGAACAAATACCGCCTGGAGTTGTCGAGTTGGACTTCGTCGGCAACCTGGGTGCGGGGATCGAAAAACACGAAGTTCCGGTTGATCAGCCGGGAGAACCGCTCGACCAGGGCGTCGAGACCCCGGATCAGGAACAACAACAGCCGGAGAAAGCTGAAGAACGGACGCATGAACGCCAGGTATCGCGCAACGGAAATCACGCGCAGAAAACGCGCCAGGCGAACGGTCGCTACGCCGGTTCCCCCGACGAACCCCGGAGTAAAAAGCAACGCCACAGCTGGAACCGCCGGCAGAAAATCCGTGATGAAATTGCGTAGGAACCACGAAACCCGGGAGGGCGCCATTGCCAGCTTGAACAGGAACTCAACGATGAAAAACGAACAGATCGATGCGTCGGTTACCTTGAGTATCCACAAGGTGCCGGGATCCAGGTCTACCGTCGACTCCACTACGATCAGCACGAAGATGACCAGCAGTAGCAGCAGACTTGTTGATTCCAGCAACACGACACCGCGTCGGGTCAACACATCCTCCAACCGCCGATACAGCGTGCGGTCCACAACAGCGCTCCGAAGGCGCCGAGCCAGACGACGATAGAACTTGTCGCCGCTACGCTCTCCCAGGCGTTGCAACAAGACGCCGATCTCCCGCAAGAGGTGGATCTTCTGATCCAGCCGAAGGTCTTCCTCTTCGGTCAAGACCGCCGCGTAGCGCTCGCGTGCCTCCTCCTTCAGGCGACCATCCAGTGCAACCAGGGCGACGCGCTCACACAAGACCTCGTCGGTAGCGCTTGCTTCGGCTTCTTTTCCCTCGCACAGGTAGGCAGCCCGCAACTCCGCCAGATCGAAAAGTGCCGAAACATCGCGAGAATCGCCCTGACGAATCCGCAATAGCGACCGGTCGAGAGCCACCAGGCGGGGCTCCCGGACAGCTTCGACAAGTCGTGGGGACACGTCCCGGCGCGCCGCCTGTCGCTCGAGGAACCGCAGTTCCAGGCGATCGAGGTCAAGGAAGGTGCTGGGATCGTCGGTCAGCGCTTCTCGCACAGCCCGCAAACGCTCCGCGTGCTCGATCGGCGGCACATCTACGTCCACAAGCAGGTCTTGCAGGGTCTGAAGCGAGGGTGGGGACTGACTCACAGGCTGATGTTCACTCTGGAGGCTGGTGTTTGCTTTGGGGGAAGCGGCGCAGAGGATACCCGGCGACCGGCTCCGTGCACGCGTCAGCGATAGTGAGTCCCCTGAGCAGGTGTTCAGCCGGCACAGCCGCGAATTCAAAGCCCCCCGTCGGCTATGCTCTTGGCATGCGCCGGTACCTGTGCGCCCCCGACAGCTTCAAAGGCTCCCTGTCCGCGCCAGCGGCCGGTGCTGCCATGGCCAGCGGAATCCGTGCCAGTTTCCCGGACGCGGTGATCGATGAATGCCCGGTCGCCGATGGCGGCGAAGGCACCGTCGAGGCCCTGGTTCGCGCCACTGCGGGGGAGTTCCGTACTACGCGAGTCACCGATCCGCTCGGTCGACCGATCGACGCCACCTGGGGGTTGCTCGGCAAACAAGAGGTTCCTACCGCTGTGATCGAAATGGCCGCCGCCTCAGGCCTGACACTTCTGGAAGCCGGGGAACGTGACCCAACGCGGACCTCGAGCTTCGGCACAGGACAACTGATGCTGGCAGCAGCGGAAGCCGGCGCGCAGCGCGTCCTGTTGGGTCTCGGCGGCAGCGCCACCACCGACGGTGGTGGCGGAGCAGCGATGGCCCTCGGCGTCCGGTTCTTTGACGCCGCCGGGGCTCCGCTCGATTCCTTCACCGGCGCGGATCTCGAACGGGTCCAGCGAATCGAAACCAGCGGCCGACGGTTCGCAAACTTGCAGATCGTGATCTGCCGCGACGTCGACAACCTGCTCACCGGTCCCGACGGTGCAGCAGCAGTCTATGGTCCACAAAAAGGCGCTACGCCGACACAGGTAACACAACTCGACCACGGACTCGATCACATCGCCGGCATCTGGGCCGAACAACTCGGGATCGAGGTGCGTTCCGAAGTCGGTGCCGGCGCCGCCGGCGGCATGGGTGGTGGCATCACCGCCATGCTCGGCGCTGAGACCAGATCCGGCATCGAGACCGTGCTGGATGTCGTCGGTTTTCGGCAGCGAGTCCGCGGCGCGATCCTGTGTCTCACCGGCGAGGGTCAACTCGATTCGCAGAGCCTGAGCGGCAAGGCTTGCGTAGGAGTCGCAAAGGCCGCCCAAGCCGAGGGCGTCGAGACCGTAGCGATCGTCGGAAGCCTGCGACTCGACGACGATTCTGCCCTGCGCGAGTTCGGGATGAGGGCCATCGAACTAGCCCCGGGAGTATCGACCGAGGAATCGATGCAAGGCGCTGCGGAGCTTCTCAGTGAGCGCGCCGCCAAAGCCGTGCGCAACCTCGACTGAGGCGCAGGCTCTGAGAACCTGTGCGTCTCATCACCATCGATGGGCTGGTGGTTCTACTTCAAGGTCGCCGCGTAACCCTTCTGCAGCCGATCCCAGTCCGCGTCGGTCCAATTGCAGACCTTTGCATTGACGAGTTTGAGGACGCCGCGGCTCTTGGCCTCGCTCGCGCGTGAATACTGTTCACTCCTCTCACGCTGCCGAGCTGCCTGTTGTTCTTCTTCTTCCTCGGTGGAAGCCGCCTTGACAGTGCGGGAGCCAGAACCAGGGTGCTTCTTCACGTATTCCTGTTCGGCCGCACTCGAGGCTCGG
>JAYZDB010000004.1:0-3858 GCA_036338025.1 Planctomycetota bacterium
GCTCAGGTGTGATCCGCGGACTCTCGTTCATCCTGGTGCTGACCATCGTCACCTTCGTTGCGCTGATCAACTCCTTCGAACTGGACCGCCTCAAGATCGTCTTCGAGCAGGCCTACGATCTCGCGATTCTCGGCCTGATCATCATCTTCCAGCACGAAATCCGACGTGCGATCGTCAACGTCGGTGAGCTGCCGCTGTTCAGCAGGTTCTTGAAGCGCGAATCCCGCATCACCTCACGGATGCTGCGGTCTGTCGCTCGCCTGAGTCGCGACAAAATTGGGGCCCTGATCGCCGTCGAACGCAACGTTTCTCTCACCACCTTGGCGGAGACCGGCATCACGATCGATGCTGAACTCAACTCGTACCTCATCGAGTCCATCTTCTACCCCGGCAACTCGCTCCACGACGGTGCGATCATCGTTCGTGACAACCGCATTGTCGCAGCCTCCTGTCTGCTGCCGCTCAGCCAAAACGCCGAGGTCGACAAGCGCCTCGGCACCCGCCATCGCGCAGCCCTCGGGCTGAGCGAAGAAGCCGACTCACTGATCATCGTAGTCTCCGAAGAGACCGGCAAGGTGTCGATCGCGCAGAGTGGCAAGCTGGAGCACGGCATCTCGCTCGAGCAACTCGAACACACCATCGAAGAATCCCTCAACCAGGCCGGGAGGAGTCACGCATGAAAGCCAACCAGCAACCTCGGTCCAGGATCCGGATCTTTGACGACCCGTTCCGCAAGCTGCTGTCGATCGTGTTGGCGCTGGTGCTCTGGTACTACCTGGACGCCCTGGTCACCCAAACCAGTACAAGCCCAATCAAGGTTGGGGTGACATTCGACGGCACACCCGCGACCGCCAACAACCAGATCAACGTCTCGATCGGGTCGTTGGAATACAGCCTGAAAGCGATTCAGAATGCCGACACCGAAGAGACCCTCAAGGGCAATGAGGTCTCGCTGACTCTCAAAGGCAAACAACACCTGATCGAGCGGGCCAACAAGGACCTGTTCTTCCAGGTTCAGTACAACGTTCTCACGGACATTCTCCGTCAGGGCGATGACTACTTCGTCAAATTCCGTCTCGAAGACCTGAAGCACCCGACCCAGCCGGGGGTCAACGACCTGCTCAGAGGAATGAACCCGCCAACTGTCCGGATCCTGCTCGAGAAGAATGCCGAAAAGACCGTGGCCATCACCCACGAGAACATCGATCTCTCGAAAATAGACGCCAAGCTTAGAGACCGCATCACAGTCGAGAGTACCCGATTCGAACCGGCGACCATCAAACTGCTCGTCCCTGAGGCAAGGCTCAAGCTGATCACTCCCAAAGCCAAGCTGTTCAGCACCGTATTCGAGGTCAGCGAAGGCGAACGCCAGGTAACGCGACAACTCACTCTCACTCCAGAATTCGCGTGGCTCAAGCTCGCGAAACATCCGACGGCCACCTTCAAGGTCGAGCCGATCTGGGTCGAGTACCGACTTGAGAACGTCCCCGTCGTCCTTGACGTGCAGGGAGTGGACCCCGAGGAGGCCGCCAAGTACGAGGTCTCTCCCAAAGCAGTGACCGCGGTAATCCGTGCTACCGGGCAACTCGACCGGGCTCTCCTCCTACTCCTCAAGGAGGACAAGGTCGTGGAAGCCGAGTGGGTCAAACGCTGCGCGCGGGTACGGGTGTACCTGCGGGAGGCGGATCTCGCCAAGGACACGGTGGACCCGCGCACTCCCACTCTCAGCCTGTTCAACCTGGACGATCTGGACAAGGAAACCCCTTATCACGAGGGCGTCGATTTCCGAAACTCTGACAGCGACATGGTCATCCAGATCGTCAAGAAGAAGGTCGAGAAGAAAGTCGACAAGAAGGACTAGGATGACCCCGGCCTCTTTCGTTCCCCCGGTGTTTGGCACCGATGGTCTACGCGGCAAGGCCGGTGAACCACCGCTCGACCCCACCACCATGCAACGCGTCGGCGCCGCCCTCGGCATCTGGTTGCAAAAGCACGGTCCAGAACAAAAGCGTGTCATCCTGGGTCACGACGGTCGCGAGTCCGCCGCATGGATCTCTGCCTGCCTGACGCAGGGCCTGGCCGCCACCGACGCCTCGGTGATCGATGTCGGCCTGATCCCGACTCCCGGTCTGGCATACCTGACCCGCACCGAACCCGTCCAGGCAGGCATCATGATCAGCGCCTCGCACAATCCGGGGGGCGACAATGGCGTCAAGATCTTCCAGGGCGACGGCTGCAAACTACCCGACGAAGATGAGCAGGAACTCTCTCGCCTGACCGTCGAAGTCCCGTTCGAACCCATCGCCTCGGCACGCAGCAAGCCACGGCGGGAACTCGGGCAGTCCTACCAGGAACACCTCGCCAACGTCTTCGCCGAACTCGACCTGACTGGACACAAGATCGTTGTCGACACCGCCAACGGTGCCGGTTCCACCATCGCACCGTCCGTCCTGCGTTGCTTCGGAGCCGACACCATCGCAATCGCCTGCGAACCCAACGGTCACAACATCAACGATGGTGTCGGGGCAATGCACAGCGAGCACCTCGCCCAAGCTGTACGAGATCACGGCGCAGAATTCGGATTCTGTCTGGATGGCGATGGCGACCGCTGCATGTTTGCCGACCAAACCGGTCAGATCTGGGACGGCGACGCCGTCCTGACCCTGATGGGACGCCACCTGGCCGAGCAGGGCAAATTGCCAGAAAACACCGTGGTCGCCACCATCATGAGCAACCTGGGGCTGCACAAGGCATTGGCCCTACACGGCATCAAGGTGCACAGCACCCCGGTCGGGGATCGGGCCGTCGTGGCAGCGATGCGGGACTCGGGATTTGCCCTCGGCGGTGAACAGTCGGGCCACATCATCTTCGCGGGCGAGGGGCAATTCACCGGCGACGGCCTCTACACCGCGCTGGCTGTGATGTCGATTCCAGGGGTCTGGGACCGTGGATTCGCCCAGACGTTTGAAGACTTCGAGAGCTTCCCCCAACTTCTGGTCAATGTGCCGGTGCGAAAGAAGTCCGACCTGAGCACGATCGACTCGATCCAGAGCGCTGTGCGCACGGTCGAGGATGAACTTGGAGAGCAGGGACGGGTGGTGTTGCGGTATTCCGGCACCGAGGACCTATGCCGGGTGATGGTCGAGGGTCCGAACTTCGAAATTGTCCAGCAACACACCGATTGCATCGTGCGCGCGGTGCAAGCCGAACTTGGAGTCTGAGGTGAGCAGCGCAGTGCAAGACGGCATCGAATTGGCGATCTCGGCCAGCGATCGCCTGCCGTCGGTCGCCATTCGAAACTCTGACGGTGAAATCAGGGTGGAGGCACCAACAGATCGGACGGCCGGAGACCTTACCGGACTGATTGCAGACAGCTTTGCGCGCTGGGGCCACCAACCAGACGAACTGCGGGCCATTCGCTTGGACCTTGGACCTGGTTCGTACACCGGACTGCGAGTGGCGGTGACATTTGCACGCACTGCCCGGCAATTCCAGGGAGTCACGGTGCGCACATGCACCAGCCTGCAGTTGATCGCATTGGCGGCGCTGCGTGAGAAAATGGTCACCAATGACGATCGAGTCCGACCAGTGCTCGACGCCCGCCGGCAACGATACCACCACGCGCTGGTGGCCACCGACGGCCTGCAGGTCCTCGAGGCGCCCAGCGCCGTCGGTCTCGACGAACTTCGCGATCGGATCCAGGCAAACGAGGTGTTACTGGCTGCCGAGCCTCTACACGAGACACTGGCTACGACGGTTTTGGATCGGGGCGCAAAGTTGATCGCGCCACCACCCTGGAATGCGAAGTTGCTATTCGATGACCGCCTCGATCTGACTGCGACCGAAAGCGCCGACCTC
>JAYZDB010000005.1:0-4172 GCA_036338025.1 Planctomycetota bacterium
CGCGGGTTATCTTCCCGTCCTTGACCGCCGGCCCACTACGGACCTTGATCTTCTCCATGGCGTCCCTGTCGCCGTCGTTGTCGCGACGGGAGCGCTCGGAATTGCGGTTCTGGTTGTTGCCGCCAGCTCGCTTCCTGGCCGCCTGCAGTCTCTCCACGGCTTGCTCGCGGGTTATCTTCCCGTCCTTGACCGCCTGCCCAATCCGGACCTTGATCTTCTCCATGGCGTCCCTGTCGCCGTCGTTGTCGCGACGGGATTGCTCGGAGTTGCGGTTCCGGTTGTTGCCGCCAGCTCGCTTCCCGACCGCCTCCATTTTTTCCGCGGCTTCCTCGCGGGTTATCTTCCCGTCCTTGAGCGCCTGCCGAATCTGGTTCCCGATCTTCTCCATGGCGTCCCTGCCGCGGTCTCTGTCATTGTCGTGGTCGCGACGGGATCGCTCGGAGTTGCGGTTCTGGTTGTTGCGAGACCGGTTGGAATTTCGATTCCTGTCCCGGTTGCGGTTTGCGGAACGATCCATTGCCCCACGCTTGTTCCTGGCTTCGGCGATACGCTTACGGGCCTCTGCGATACGTTTGCGGAAGGCCTCGGCCATCTTGTCTTGTCGCCTGTCGCCCCCGGCGCCACGTCGGTCGTGATTCGCGCCCCGCGAACTGCGCTGCCGCACTCCGCCGCGCCCACGACTGGATCGCGCCTCGCGGCGACCCTGGGTCCGGCCACGCCCACGCTTGTCCCCGCGGCCCTGGCTCCTGCCGCGACCCTGGTTTCTGCCACGGCCACGCTTGTCTCCGCGACCCTGGCTCTTGCCGCGACCCTGGTTCCTGCCACGTCCACGCTTGTCTCCACGGCCCTGGCTCCTGCCGCGACCCTGGTTCCTGCCACGACCGCGGGATCTCTGATTGCCCCGGGAACGGCCGGCGTCTTTCGAATTGCCGCGTCGTCCGGAACGCCGCCCTTCGGTTCGGGCCTTGTGTTCATCGCCCCGCTTTTGGACGTCGTGGCCTCGTTTCGAGTGCTCGCCTCGGCGGCCCTGTGCTGGCAGGCCACCGAGCAGTGTGATCAGGACCAGTGTGATAAGAGAAGTCAGTGATAGTCGCATCTGTGTTGGTTACCTCGGTTACGCGTTGATAGCGGATTCGTATTGACGCCTTTAACGTGGTGCGGGGGAAGATCGACTCGCACACTGTGCAACACCCACGCATCTCCCATGCAACGGAAATGTCGCGGGCACCAAGACACCGGTGAGAAGGGGGATTACGTAGTGCATCCGACGGCCCACTCCCAGGCGCTTTTGACGCGTTTGTTCGACGAAATTGACTACCAGACCCTCGGTCCGGTGTACTGCGACGAGGGCGGTGAGGCTTTTTGGGATGCCCATCGTGAATCGGTCCTGGAGTCCGGGAAGCGCTGGGCGGCGGCGTGTTCGCAGCGGATTTCGCCGGATGGCGCCAGCCTCTACGTCGGTGCAGGGGTCGCAGAGCTCGGCGTGCTGGTGACGGAGGTCTGTGATCTCGGGCGTCGGGTGCATGTCACGAATCTCGACCAGGTGGAGTGCGGGTCCCTCAATGCCACGCTGGCAGGTGTGGGTCTCTCGGACCGCATCAGCTTTCAGTGTATCGATGCCGCCGAACTTCTGACCTCTGATCCAGCACTGACCTACGACCACCTCAGCGTGGTGAGTGTTCTCAACGATCCGGTTCTCTACCCGAATGTGAGTGGCGTTGCATATGGCCGGGTCGCGCCCGTGCTCTTGGATGTCCCCGCGTTTGAGAACGAGCGCGACAAACTCCGGGGCCTCGCCTCGATTCTGCTGGCTGGTTTATCGCTGCCGGGCACCATCACGACCACCGTCGAGGAGGTGTCCTGGTTCCTGGCGGCCGGCGCGGATCACGATCTCGCGATCGCGGCCGATGACGAGATGGTGCCGACCGCCTTGGTGGGCGACCCGCTGGGATTCCTGCGGGTCACCCGGGCCGAAGGCGCTACTTGAGGTCGAACTTCACCGCGTTGGTGACGTTCTTGATCGCCCCCGTCTTGCTATCAAACACGATGGCTGCGAAGTGTGCATCGAGGGTTGCCGTGGTCAAACTGCCCGGCAGCACCAGGTTTGCCCGGCCCTTGCCGTTGCTGTCGATTGTCCCGAAGAAGCTCGAGAGCAGCGGTGTGCCAATCGCGGAGAACCACAACTCCGAACATGCATCAGCATTCAGTGGGAGCGTTCGCTTCGCTGTGAGGGGGGTTCCGGGCACCGTGCCTGAGCAACCGAGCAGGATCAGGTAGGCGCTGCCTTTCGCGCACTGCGCGGTGACAACCGGATGAACCGATCCGCCGGTCTTGCCGAAGATCGTGTTGCTGGTGTGGGGGTAGATGAGCGGATCGTTGTACGAGAGCCGTGGGACACAGTTGGGCTTGGTGATTGAAACCGTCGTCCAGAACACGTTGTTGGTCTCGTCGAGTTCCTTCACCTTGTCTGTCCGATCGACGATCACCGCCAGATTATAGGTCCCTGGCAGAACGTGAGACGGCACTGTGACGTTGCCCCGATAGGTGATCGCGTGCTTGCCCGGGTTGATTGCATCCTGGTTTACCTGACCCAGGTAGGTGTCAGCGGTGGTCAGAGTCTTGTCTGCGGAAAGGAAGTGCTCCACCTGAACGGGCGGGGAGTCGACCACGCCGATGTTGTCAATCCTGTGGGACAGCAGTGAGATCTGTCCGCCAGCGGTCAAGGTGGGATTGGATGAGATCAGCAAGGTGGGGTTCAGGTCCGGAAGCTGAGGGCTGACATCCAGCGTCCAGGTACGCACGCTCTTGAGGAAACTGTTTGGGTCCTTGCGTACCAGGCTGTTGCGGTCCCAAACCGTCACCTGGACGGTGTGGTTGCCGAGACTCATCCCCGTGGTGTCGATAGTCACGCTGGTGCCGGTGTTGGGCAGGGCGTTGCCGTCGAGCTTCCAGGCGATCGTGGCATTGCTGCTGGCCGGCGCGATGTTCGTGAATGAAAAATCCTGCTTGTTGCCAGGGCTCACGCTGATGGTCTTGGTCGCTGGGCGTGGCTTGTCGATCGCTGATACGGTCGTGTACGCGCGAATGACCGTCTGCTCTTTGCACACCGGGCACATGTCCGAGTTCAGGACCCGCATGATGCAGTTTAATCTCGGGCGGAAGAGACCATACCGGTGGTACTTGGCGCCTTCGAATGCGGAGACCCCGTTGTAGCCGATCCACTTGGCCCACTTCAGCTGACCGGTCGGGTCCTTGGTGACGTTACTCTCACCGGGTTCGCCGCCGGTGTAGGTGGTATTGGGGTAGTCGTACTCGTCGGCCAGGCCACCAAACGAGTGGCCGAATTCATGTACCTGGACGGTCGTCATGGAACCGCCGTTGTAGGTTACGGCGAATGTGCCGGCGCAGCCGCCGTAGCGGCTGTCGTTGACGATGACCATCACCCGGCCTTCGACCGCTGGGGCCAGCGCGGCGTCACTGAGCGCCTGTGATGTGTTCTTGATGTAGAGGCATCGTGGCGTGCCGCCCGTGTTGTAGGACGCGTCGTAGACGGTGTCCTTGACGATGGGCGGTTTGGCGTCGGGGTGATCGGCGCCGGACTCCTTGCTGGCGCGGAATACCGTGTGGACGTTGAAGAAGCTCTGGAACGTCTTGTACGGTTCGGTCGCGAACAACTGGTTGATCACTGCCACGACGTTGTTGTCGAATTTCGTCTGCTCGCTGGCCTGGTAGCCGTCACCGATGATCACGATGTCGTAGCGGTTGTTGTAGCCGCCGTTCTTGATGATCGTCTTGACGGTCTGGGCCGGCAGGGCAGCGGCGAACAACACCCCCAGGGCGATGGTGGAGATTCTCATCGCACCTCTCCCTGCGCTACCAGCCTGTGGTAGCTAGCGGTGTTGAGGAAGCCAAACACGCGGTTGCCCCGGAGGATCCTGAGGCTGACTGCCTTGGCCAGATAGGGCACGTTGGCGAGGGCGGCGACCCGGGTGTCCCGGACCTGGCAGCCTTGCACCCGCAGCGGTTTGCCGACCCGCGCCGGGTTCATGTCGAACAAGCTGAGGTCTAGTGGATAGCTGCCGAGCACCTGCCCGCCAGCGTCGAGTAGTTCGATCTGGTAGGGGCTGGTCCGAGACGTGGGGTTGTAGTCGCTCTCCTTTGGCGTGATCCGG
>JAYZDB010000006.1:0-10147 GCA_036338025.1 Planctomycetota bacterium
CTTCTGCAGGCTCTGGCCCTTGCGTTTGAATCGCCGCTTGTCGGCGAGAAACGCCTGTTCGGCGGCCTGATTGTGGATCAGGTAATGCTTGCGGCCGCTGAAGCAACCGAAGAAGGAGTCGAAACCGTGGCGAAGCGGGAAGCTCCTGTTGGTCGGCCGGGCGGTCTTGCCGGAGCCGTAGTGCACCTTGCCGATGTAGCCGGTGGTGTAGCCCTGCGCTGACAACAGTTCGGGCAAGGTGGTGAACCTGTCGTCGTGAATGCCCTTGCCCCCGTACCAATAGGTGCCGAAGCGCTGCTGGTAGCAGCCGGTGATCAGACCGGCTCGTGAGGCGTTGCAAATGGGAGAGGTCGAATATGAGTGGGTGAACCGCACGCCGCGTCGCGCCAGGGTGTCGAGGTTCGGCGTCTTGACGTCTCCGATCAGGCCTGCGCAGGACAGGTCGGCGTAGCCCTGATCATCGCCGACGATCAGCAAGACGTTCGGCGCTGCTGCGGTCTGACAACTCGCCAGCGGCAAGAGGACCGGTAGAGACAGCCCGATGAGGGTTCCTGCGTACTTGTTCACCTTGCGTCGCCAGGCTAGATGGCGTCGTCGGTCTGGTTTAGCGAGAAATGTTGGGAGACGATCTTCCACTCGCTGCGCATCCGCACGACGGTGAACGAGGCTCGGCCTTCCTGAGTGACCTCACGACCACTGGGGTCGACCTGGGTCAAGGAGTAGTTCGCCGCCACGACCGCGAACTGATCCTCGAACACCTGGTACTTCGATTCCTTCAGCTCCATGCGGATGGTGTCCATGTAGCGGAAGTCCTGGTCCAGGGCTTCCTCATAGGCACCCCATCCCTCATCGGTGCGACCTGCCGAGTCGAGGTGGATGAACCGCTTGTCAGTCCAGAAGTGCGACCGGTACAGCTTGATGTCTCGGGAGTTGCACGCCTGGCGCATACTCCGGAAGAAGTCGTCGAGTTCCTTTTGCGACTCTAAGCTCATTGGCTGATGAGGTGTCAGCGCCGGCGCGGCCTGTGCCGCTAGCGCTTGATGTGGCGGTAGAAAGGTTGCTTGGTCTTCTCGTAGACGATCCGGCCGTTCACGAGTGCCGTTTCCACGAAGGATCTATAGTGCAACGGCTCGCCGTCGAGAATCAAGACGTCTGCGTCCTTGCCTGGCTCCAAGGAGCCGATCCTGGCCTCTGCTCCCATCATGCGGGCGGCGTCCAAGGTGATTGTTCGCAATCCTTTACGATTATCCAGCCCGCCGCGTACGGCGAAGGCGGCATCGACATGAGGTGTGTTCAGGTCCTGGCCGAGAATGCCGCCGGTGCCCAGGGTGGCGCCGCCGAAACGTCCGCTCGGGGGATGCACGGCTACCGGGACTCCGACGGAATCCAGGATCCTGGCCATCGCAATGTTCGAGCCGGTGGTGTCGGGCCGGGCCGGGTCGCGTGCGACTTCTTCCCGCGGGTTCAAGATCACCATGGAGCCCGCCGCGGCGACCTCATCGGCGATCGACCAGGCGGTCGTGGGGTCTTCGAGGACTACGCCGACGCCGAGCAACCTGGCAACCGACAGCGCCTGCCGGATGTGCGCGTTGTTGTAGCCACGACGGCAGTTGATCCAGAGCTTCTTCTTGCCGCTCATGATCGCCAGCAGATCCTCGGCACCACTGGGAGCTCGCGGGGCTTTGCTGGACGAGGAACGGCTGCTGCGCGAAGAACCGCCAGAGCTTGAACCGGGACGCGTTGCCGCCGTACCGGCCGTTGGTTTTTTGGCATCGTACTCGGCCTTCTTGGCCTTGTACTCCTTGGCTTTGGCGACCGAGTCGCGGAACGCCTTCATCTGTGCCATCGTCAGGGGCACGCCCATCTTCAGGACTGTGCCGTGTTGCAAGACCATGCCCTCGAGCTGGCCGTAGGCGAGTTTGTGGATCGCGCTGGTGCCGCCGGGCTTGCTACTGCCGGAACCGCCGCTCTGCAAGAAGGACGTGATCCCGACCGCCAGACCCATCTTGATTTGTGGATCGAATGGGTTGACGGAGTCCAAGGGGTTGTCCGAGGTGCTGCCGGCACCCATTCCCCGCGCATTGACGATCACGAATCCCGGCGCGACGAATTTGCCTTTGGCGTCGAGGATCTTGGCGCCTTTCGGGATCTCGATACCGGGGCCGACCTTCTCGATCTTGTCGTCGCCGATCAGGACGGTGGCATTGCGGAGCACTTGACCGGTACCGATGTAGACGGTTCCGCCGGTGATCGCGACGTACTGCTCGACCTCTTTCTTGGTGGCCTTCTTCGGGGTTGTCGCAGTTGGAGCCGCGGTCGCGGGGCTGCTACCCGGCCGTCGGAACCGACGAGGACGCTGGCTGAGCGCCTCGCTAACGAGGAGCGCGATGAGGGTCAGAGAGGCAATCGCCTGGAGCTGCTTGGTTCTCATTGGTCTTGTACCTTCTTCACCTCGATCCCCATGCGGAACACCTTCACGCGCTTCGCCATCGGCGACAGCGGGTCGGTGTTCCAGAGGATCAGGTCGGCGTCCTTGCCGCGCTTGATCGATCCCTTGTCCGCTTCGAGGCCGAGCATCTCAGCTGGAACAATGGTGACGGCCCGCAGTGCGGCCTCGGCATCCAGGCCGTGGCGGACCAGGGTCATGAGTTTCTGGAACAGTGCTTGGACACCCTGCGGCGAGTCCCCGATGACGAAGCCGATCTTCAGTCCAGCCTTGTGCAGCTCGGCAGCGGGGTTCGTCAGGTGATCGGTGTTTGGCTTGCTGGACAGCGCCGGCGTGAGCAGGATCGGCGCTTTCAGGGACTTCAGTTTGTCGGCGACGCGCAGCAACTCACCACGGCTCGGGTTGGTTGCCAGGGCCAGGATGCTGCCGGTAAAGCGTGTCTCGCCGACCGTGTCGAAGTAGTGCAGCACGTCGGTGGCACTGTTGAGGCTGAGGAAGCCCCGGATCTTGCCCTCGACCAGGTCGGCGACCACCTCCAGGTTCTTGTCGGTGGGCTTCTTGGCGGCTGGCTTGGCAGCGGGCTTGGCCTTGGCGGTTGGCTTGGTGTCGCCGGGTTTGGGGGTCGGCGTTGGCTTGGGCGTTGGCTTGGGTGTTGGCTTGGGCGTTGGCTTGGGCGTTGGCTTGGGAGTCGGCTTCGGAGTTGGAGTCTTTTTCTCGGGCGCCTTGGTGCCGGTTGGTTTGGCGACTGGTTTGGCAGGCGTCTTTGCCGTGGGTTTCGTGGCCGGCTTTGCGCTTGGCTTCTTGCGCTCTTCGATCAACTTCTTGGCTTTCTCGAAGGTGTCCTTGAGCAACTTCTTGGCCTTGGTGTTGTTGGCCGGGTTGACGGAGACAAAGACTGTGTCGTCCATCACCAGGCTGTCGCGTGTCTTGCCCTCGAGGTTGAGCAGGGCACCCTGGCCGGGGAAGCCGGTGCCGGTCGGGGACAGCGCCAGACTCGTCACGCCAGCCTCCAGCATCTGGTGGAAGATCTTCTGGCGGGCGTAGATCGACTGGGCCACCTTGGTCGCGGCGCTGTTGCGGCCCGACCCGGAGTTGGGGCGCGACCGTGGCATCCGGAAGCCGCGGCGTCCACCGAAGCCGCGTGGGATGCGAGTGGACCGCGCAGGGCCGCCGCCCAGACCCACACGCGAGTAGGCGCTGACCAGGCCCGGCATGAGCGTGCCGCCCTTGGCGTCGAGGATCTTGGCGCCGGCTGGCACCTTGACCTTCTCGCCGACCTCTTGGATCTTGCCGTGACGGATCAGCACCGTCCCGAGCTCGATCGTCGAGCCTTCCATGGTCAGGATGCGGGCGTTGGTGATCGCGAACGGCCGGCTGGCCTGGGCGGTACCGGCGTTCAGCAATGCGAGGCCGAGGAAGGCCGAAGTGAGGAAGAACTTCATGGTGTCTTGATCACGGGGTAGAGCATCGAGGTGGGAGGGCTAGAAGATCGGGCGTTTGGGGTCGCGGCGGTAGGCGGTGCGGCCGTTGACGACGGTCATCACCACGTGGCTGCGGGGGTCGAGAGGATCCCCGGACCAGATTCCAATGTCGGCGTCCTTGCCGACCTCGAGAGATCCGACCCGGTGGCTGATGCCGACGAATCGGGATGGGTTGATTGTGACGGCCCGGATGCCGACGTCGTAGGGCAGGCCGAGACGTATCGCCATCGCGCACTGCAGCGGGAGTTGCTCTTGTGCTACGACCGGTGCATCCGTGTTGACGCCGATGCCATCGCGACCGAGGCCTCTGACCGGATCACGCCAACCGTGTTGGCCGCCGGCGTACCAGGACGCGGCGAGACCGACAAAGCGGCTGGTCTTCTTGTCGAATTGGTATTGCCGCGGGCCGTTGCAGACCGGCACGCCGATCTTTTGGGCCTCGCCGGACAAGCGGTAGGCGTCGAAGGTGCCGTGGTCGATCACCGTCCAGAGATCGAACTCGAGGCGCAGTTCGCGCAGGGTCTCGAGTACCACCTGGTAGATCTGGGTATGCACGGTGACCGGGTACTCGTGGCGGAAGAGACCGCGCAGGTATTCGAGGTCGGCGCGTGGCTTTGGCTTGGGGCCCTTGCCGGCATCGAAGTCTTCCCAGGCACGGTAGTACTTCCAGCCGGCCTGCAAGGTCATCCGCAGGCCCTGATTCATGCCCATGCGTGATGCGCCGAGGTCGCCCGAGCGACGTTCGGGGTTGCCGGCCTGGGCGATCTTCAGGCTGCCGGGGAACCGTATCATGGCTTCCTCGAAGGTGCCGGCGGTCTTGCACAGGGTGCCGAAGCCACCCATGTTGCTGCCCGATCCCGGGATGAACAACACTGTCGTGATGCCGCCGGCACAGGCTTTTTTGACCGCCGGCAGGTCCATCGAGACCATGTCCATGGTGCGCAATTCCGGGTTGGTGGGGTGGACCATGTCGTTAAAGTCGCGGCCGGTCGAACCCATGATGTGGCAGTGCAGGTCGACGAGCCCGGGCACCAGCCACCTGTCGCCCATCTCGATCACCTCGCAGCCCTCGGGGATCTTGACCTCGGAGGCCGTGCCCAAGGCGATGATCTTGCTGTTGTGGGTGACGATCACCGCATCGTGGATCGGTTCGCCGTTGCCCGGCAAGAGCTTGGCGGCCTTGAAGGCGCGCAGCGGGCTCGGGATGCTCTTCGGACCCCATTTCGCGACCTTGAACTCCTTCGGCGTCCGGCAGTGCATGACGATCGAGGGCTTGGTTTCGTCCTGGGCGGGGAGCGGTGCGATTCCCGCGTTGGTCAGCAGGGTGATACCGGCGAGAATTGTGAGAGCGGGACTCTTCATTTGGGACCTCCGTTCTTGCGGTTGTCTACAACGACTTTGCCGTTGACGACCACGAGTTGGACCTGACTGGTCATCTCCAAGGGGTTGCCGGAGAACACCACGAAGTCGGCGTCCTTGCCGCGTTTCAAACTACCGATCCGGTGGTCGAGCTTGAACAACCTGGCGGGGTAGAGGGAGATGGCGCGCAAGGCTTCGGTTGGTTCCATGCCGTAGCGCACCGCCAGGGCGGCATGCAGCGGCAGGTAGCGTGCACCCTCGGTGTCGCCGGACACCAGTCCGACGGGGTGACCGCGTTCCGAGATCTTGGCGGCCTTGTTGGTGATCTTCTTGCCCTTGCGGTAGAGGATGTCGGGCGGGAACAGGAAGCCGGGCTTGTTACCACCGAGGATCTCGGGAGTGTCGATGGCGTCGTTGGCGCCCTGCAGGATGTAGGGCAACTTGCGCGACTCGAAGGACTTCACGATCTCCGTGATCGCTGGTGCCTTCGAGGTCGTGATGATGGCGGGGATCTGCTTTTGCAACAGCGCCCTCATCGGTTCGAGGTTGTCGTCGATGTCCGGTTTTTGCGGGCTGCCGTCGGTCGGTTTCTTGCTGCGACGCACCGAGCTGCCCGAGTCGACAGTCCGGGTACCGGCTGCGCCCGAGGTCCGGGTGGCGGTGAAGTCGCCGGTCATCTCCCTTCGGCCGCCCAAGCTGACCTTGCCGACCAGGGAGTCACCTTCGACCCGGCCAGTGAAGGAGGTTTCGCTGCCGCCGCCGCCGCGCCCGACGCCGCCACTGAACTTGAATTCGAAGGTCTGGTCCTTGTTGTACTGACCGCTGGTGATTTCCAAGGCGGTTCCCATCGGGTTGCCGCCGAACACCATCTGCACCGTGCCACCGATCTTGTTGTCTGCTGTCAGCTTGAGGGTGGCGATGAAACCGATCGGGAAGCGCATCCCCTCGACTTCGAACTTCCATGAACCGGAGATGTAGTCAGTCTCGCTGATCGGCTTGGGCGCCGCGGTGGGGGCCTTCTTCTCGACCTTGGTCTTCTTCTTGCCCGCCTTCCAGTCGGCCAGGTCCTTCTCGTACTTCTGCCACTTCTCGATGTACTTCTTGGCCTTGTCGATCTGCGCCTCCAGGCCCTTGATCGCGTTGGGGGTCAGGCTGTCGTGTACGAAGCGGATACCCGCGATGTCTTTCAGCACCATCGACTGATGGTCGGCGGCGCCGGTCTTGATGGCGGCGACACGTCCCGAGACCAGGCCGGAGTCACGTCCTGATACGAACACGCTGGTCAGACCGGCCTCGGCCAGGTGTTTCAGTACCGGGTCATCGTGGCGGATGACCTCGGTCAGTCGGTGCGAAGCCTTGCCGGTCGGGATCGTGGTGCCGTCACCGGACAGACCGGCGTGGCAGTAGGCATCGACGAAGCCAGGCACGATCACGCTGCCCTTGCCGAGGCTGATCACCCGGGCGCCGTAGGGAATCGTCGGGTCGTTGCTGATCCCCCTGATCTTGCCACCGGCGGCCACGATGGCACCGTTCTCGATGGTGCGGCCCTCGAGCGTGATGATGCGGCCGGCCTTGACGACCAGCATGTCGGAAGTGTTCTCGCGGTGGTAGGCGCGCTCACCGCTGACGTAGGTGTCCTCCACCATCGTTCCAACGGCGAACGGTTCGCCGCTGAGCAGCAGGAAGTCGGCGTCCTTGCCAGGTTCCAGCGAACCAACCCGGTTGTCGACGCCGAGGATGCGGGCGGCGTCCAGGGTGATTGCAGACAGGGCTTGTACGGGAGTCAGTCCCATGCGGATCGCCACGCTGGCGACCAGCAGGTAGTCGGACATGTCGGCGTCGCTGCCCGGCGCGATTGCGATGCGGGTGCCGGCGCGGGCCGCCAGGATGGCGTTTTCGGGCCGGTTCTGCGGGCCGGTGGCCCGCCGGTTCTCGCCACCGGCGTTCTTGGCGCCGGGCCGGACCGCCAGGCGGAACACGGCATTGAGAGGCGCGCCCTTGTGAATCGCCAGGGCCTTTTCGACCTCGTACGGGGACTCCAGTACGAGTCCGACGCCGAGTTCTCGGGCGAAGCGCACCGCGTTGCGAATGTCGGGCGCTTCCTTGGCGGCGATCCGAAGCCGCAACTTCCCCTTGAGTACGCTCTTCAGCGCAACCACCGAGTAGCGGTCTTCCGCGGCACCGCTGCCCTTTACTACGGCGTCCTTGGCCTGCGCCTGGCGGAACACCCGGCGTAATTCGTTGAGTTGCGAGATCCGCGCCGACGGGAACTGCTTGCGCGCCGGCAGCAGCGGGTCATCGGAAGTCGGGTGGGGGGTCGGTTCGAACAGCAGCGGACCGGCGTTGGCCTCGGCTCCCAGGGTGATCCGCAGACAGGCGCTCTCCTTCAGGGTACGGGCGACGATGTCCTTGCCGTGCAACTTGACCACCGAGCCTTGACCGGACACGAAGCGTCGCCGGCCGGGCGACAGGTAGATCGTGGTCACGCCACCGGACAGGGCGCGCTGGTAGCTCTTGAGGTAGTCGAAGCCCTCGAGGGCGACGAAGTCGGGAGTGACGTTGTATTTCCCGTCGGCGTGGCCGGACATGTCGGTATCCGCTGCCACGATGCCTGGAATCACCACCTTGTCACTGGCGTCGAGGAGTTCCATGCCCCTCGGTTGGGTTCGCGCCAGGCGGTTGACCTTGCCGTCCTTGATGACCAGGTAGACATTGGTCATCACCTGACCGTTGCCGAGGTAGATCTTGCCGCAACGGATGGCTTTCGCAGCGGCCTGGGCCTGACCGGTGGCCGGCGCAATGAGTGCCAGGCTGGTGACTAGCAGGAAGGACAGTAAGGGAGTCTTGGACATTGGATTCCCGATTCGAGGAACAGGTGAGCTAGCGGTTGGTCGACTTCTTGGCGGCGGGCTTGGTCTTGGTCTTGCCGAACAGGTGTTGCAGGCGTTGGTCCTTGCCACGTTCGTAGACGACCTGGCCGTCCAGCAGCACGGTTTCGACCCAGGAGGTGGCCTTCAGCGGGTCACCGGTGAGGATCTGCAGGTTGGCGGTCTTGCCGACTTCGATACTGCCGACTTCCTTTTCCAGACCGAGTGCCTTGGCAGGCACGATGGTCAGGGCTTCGAGTGCCGTCTGACGATCGACGCCGTGACGCATGGCGGTGGCCATCTGCCACCAGGGGTAGCGCGTCATTTCCGATGAGCCGCCGTCGATCGAGATTGCGTAGGCGACCTTGGCCTTGGTCAGGAGGGCTGCCGGGCAGTACTTCTTGGTCTCGTCGGTGTCGGGATCGGTTTCCTCGTATTCCATCACCGAGTCGAGCACGACCGGGATCTTGGCGGCAGCGAGGTCTGCGGCCGACTTGTGGCAACGCGGACCCAGCACCAGGACGACCTTCATCTTGTATTTCTTGACCAGCCGCACCGCTTCGTGCAACTCGGCGGTGGAAGGCACGTAGAACCACGCCGTCGCCTTGCCCTGCAAGAGGTCGACCACCGGCTTCTTCTTGTCGTCGACCTTGTCCTTGAACGCCTTTTCCTTGGTCGCACCGGCGGTCTTGTCGGCGGCGAATTCCGACTTGCGGCGTTCGTAGTCCTCGACGTACTCCTGCACGTCCTTGAGTGCCCGGCGCATCTTCTGGATCTGCGCCATCCGGCTGCCGGTGGCTAGCAGGGACATCTTCAAGCCGGTGTGTGCACGGACAGCCATCTCCTCGACGGTCTTGCCATAGGGCTTGACGACCATGCCGGTACCACCCAACAGGGTGCGGTTGCCTGGAATGACGTGCAGGGTGCCGATGCCGTTGCGCAACGCTTCTTCGAAGAAACCCGAACTCGGGTCGACCGCGTCCTGCACCGTCAGGTAGGGGACGTTGGCCATGTTCTCGTTGCCGGAACTCATGCCCGAGCTGGTGTGGGCGACGACGTAGGTCGGCATCACCACGCTCTTGCTGGCGTCGATGACCTTGGCTTCCCAGGGCACCTTGACGTCGGTTCCGAACGACTGGATCTTGCCGTTCTCGATCAGCAAGACGGCGTTCTGCAGTTCCTTGCCAGACACGGTGATGAGACGTCCAGCCTTGACGGCGACGACGTCCTGTGCTGACACGAGACCGCTCAAGACGGCACATGCGAAGAGGATCTTGGACTTCATGATGGGAGACACGTTGGGGGAATGCGGGGGTTGACCAAAACTAGTTCGGCGTGACGTTGCGGCCGTCGATGAACACCATCTCGGCCCGGGATGTCGGTTCAAATGGCATGCTGGACCAGACCACGAGGTCGCCGTCCATGCCGGTTGCGATCGCGCCCATTTGCTTGTCGACGCCGATCACCTGGGCCGGCACCAGGGTGACGGCGGCCAGGGCCTTGTCGAAGGACAGTCCGTTGCGCATGGCGAACATGCACTCGAACGGCAGCGAACGGTCACCGAGGTTCGAATCGGTCTTGATGGCAAAGGGCACGCCGCGCTCGGCCATCATGTTGAGGGTGTGGTAGCGGCCTTCGGCGCCATCGGGATTGCGTGCGCCGTTCAGACTCGGTGGTGAGAACACCACCTTGGTGTTGGACTCGGCCACTTCGTCGATCACGCGCCAGGTCTCGAGTCCGCCCTGGATCACGGTCTTGTAGCCAAACTCTTCGGCGATACGCAGCGCAGTCCGGATGTCCTGCTCGGCGCGGGCCGTGGTGTGTACCGCCAGCTTGCCTTCGAGTGCCTGCAGCAAGACCTCCATGCCCGGATTGACCGGCGGTTGCTGGTCCGGGTCTGGCACGGTCTTTTGTTCGCGGTAGTCCAGGGCGTCGTAGAACGCCTTGCGCACCGCCCAGATGGTTCCCATTCGGGTCATCGGCCGCCGGTAGTA
>JAYZDB010000007.1:0-11962 GCA_036338025.1 Planctomycetota bacterium
CTTGGGGGGTTGCTTTGGGCCATTCAGTCTCCATGCTTGCGCCGCAGCGATGAAGAACATCCTGATAGTCGGCATGGGTGAAGTCGGCTCCCACCTGGCCAAGGTTCTCTCCCAGGAGGGGCACTCCGTCACCGTGGTGGACCCCGACCGCAAGAAGCTGTCGCGGGTCGCAGATCTACTGGACGTGCAGACGGTGGCCGGTGATGGGTCTCGCCCCGGCATTCTCGATGCGGCGGACGTCCACAGCGCGGACCTCGTGCTGGCGGTGTCGAACGATGACAGCATCAACATGCTGACCTGCCTGTTCGGCAAGCGCATGGGGGCCAAGACCACGGTACTCCGCTTGAAGGACACGGCGCCGGTGAAGGGCAATTCGACCATCTACCGCAAGAACCTGTTGTTCGATTTGATGCTCTCGCTCGAGGACCTTGCGGCCGAGGAGATCGTCAAGACGATCCGTCAGAACCAGGCGGTAGGAGTGGAGAACTTCGCCGATGGCAAGATCCAGATGCGTCGTATTCGTTTGCCCGAGGACTCGACCCTGATCGGGGTGCCGGTCAAGGACCTGAAGATCCCTGAGGGTGTGTTGTTACCGGCATTGGTTCGAGAGCATGATGTCATCGTCCCCGGTGGTGACACACTGATCGAGTCTGGCGACGTTGTCTACGTGATCGGTGAGCCGAAGGCGATTGCGGCGTTCGAGAAGCTGACTGGTTCCAGCCCGACCTATCTGCGTGATGTTGTCCTGTCCGGCAATTCCGGCATCGTGGAGAAGATTTGCAAGAGCCTCAAGCGACTGCACGTCAAGACCCGGGTCATCGTGGAGGATCGCGATGATGCGGAGCATCTCTCCCAGGTGCTCGAGGGTTCGGTGGTGTTGCACGGCAACAGCACGGACTTCGGCCTGCTCGAAGAGGAGAAGGTCGGTGAGGCCGATGTCTTCTTGGGCTTGTCAGACGTCGACGAGAAGAACCTCATGTCATGCCAGTTGGCCAAGAGCTTGAAGGTCAAGCGCACAGTCGCGCTGGTCAAGAAGCCCGACTACGCGATGATCTACGAACAACTCGGCGTGGATTGCGCGGTATCTCCGAGGCTGATCTGCGCCGATCGTATCCACTCCTTCGTGCGCAGCGAGTCGGTCAGCACCATCGCGACGATCGAGGACGGCCAGGCCGAAATCCTGGAGTTCCAGGTCAAGGCCGGCAACAAGCTGGTCGGCAGGACCCTCGCGAAGGCCGGCTTTCCCCGCGGCTGCATGGTGGGGGCGATCGCACGTGAGGACGGCGAGACCCTGGTCCCTGGCGGGGACATCAAGATCCAAGCCCACGACCACCTCGTTGTCTTCACCCTGCGGTCCGTCGCCAAGAAGGTGACGAGTCTGTTCGGGATCAAAGAGGACTAGGTCGTAGGCGGTCGCTAACGCGAGATTGTGATCCCGTCGGGTCGGTGTTTGATCTCGTGCTTGCGGAACATCAGCTTGGCGTGGGTCAGGGCCTCCCGCATCCGAGCCGGACCGGCGAAGGTGATGAACCGGGTCTTGGCGCCGCCGCTGTTGAGCGTGGCCATGCCACTCGCCAGACCGACGAAGATCAGGTCACCGGAGGACCTGCCGGTGCCGTAGGTGAAGATGGCGGTGCCTCTCGGCAGGTCACGGCCGGGCCAGTCGAGAGCGTAGCCCTTGACGGCTGGGTGTCTGGTCAGGCTGACGTGGACGCGTTCGACGGAGTGCCCTACCAGCAGCAAGGCCAGCAGTTGATCGTCTTCGGTGAGTTCGCGTCGGAGCACCGGCACCGCCTGGGTCTTGAGATCGATCCGGGCCCGGGAGAACACGCCGCCTAGCGGTTCGATCGTACCATCCTCCACCAGCAGGTCGCCAGCGAGGAAGTAGTGCACGCGGCATGGCCCCTTGGCACCCTCCTGGTCCAGGAACACGATGCCCTCTTCGGTGGTTGCGCCAAGCTTGGAGGCCTGGTCGCGGACATCGATGAGCGCGATCGGACGGGTCCGGTCGATATTTCGCACACCGGAGAACAGGTGCACGGAGCACCCGCTACATGTGAGACAGATCAGACAGGCCAGGATTCGCATCTGAGTCATCACCGCGGAGTCTACCTTGGACCAGTGGTTCTGCCCAGGACGAGCTCAGTCAGGGCTCGAACTGCTCTTGTTGTCGCTCTTGTCGCCGGTCTTGTCGCCGGTCGACTTGCTGTCCGTGTCAGCTCCGCTGGTCTTCTCGGAGCTCTTGGACCTGGTCTCCTTGTCGGCTTTTTCGGCTTTCTTGTATGAGTCAGAACGGTAATCCGTCTCGTAGAACCCCGAGCCCTTGAAGATGATGCCGGCGCCGGGCCCGATCAGCCGTTGCAGCTTGCGTGCCTTGCACTCGGGGCAGGTCCGCAGCGAGTTGGCGGTCATGCTCTGGAACTTCTCGAAGTGGTGGCCGCAGGCTTCGCACTCGTAGGCGTAGGTTGGCACCTAGCTGTCTCCGTCCTCGCCAGCGGTGACCGGTGGTGTGCCACCGACCATCACCCGGGTTGGGCGGATCACCTTGCCGTCGATGCTGTAGCCACGCTGGATGATCTGGGTGACCACACCCGCCTCGGCCTCGGGGTCCGGATCGATCCCGACAGCCTCGTGGACCAGGGGATTAAACCTGGTTCCGTCGGCTGGAATCTCCTGGACGCCGTAGCGTTCGAACACCGACTCGAGCATGCCGCGGACCATTTCGAGTCCTTCCTGCATCGATCGCGTCGCTTCGTCCCCGGTCGATGAACCGATCGTGGTAGCCAGGTGGAAGTTGTCGAGTACCGGCAGGAGATCCGCAGCCATCGCCTCGATCGCTGCACGCCGCACGTCGGTCATCTCCTGCGCGCGCCGTTTGCGGAAGTTCTGTAGGTCAGCGAGGGTTCGCTGCAATTGCGATTGCAACTTGTCGCGTTCCTCCGCCAGCTTCTGCTGCGGGGTCTTGGAGGCTTCGGTGTCATCCTGGGCCTCGGTGTCCTGGTCGGCGGGAGACTCCGTCGAGGAATTGTCGGTGGGGGGCTCCACAGCCTCGTCGGCTGCGGCTTCGGTTGGCTCGTCGCTGACTTCCTCGATCTTGTTCTTGGACTTGCTCATGTCGCGTCGGTGTCTGCTTTGGCTTTACTGGAAGATGTCCTTTACCCGCTCGACGATTCCCTTCTTTCGCTTCTTGTTGTGGGTTTCATCCAACTCGTCGAGGCGGCGCAGGAGTTCTTCCTGTTCCGGGTTGATCTTGTCGGGTACGTGAATCTGGATCCGTACGTAGGCGTGACCCTTGCCATAGCCGTCCATGCGGGGCAGACCCTGATTGCGCAGTCGCAGGCGTTCGCCGGGCTGGGTTCCTGCTGGAATCTTGAGGGTTACTGTTTTGCCGTTCAGGGTCGGGATGTCGATGCTGGCGCCGACGACTGCCTGCCGGTAGGTGATGGTTGTCTGGGTGAGGAGGTCATCGCCGTGGCGTGAGAACTGCTCGTGGGGCTCGACCGAGATCACCACCACGAGATCGCCGGCCGGACCATTCTGGTCCCCGGGCTCACCTTCGCCGGAAATCCGCTGCACGTGGCCGTCCTCGATGCCCGGCGGAATACTGATCGTGATGGACCGCTCCTTCGGCTCGACGCCGTGACCCTTGCATTTCGCGCAGGGTGATTCGATGACCTGACCCCTGCCGTGGCAGGTCTGGCACGGTTGGCTGACCTGGAAGAAACCCTGGGACCGGATCACCTGGCCGTGACCTCCGCAGGTTCCGCAGGTCGAGGGTGAAGTGCCGGGCTTGGCGCCGCTGCCCTTGCAGGTTTCGCAGGGTTCGTTGCGCCGGAGGTTGATGGTCTTCTTGGCACCGAGTGCGACGTCTTCGAGGCTCAGCGTCAGGTCCGCACGCAGGCTGGCTCCGCGTCGTGCTCTTGAACCACCGGCCCGGTTGAACAACTGGTCAAAGATCCCGCCGCCACCACCGCGACCGCCGAAGATGTCGCCGAACGCCGAGAAGATGTCCTCGACATTGCCAAATCCACCGCCGCCGAAACCAGCGGCCTGGGGATCTACCCCAGCATGGCCGAACTGGTCGTAACGCTGACGCTTTTCCTTATCGGACAGGATTGCGTAAGCCTCGGCCGCTTCCTTGAAGCGGGCTTCGGCTGCCTCGTCGCCTTTGTTCTGGTCGGGATGGTTCGCCAGCGCGAGCTTACGGTAGGCCTTCTTGATCTCGCCGTCGGACGCATTGCGTTGGACGCCGAGAACTTCGTAATAGTCGCGCTGGTTTGCCATGTTCCCCTTGGGGGTTCGAACTAGGGCTGGATGGCCCGTGAACCGGGGTCCGGTTCACAGGCTAGCTAACAGCTCCTTCGACTGCATCTTCATCGTCCTTGACCGATGTGACCAGCGTATCCGTGGTCAGCATCAATCCAGCGATGCTGGCAGCGTTCTGCAGGGCGCAGCGGACGACCTTGGCGGGGTCGATGATCCCGGTCTTGACCAGGTCGACCCACTGGTTGTTGACCGCGTTGAAGCCCTCGGTGGCCGGACGGGACAGGGTCTCGTCCACGATCACCGCGCCTTCTTCGCCGGCGTTTTCGGCGATCTGGCGCAACGGAGCCTGGCAGGCTTGCTTGATCAGCTCGACGCCAAACCGACGGTCGCCCTTGGTCTTTAGACTGTCGAGAACCTTGCTGGCCCGCAGCAGGGCTGCGCCGCCACCGACCACGACGCCTTCTTCGACGGCAGCCCGGGTGGCGTTCAGGGCGTCGTCGACGCGCTGTTTCTTCTGCTTCATGTCAGCCTCGGTCAGGGCACCGACGCGGATGATGGCAACGCCACCAGTTAGCTTGGCGAGGCGTTCTTGCAGCTTCTCCTTGTCGTAGGTCGATGAGCTGTTCTCGATCTGGTTGCGGATCGAGTCGGAACGTCCCTTGACGTCGCTCTTCTTGCCCGCACCTTCGATGATGGTGGTCGCGTCCTTGCTGATGATCACCTTCTTGGCGGTTCCGAGTTGGTCGATTTCGACGCTCTCGAGCTGGATGCCGAGATCCTCGCTGATGCAGGTGCCGCTGGTGACGGTCGCGATGTCTCCGAGGATGGCTTTACGGCGATCGCCGAAGCCCGGTGCCTTGACGGCAGCGACGTTGAGTACACCCTTGAGGCGGTTGATCACCAGGGCGGCCAGTGCCTCTGACTCGACGTCCTCGGCGATGATCAGGAGTGGTCGGCTGGAAGAGCCGACCTTTTCGAGGATCGGGACCAGGTCGCGCACATTGCTGATCTTCTTCTCGAAGATGAGGATGTAGGGATTCTCGAGCACCGCCTCCATGGTCTTGGGGTCGGTGATGAAGTACGGCGAGATGTAGCCCTTGTCGAACTCCATGCCCTCGACGAACTCGAGTTCGGTCTCAGCGCCGTTGCCCTCTTCGACCGTGATCACGCCTTCCGAGCCGACCTTGACGACAGCGTCGGCGAGCAATTTGCCGATTTCCTCGTCCTGATTGGCGGAGATAGCGCCGACCGATGCGATCTGCTCGCGGCCCTTGACCGCCTTGCTCATCGCCTCGATCTCGGTGACTACGGCGCTGACGGCCTGGTCGATGCCGGCGCGCAACTCGTTCGGGTTGGTGCCGGCGGTGAGGAAGCGCTGACCGGTCTTGATGATGCTCTCAGCCAGCACCGTGGCGGTGGTGGTGCCATCGCCAGCAGTGTCATTGGTCTTGCTGGCGACCTCTTGCACGAGCTTGGCGCCCATGTTCTCAAAAGGATCTTCCAACTCGATCTCTTTGGCGACCGTGACGCCGTCGCGGGTGACCATCGGGCCTCCGAACGACTTCTCGACAATGACATTCTTGCCGGCCGGGCCGAGGGTGACCTTGACCACCTTGGCGAGCTTGGTGACTCCTTCCACGACTTTGCGGCGGGCGGACTCATCGAACATTATTTGCTTGGCCATCTTGGGTATCTCCTAGTTCACCTTCGCGAGGATCTCGCTTTCGCGGAGGATCTTGTAATCGATGCCGTCGACGATGACGTCGGAACCGGCGTACTTGCCGAACAGGACGGTGTCGCCCTTCTTCACATCGGGTTTGATTCGCTTACCATCCTTGGTCAGCATGCCTGATCCGACTGCGGTGATCTTGCCCTGTTGGGGTTTCTCCTTGGCGCTGTCGGGTAGCAGGATGCCGCCCTTGCTCTTCTCTTCGGCGTCGAGGACTTGGAGTACGACGCGGTCGTCTAGAGGACGTATAGCCATTGGGTTGATTCCTTTTATCTGTTGGTTTGTGTCTTGGTGGGGAGTGAGGCGTGGGACTACATCATGCCGGGCATGCCGCCCATGCCGCCCATGCCGCCCATGCCGGGCATGCCGCCCA
This sequence comes from Planctomycetota bacterium, assembly GCA_036338025.1. Classification (GTDB taxonomy): domain Bacteria; phylum Planctomycetota; class UBA1135; order UBA1135; family UBA2386; genus JAYZDB01. Next base: position 6,369 of record JAYZDB010000007.1, read on the forward strand.
TGCCGCCCATGCCGCCCATGCCACCCATGCCGCCCATTTCGTCACCGTGACCGTGTGGTGGTTCCGGGACCTCTTCGGGGACATCGGCGATCATGCAGTCGGTAGTCAGCAGCAGACAGGCGACGGAGCTCGCGTTTTGCAGGGCGGTGCGCGTGACCTTGGTCGGGTCGACGATACCGAATTCGAACATGTCGCCATATTCTTCGGTGAGAGCGTTGAAGCCGAAGTTGGCTCCCTTGCCCGCCGAGACCTTGCGCAGCACCAGGGCGCCGTCGACGCCGCCGTTCTCGGCGATGTTTCGGATTGGCCGGGTGATGGCTTCGCGAACGATCTCCACCCCGTGGGCAGCATCGTCCTTCAGTTTGTTCTTCTTGCAGAAGTCGCCTTCGAGCACCTTGCTGGCGCGTAGCAGCGCGACGCCGCCACCCGGCAGGATACCTTCTTCAATCGCGGCGCGGGTCGCATGCAGGGCGTCCTCGAACAGAGCCTTGCGCTCCTTCATCTCAGTTTCGGTGAAGGCACCGACGCGGATCTCCGCGATGCCGCCGGTTAGTTTGGCGAGGCGCTCTTGCAACTTCTCCCGGTCGTAATCCGAGGTGGTGGCTTCGAGTTCGCGACGGATCTGCTCGATGCGGGACTTCAACTCGCCTGGACGCCCCTTGCCTTCAACGATGGTGGTGTCGTCGTTGGTGATGATGATCTTCTTGGCGGTACCGAGTTGCTTGAGGGTGATCTTCTCCAACTCCATGCCGAGGTCCTTGAAGATCGCTTCGCCGCCGGTGAGGATCGCGATGTCCTGCATCATGGCCTTGCGGCGGTCGCCGTAGCCCGGTGCCTTGACCGCGCAGACCTTGATGATCCCACGCAGTTTGTTGACTACCAGGGTCGAGAGGGCTTCACCCTCGATGTCTTCGGCGATGATCAGGAGTGACTTCTTGGAATCCTTGACCTGTTCGAGCAGTGGCACGAGATCACGGACGTTGGAGATCTTCTCCTCGTGGACGAGCACCAGGCAGTTGGTGAACTCGACCTTCATCGCGTCCGGATCGGTGACAAAGTGGGGAGAGAGGAAGCCGCGGTCGAACTGCATGCCCTCGACGACGACGATCTCGGTGTCGGTACCCTTGCCTTCCTCGACCGTCATGACGCCGTCTTGGCCGACTTTCTTCATCGCGTTTGCGATCAACTTGCCGGTGTTGGCGTCGTTGTTGGCGGCGACCGTCGCGACCTGGCCGACGGCCTTGGTGTCGTTGCCCGGAACCTGCTTCGCGATGCGGTTGAGTTCTTCGCCGAGTGCTGAGGTGGCGGCGCGAATGCCCCGGATCATCTCGGCGTGGTTGGCGCCGGATGCCAGGTAGCGCATGCCTCCTTCGAGGATCGCGCTGGTCAGCAGGGTGGCTGTCGTGGTGCCGTCGCCAGCGGCATCCGAGGTCTTGCTGGCCGCTTCACGGACCAGCTTGACGCCCATGTTCTCGTAGGGATCGGACAACTCGATTTCCTCGGCGACGGAGACACCGTCCTTGGTCACCGTTGGGCCGCCCCAGCCCTTGTCCAGGACAGCGTTGTGGCCGCGGGGACCGAGTGTGGAGATCACCGCTTTGGCGAGCTTGTTCACGCCGCGGATGATGGATTCCTGGGCGTCGGCTTCGAACGTCAGTTGTTTGACCATGGGATTCTCTGAATGGGGCCGGAGTGGGATTTTCGTTGGGGATTCGAGCCAGATGGGCGGCCGTGGTTCGGATCCGAGAGCTATGGGGAGTCGTAAGGGCGGGCAAGGAATGTGCTTGCCGGTACCCGGGATCGGTCGACTCCGAATCGGGTACCCGAAGCAAACCCAGTGCCAGCCGGGCCGGTGCCGGCCACGGATCCGGTCTGCCGGCCGCCCGAGGAGGGTCCCCAGCCAGCCCCTGGTGACAGTTCAAGGTCCAGAAGTGGCCACCCCTGAGGGAAATGCGGCCGATTGCCGGTCTGGACGAGGTGTCTGGATGCCGGTGGCCAGGTCCGGCAATCCGGGCTGGTCCGGCGGATTTTTGGCATACTCGGCGCGCGGCGGCTGGCGGCGCTCTTCCAAGGGGGCGAAAAGTGCGCCAAAGTGGCAGCGTCGGCATGAGTCCGAGATACCCAGGTGACATTCTGACATGAGAATTGGACCAGTCCTTGTGACCTTGTTGGCCCTCGGGGCGACCCTGCAGGCGCAGGACTTCCTGCTCAGCCGAACCGACGGCAGCCAGCTGCGTGGCCGGGTTGTCGGCCTGGCCGGGTCGGGCGAGGACCAGCGATTGGTGTTTGCCACCGCGGACACCAGAATGAGTGTGCCTTGGACTGAGATCCTCGCGTTGCAGGGCCCGAGTCCAAAGGTCGACGCGGCGGTGGCGGTCCACCTGGTCGGCGGGGATGAGTTGAAGGGTCGGATCACTGGTGGCGACGACGAGGGCGAGACCCTGCTGCTCGAAACCTCGCTCGGCAGCGTGACGATCCCGCTCGACCGCTTGCGTACGGTGGTGTTCCGGGCCCGCGCCAAGACCCGCGGTCCCGCCGAGTTCCGGATCGCAAAGGACGATGACTTCGATGAGGCGGTGTTCCTCGAGGCCGGCCGCGGTCTGGATGTACAAGGTGGTGAGATCGATCGCCTCTCCGAGAGCGGCATCTACTTCGCACGCCTCGGTGACGAACTGGCGCGGATGTACCGCTTCGATTCCCTGGTCGGATTGGCGATCCGAGAGGGTGTGGCGCCGGAGAAGCTCGGCGGTTGGAGCCTGATCTCGACCGCTGGCGACCGTCTGCGGGTCGACGTATTGCAGGCCGGTGCTGAGCAGTTGCGTGTTCGTACCGAGTTCGGTGACAAGACACTGGCCTACTCCGGCGTGGCGGCCTTGACCCGACTCGTCGGGACCCGGACCTACCTTTCGGACCTACAACCCTTGCGGGTCGAAGAGGTCGGGGACGACGGCGACCTGGGCAAGGCCCCGCTGTACACCTTCCAGCGCGACCGTACCGTAAGCGGTGGTGTGCTCCTCGGGGAGCGGAGTTCGGCGGATGGTTTCCTGGTCGCCGATGGCCGCACCTATGGCAAGGGGCTCGGTGTGCACAGCAAGTGTGTCCTCATCTACCGCGTGCCACCAAAGATGACGAAGTTCCACGCCCGGGTTGCGATCGATGACGAGGTCAAGGCACTCGGGATCAAGGGTGATGCGGACGTCGCGGTGCGCTCCGGAGACAAGTTGCTCTGGCGCAGCGCGGGTCTGCGCCGCGGTCACAAGCCGAGGAGTCTCGGCATCTTGAAGGTCGAACCCGGGTCCACGCTGAGCTTGGAAGTCGAGTTCGGCAAGGGTTTGTTCGCCGGCGACCGGATCGACTGGTTGTCAGCGGTGTTTTTGAACTAGTCGACTGCGGGGATGGCACTCCAACTCTCGATCTTGCTGATTGCCTTGAGTCTGCCGGCGCTCTTGCTGCGTCGCGGTGGTGGACGCCTGGCGCGGGCCTGTGCCTTGATCGCGATGTCCGCGGTGTTGGTGGCAACCCTCGACTTGCCCGAGCACCTGTTCTTTGAGGTGCCGGCGCGCTTGACGGTGGTGACCACGGTGTCGCCCGATGCCGCGGTCACCCGGGCCCTGCAGACCGCGGTCGGCGAAGCCGTCGAACTCGAGTTTGCTAGTGGCGTCCACCATCCCGGCGATCGACTGGCCGGTGCGCGATTGCGTCACCGCCAGGAACCAGACCTTGCGCTGGTGTTCAACGGGCGGTTTGCGAGCCGTCCGGGCAGTGGCACTCGGCCGCCGGGCGACGGTGAGATGGTCCAGGTCCTGACGACGCGTCCGGTGCTGCCGCTGGATCCGGGGTCAGTCCGGGTGCGGTCGATGCATGGCATCTCGAAGGGCCGACCGGCGATGTTCGAGGTGTTGCTCGGCGCACCGGGCGTCGACCGACCTGAGCTGCGCGGCCGACTGCGGGTCTTGGATCCAGGCGGCCGGGTGGTTTGTGATGCGGCCCTGCCCGGCGATGCCGTCGAGCGGGTCGAGTGGCGGCCGGTGGTCGAAGGCCGCCACCGTGTACAGATCGTGCTGCAGGTCGGCGAGGGCCCAGGCCGGTGCGAAATGCGGGGAGTCGGCGAGGTTGAGGTGGCGGCGCCGCCACCGATCACCATCGTGGGAGCGGCGGCGAGCTCGTTGGCCGACGCCCTGCGCGTGCAGGGGCTCCCGGTGCAGGTGCAAAAGTCCTTGCCGACGCAGTTGGTCGGGACCCTGGTGTTGCTCGACCCCCTGGACGTTGCCCAGCAGCGGCGGCTGCGCGAGTTCGTCGAGGCTGGCGGCGGCGTGTTCCTGGTCGGTGGTCCAAGAGGCGGTGCCCTGCCGCCGCCCACCGAGCCCCTCGGGGCGCTGGCGCCGGTGACCCGCCTGGCCCTGCCACCGCCCGACAAGCCCGACGAGAAGTCGGAAGGCGAGGCTTCAAAGCAACGCAGTAGCGAGACTGACGAGGATCCGCCGCCGGTCAAGAAAGACCAGGAACCGCCTGAGAAAGACACCGCGGCCAAGGGCGATACCGCCGGCCGCCGCTTGAAGATCGAGGAGCGCGATGTGCACCGGCGCGCGATCGCGATGGTGCTGCTGATCGACCGCTCCGGCAGCATGACGAATCCGGTCGAGAAGCGCGACGCCGCCGGGCAGATGAACCGGATGGACCTGGCGAAGGCGAGTGCGATGCACACCGCGGCGGCGCTGGATGACGGCGACCAGCTGGCGGTGATTTCGTTCGGCTCGTCTGCCACCGCCGTGCTCAAACTGAGCCCGGTGCAGGACCGGGCGCGGATCCGTCGGGGTCTGGCCGGACTGCGAGCCAGGCGGGACGAAAGCACCAAGGTCGGGAGCGCCCTCGATGTGGCCCGCAGGATGCTGGTCCAGGCCAAGGCGGCGGTCAAGCATGTCGTCATCGTCACCGACGGTGCCATTCATGATGCTGGTCCGCGCTACTTCGGGGCGCTGGGTCTGGCTCGCAAGTTCCACGAACAGAAGACCGGCATCACCGTCACCCTGGTGCAGGCGGTGCCAGATTCGGAGATGGAGCAGGGTTCGGCGACGCGCTCCATCAAACTCATGGAGGAAGCCAATGGCGTGAAGTTTGATCCGGATCCGGATGTTCCGTTTCCGTTCTACATCAAGGCCAGTTCCTTCGATGCGGTGCCTCGCCTGATCGTCACCGAGGTAGAGAAGGTCCGGACCAAGGCCGGCCGTCCCGCCGACAAGGACCAGCCCAGTGATTCCGAATCGAAGCCACTCGACAAGCCGAAGCCGAAACCGGAGACCAGGCCCGTCCCGGAGCAGATCCCGACTCCGCCACCGCCCGATCCGCTGGCCGGGACCCTGGAGGTGCGCGCCATCGAAGAACAATCCCCGCTGCTGGCGCCGATCCCGGCGGCTGGTTTCCCGAGGATCGCCGGCATCCTGAAGGTCGAGGCTCACGGTGAGGCGCTGACGCTGCTGGTGGCCGGACCCGAGGGCACCCCGCTGCTGGCCTTCGCGAACCGCGGACTCGGCAAGATCGGGGTCTGGACCTCGGACTTTCTGGGACGTTGGGGCCAGGCTTTCTGCGACGCGGAG
>JAYZDB010000008.1:0-19139 GCA_036338025.1 Planctomycetota bacterium
GGCGTGCTGGTCGACCATCGAGGTCGAGGAACTTGTCTGTCCGCACTGTGATGAGCAGCTCGCACGCCCCCGACGCGTTGGACAACTGCTGGCTGGCGGCCTGCTCGTCGTGGCTGCCACCTGGTGGCTGGTCGACCGGACCTTCAAACCTACCGACCTCGGTGAAAATCCCCCCGAGCGGTCGGTAATGATCCGGTCAAAACCGCCGCCATCCAAACGCCCGACCCCGACGGAGACCCGGGGCAACCGACCGGGCCTCGACCAGCCGGGTCGGGATACCACGGCGCAATCGGCAGCAACAACCGAGACCACGCCCTTCCTGCGGGTGTTCGACACCAAGGGCGAGGTCCTCGGCAGCCTGCTCGCCCTCCACCCCGCGGCAGGTGGTCGGCAGCACTACTGCATCCCGGCGAGCATGCTGCCGACGGGGGGCCGATTCCACACCCGCGACGCCGAGCCACTGGACTTCGAGGTGATCAACTGGGATCGGGTGGGCGGCCTGGTGCTACTGGTCGGCCCTGCCATCGACCCGGGATCCGAGCAGGTCACTCCCTTGACCATCGGCGAGATCCGCGAACTCGCGGCAAGCGATCCACTCACCGCTATCTCACCCGCTGGCAGGCGGTGGACGAACATCCACGTGCAGCCCCGGACCGTGCCTCTGGTCGCAAACCAACGCGCTCCGCACGGCAGCGTCCTCGTCGATGGTGACGGCCGGGCCGTAGCGCTGATGGGAAGACACAACTTCCTGGCGCTGAGCTTCCTGGCGTCACAACGGCGGGGATGGCGCGGTACCGCCTTGGATTTGACCCAGAAGCAGATCCGCGCCTCCGACCCCAACAAGGTCATCGAGGACGTGCAACGGCTCGTCGACAGCAAGGACACCAACCTCGAGCGAGTGGCCGCTGCGATCCAACTGCTGCAGGAGAGCCAGCACCTGGCTCGCGACCGTGAGTCGGCCGAGACCTTCGACAGACTGATGCGTTGGGCGCACCACCAACGCATTCGACTGTTGACGGCAATCGATGGCTCGAAGGCTCTCGAACAGGCGCTCACCAGCTTTCGGCAATTCAGTGACCATCTCGGGATCCACAGCGATGTCGTCATCCTGCAGCTGCAGTACGGCGACCCGCTGGTGGCGATGCAGATGTTTCAGTCCCTACAAATCGCGTCCACTGAACATTCCCAGGAGATCGTCGGCCAGGTCGCGCGCGGGCTTATCGCCAGCCTGGCAAGCCTGCGCCGGGCGCGCAACAGCATCGAAGCCGTCAAACTCGGCGGCCAGGCGGTGCGGGCTCTGCCGCAACGCGCCGATCTGCGCATGGCCTACGCCCAGGCTCTCCTGCTGGCTGGCAGCCACAGCCTGGCCAAGGCTGAGGCACTTGAGGCCCTGCGCCTGGACCCCGGCTACCAGGACAGCTTCAACCGGATGCGGTTTCGAAGCTCGAACCGCACCAGCCGAAGCGCCAGTCGCACCTTGGTGATCCCGTTTGATCCGCAGGAGAAACAGATCCGCACCAAGGGCACGATCGGCGCTCACGAGATCCAACTCATCATCGACACCGGCGCCAGCTACACCACGGTGCCCCGCCAATTGGCCCAGAATCTGGGCCTGCTCGGCAAGGCCACCCAGACTCGGGTCGAAACCGCCAACGGACCGGTGGACACCCTCCGGGTGGTCCTCCCGAACCTCAGCATCGACGGTCAGATCCACCTCCAGAACGTCTCCGCCGTGGTTCTCGACCTGGACGGAAATCTCCGTAACAGCGGCCTTTTGGGTCTCGATGTCCTACAGAAACTCAACATGAGGATCGATAGCGAAAAGTCCCGGCTGATTCTCCGCCAATCCAAGGCCCGGAGCGGTCGATGAAAACCCTGGTCACCAGGAGTTTTGCGCCGACGGGGCCGTTTTCCGGACACCTGCCCGGCAGGCGCCTCGAACCGGCCTCCTCTTGGATCTTCAAACTCTTTTTTGACAATGGGTTACGGAAACCTTCGGAAGATTGGATAAAGGGCTGATCAACGTGTCTAACGGCCACCTGTAGTTCCGTGTCAAACCAAGCCAACACCGCGACCGACGCTCTCGCCACCGTGGCCTTCAACAGGGTCATGGCGGAGCACGCCAACGCCCTCAAGGCGTTCGCCGCCAGAATGCTGGCGGATGACGTGCAGGCTGAGGACATCGCCCAGGACGCCTTTCTCGCCTACTACCGGCACATCCACAAGGTGCCGGAGAACGCCATTCGACCGTGGTTGTTCCGGGTGACACGAAACCTGTGCCTCGATCAGTTGCGTCGCCGCAAGTTCAAGTTGCGCCTGTTCCGTGACGTACAGCGAGACGATGAGTTCGGACTCACGCCCGTCGACCTCAAGGGCAACCGTCCCGATGAACAAGCTCAATCCGAAGAGGCGAGAAGGGCAATTGAGGAAGCCATCGAAGCCCTCCCGAGCCGCTTTCGCGAAGCGTTCGTACTCTGCGAAATCCAAGCCCTGAGCTACGAGGAAGCCGCCGGCATCATGAACTGCCCGGTCAAGACGGTGTCCACAAGGCTCTTCCGCGCACGTCAGCGCTTTCGCGCTTCACTCGGAAGCATCATCAAAGTCTAGTTCCCATGAGTTGCACTCGTTACCAATTCGAATTGTCCCAATGCCTCGACGGCCGGCTCTCGAACGCCCGTCAGCGCGAGGTGATGGCACATGCGAACAACTGCGCCCGCTGCTCGCTCGCATGGGAAGAGATGCAAGAGGCCCAGTCCCTCATCTTCCGCCTGGAACAACCCGAGGTCACGACGGGTTTCCGCGAGGCGGTCTGGGAGCGTGTCCAATCCGGTGAAGGCACACCAGAGGTTCTCCTGAACGAGCGGATCTCCTTTGCAGCAAAGTGCCGTTACGGACTGGTCGGTGCCGCGGCGGCAGCGCTCTTCCTGCTGACCTACAACCTGTGGTTCACTCCCAGCATTGCGCCGATACCGCCGGAAGAGAACCTCGCCTCCAAGGAGAGCGAGTTCGCCGAGGACCACTCAAGCAGCGGGGTGATTGCGGGAACACAGGAAGTCAACGGTGGATTCCTTACCGAGCCACTTACCGCGGCGACGCTCGCCAACCACACCATCGGCGAAGTCTCCGGTGCTGCTTCACGGCTCAAGCTTCGGCGCAAAACGGTGCTCACCAACCCAGCCAAGACACCTGGCGGTGTATGGGTCGATATCCGGAACGACGTGCAGGTGCTCGGTGACGGGCTGCAGTTCCTGGGGTCTCTCGAGAAAGAGGATTTCGTCGAGTTCCAGGGGCGATCCCGTCAGTGTATGGAGCAAGCGCGGATCGCACTGGTCGCCCCCAGCGAAGACCGTCGGTCGATCCAGGTCCTGGTTCAGACCCTGAGTTCGTGCCCATTGGACGGACTCGAGAGCGGTCTGCGATTCCACGCCCGGGCAACACACTTCGACGAACGGCTCCTGCGCTTGATTCAGGGAGACCGCGAACGAATCAATCGGATGTTCTCCAACATGCAGTTGATGCCGCAAGCTCTGCCGCAGGCCTTCGGCAACCAACAACAACAGCAGTTCCAGTTCTTCATCATCCGAAATGACGGGTCCGGTGTGCAGACTCTGGAGGGGCTCAAGAGGCCCGGCTCCAGAATCCAACTACTCACCACTCCACCCGGACAGGATGACCCCAACTCGCTCAAGAGGCGGGCAAGGAACCAGGCACTCCGGTCAACCCAGGGTCGCCGAGAACTCCCCTGAAGAGACTCTCCCCCTGCGCGATCCCCCCGGCCGTGCCGGATGGTCGCTGACGCGCCCATATTGCCACGCACTCAGGCGTGTAGAAGGGCCCCCCGGGATCGCTGTTCGGATAGGATCTCATCGACACCGGTTGCCCTCGATGACGCCCCTCTCCACATGTAGCGCCCTCAGCGCCCTCGCCCTGGCCTTGCCCTTTGCAGGGTTCTGTGCGTCCTTGCCAGGGCAGGACACGACGCGTGTGACCTTCGATGAGGTACGGTCCATCTTCGCGGCAAACTGTCTTACCTGCCACGGCCCCGACGAAAACAAGCGCAAGGGCGGCCCAAAGGGCAGCGATGGGCTTCGTCTCGACAACCTGGCCGGGCTCCGGATGGAGTTGGACGGGGGCAAGCACCCGGTGATTCCCGGTGCGCCTGATCGCAGCGAACTACTGCGACGCATCTCAACCACCGGCAAGGACCGCATGCCGCCGGCTGGCAAAGGAGCCAGGCTTTCGAACGAGAACATCGCCTTGGTACGGCGCTGGATCGCCCAGGGAGCTGGCTGGGAGAGGATCTGGTCAAACGTCGCGCCACGCCGGCCAAGCGTTCCAGCGGCTAACAAGCAGGCTCGCAACGCGATCGACCACTTTGTCTTTCACCGCCTGAAGAGCGAAGGCTTGCGGCCATCAGCCGAAGCCGACCGAAAGACCTTGCTACGCCGCTTGTCGTTAGACCTGACAGGCTTGCCGCCAAGCCCCGCGGAGATCGATCGCTTTGTGGCGGATACAAGCCCCAACGCGTTTCGCGCTGCGGTCGACCGCTTGCTCGCATCACCGAAGTTTGGCGAGCGTTGGGCGGCGCCCTGGCTCGACCTGGCCCGCTACGCCGACTCAGCTGGCTACGCAGATGATCCACCACGGACGATCTGGGCTTGGCGCGACTGGGTGATTCGTGCCTTCAACGCCAACATGCCGTTCGACCAGTTCACCGTGGAACAACTCGCCGGTGACCTACTGCCGAACCCAACCCCCGATCAGTTAGTCGCCACAGCCTTCCATCGAAACACGATGACGAACAGCGAAGGCGGCACGATCGATGAAGAATTTCGCGCTGCCGCGATCGTCGACCGGGTGAACACAACCATGTCCGTCTGGATGGGGGCAACCGCCAACTGTGCCCAGTGCCACACACACAAGTACGACCCGCTCACCCACCAGGAGTACTTCGAGCTCTACGCGTTCTTCAATACCAGCGCGGACAACGACCGACGCAACGAGGCGCCGCTCCACAAGCTGTATGGGCCAAAACAGGAAACATCACGGCGACAGTGGCAAAACGAGGTCGCCAAGATCAACACCGGCCTGGATGTCTCCAATCCTTCCCTCCAACAAAAACTCTTGGCCTGGGATCAAAACTTTCCACGCGATACCTCGTGGCGACCCGCAGAGATCGAACAAGCCAACGGGTCCAGGCTCGCCGCGCTGCCGACGGACGTCGCCGCGCTGCGATTCCGCCCAAGCGAGAATCCGAAGCCTGGCCGGCTACAAGCATCTGCTCGGGTGGTGTCGGCCGGCGGCCCCAAATCAGCGACCGGCCGGTTCGTACGGATCGCGCTGCCGGGCAAGGCAAAGAACCTGCATCTCGCAGAGGTCCAGGTCTTCAAAGGCAAGGCCAACCTCGCCCGCCAGGGCAAGGCTCGCCAGAGCAGCACCGGATACAACGGCCCCGCGCGGCTGGCGAATGACGGCAACACGGACGGCCACTACGAGCGAGCCAAGTCGACCTCTCACACAGCGACGTCCGACAACCCCTGGTGGGAAGTCGACCTCGGCAAGGACACCCAGATCGACCGAGTCGTGATCTGGAATCGAACTGATTCGGATCTGGGCCTCAAACGGCTGAACAATTTCACCGTCACCGTGCTGGACAGCCAACGACAGTCAGCCTGGCACAAAACAATCGGGCCGGCCCCAAACCCCAGCCTCGCTCTTAGTCCGACCAACAACCGAACTGTCAAACTCAGCGCGACCTACCAGGAGCCCGGCGGTCACTGGGTCGCACTCCTACACAAGCCGACAAGCCTGGCCAAGGGAGAGCGCCTCGAACTACGACTGAAAGACAAGGGCGACAAGCCTCTCGCCCTGACCGCGCTTGGTACGAGTAATAATGGTGGCTTTACCAGCTACGCACACGCCCCGTCGGCTGCGCTCCACGCCCTGGCAACACAACGCGAGCACCGCAGCAAGGCGCATCGCGCCTCCCTCAAGCAAGGCTATCTGCTGTCCGCGCGAGACCGGCGCGTTGCCACTGCACGTCGTGTCGACCTGGAGAGCAAGATCAAGGCTCTCAAGCCCATGACCACCGTGCCGATCATGCAGGAGCTAGCGAAGCCGCGTAAGACGCACATCCAGATACGCGGGAGCTACAAGGACCTCGGCAAACTCGTCGGCCTCGGCGTTCCCGCTGCCTTCCCCGCCCTGCAGGACAAGGCACCTCAAAACCGGCTCGGGCTCGCGCGTTGGATCGTCAGCCGTGACAACCCCCGCACCGCGCGCGTCACCGTCAACCGCTTCTGGGAACAACTATTTGGTGCTGGCCTCGTGACAACCACCGGCGACTTCGGGGTGCAGGGCGAGCGCCCGTCCCACCCCGACCTCCTGGATTGGCTCGCGGTCGAGTTCATGGACTCTGGGTGGGATACCAAGGCACTCTTGCGCACCATCGTCAGTTCGGCGACCTACCGACAAAATTCGGACGCCAGCCCGGACCTGGTCAAGCGAGATCCACGCAACAAGTGGCTGGGTCGCGGACCGCGTTTCCGTCTTTCTGCTGAGATGATCCGTGATAGCGCGCTGGCGGCTAGCGGCTTGTTGAGCGACAAGATGTACGGCGCATCGGTACGTCCCCCTCGCCCCAAACTCGGTCTGAGAGCAGCCTTCGGTGGCTCTACGGATTGGGCAACAAGTCCCGGGCAGGATCGCTTTCGGCGCGGGCTCTATACAACCTGGCGGCGCACGATTCCCTATCCTTCGATGGCAACGTTCGACGCCCCCAGCCGCGAGGTTTGCACCGTCGCACGCATCCGGACCAACACACCGCTCCAGGCATTGGTGACTCTCAACGACCCGGTCTACGTCGAGGCGGCACAGGCGCTGGCGCGCCGTCTCCTGAGCGAGGGCGGGGCCGACGTACAATCTCGCATCCGGTACGGATTCCGCCTGTGCTTGTCGCGCGAACCCAGCCAGCGCGAGTCCGCCCGGCTGGTAGACCTGCAAGAAAAAGCCAGGCTTCGCTTTGCGGGCACCCCAAAGGAAGCGCGCAAGTTCGCGACAGATCCTCTGGGATCACCTCCGGCCGGCATCGCAATTGACAAACTCGCGGCTTGGACCCTGGTAGCCAACGTGCTACTGAACCTGGACGAGTTCTTGGTGAAACGATGAGCATCATCGACCCCACAAACAAGTTCCTGGATCAAGTGACCCGGCGCCACTTCTTGCACAACTGCAAGATGGGGCTGGGCGGAATGGCTCTGGCGAGCCTTCTGGGCAAGACTCCAGCACGGAACACCCAGAACAAAGAACGCGACCCTCTGGCTCCCCGCCCACCACACTTCGCCCCGCGGGCCAAGCGTGTGATCTACCTGCACATGGCAGGTTCACCGCCGGTCCTCGACATGCTCGACTACAAGCCGGAATTGGTGAAGCATCACGGCAAGCCGTGCCCAGATGAGTTCTTGAAGGGTCGGCGCTTTGCCTTCACCAGCGGCGTTCCCACCTTGCTTGGTTCGCCTCGCAAGTGGAAACAGCACGGCGAAAACGGCATGTGGATGTCTGATGCGCTGCCGTCGCTTAGCCAGATCTCTGACAAGTTGACCTTCGTCAGATCGATGTGGACCGATCAGTTCAATCACGCGCCAGCACAACTGTTGATCTACACTGGTTCGCCCCGGCAGGGACGACCATCGATGGGGTCATGGGTAACCTATGGTCTCGGTGCAGAGAATCGGGACCTGCCAGGCTTCGTAGTGATGATCTCCAGCGGCACCAGCCCGAGCGCCGGCCAAAACGCCTGGGGTAGCGGGTTCCTGCCATCGGTCTACCAGGGTGTGCAGTGTCGCTCGAAGGGCGACCCAGTACTCTACGTTTCGAACCCTCCCGGGCTCGACCGTCCGATGCGCCGACTCTCCCTCGACGCCCTGCGCGACCTCAACGAGATGCAGGGTGACGATCCCGAAACCCGGACCCGCATCGAACAGTACGAACTCGCCTTCCGGATGCAGACCTCCGTGCCAGGCGTGATGGACATCAAGCGCGAACCCCAGTCGATCCTCGATCTCTATGGGGCAAAGCCTGGAGCGTCGAGCTTTGCCAACAACTGCCTTCTGGCACGTCGACTGGTTGAGCAAGGCGTGCGGTTCGTGCAGCTCTTCGATTGGGGCTGGGACTTCCACGGAACCAACGCCTCGGAGGGCCTGCAGGGCGGGCTTACCAACAAGTGCCGGGGAATGGACAAGGCAGTGGCCGCCTTGATCAACGACCTCGACAGCCGGGGCCTGCTCGAAGACACCCTGGTGGTGTGGGGCGGTGAGTTCGGGCGGACGCCATTCCGCGAGGGACGGACTGCCAAGAGCAAGGTTCTCGGACGTGACCATTACCCCGATTGCTACACGATGATGATGGCCGGCGGCGGACTCAAGCCTGGCCTGATCTACGGATCAACCGACGAACTGGGCTTCTCGGTAGCGGAGAACCCTGTACACGTACACGACCTGCAAGCGACACTCCTGCACCTGTTGGGAATGGACCACGAGCGCCTGATCCATCGCTTTCAAGGGCGAGACTACCGCCTGACCGATGTGCACGGAAAAGTCGTGCACGACCTGCTCGCCTAACTGTTCGCTGACTCGCCATGCAGACACACCTCCGCGCCTACCTACTCACCGCAACTGCAGCTGCCTTTCTGAACGGCTGCGGCATCACCCAGGCAACCAGCGACCGGACTGCTCGGGCTCCGAACGTCATCTTCATCATGGCGGATGACCTGGGTTGGGGTGAGCTCGGTTGCTACGGCCAAAAGAAGATCCGGACTCCACACATCGACTCCCTCGCCAATGCGGGAATGCGATTCACCCAGTGCTATTCCGGGGCGCCCGTCTGCGCCCCGAGCCGCAACGTGCTGATGACCGGCAAACACCTCGGGCACACGACAATTCGAGGCAACCTTCCGGCAAAAAACGCCAAGGGCAAGCGCGTCGAAGGTCAGCACCCGATTCCAGGTTCCGCGGTCACGATGGCCGAGGTGTTCCGTGCGGCCGGATACAAGACCGGCGCGATGGGCAAGTGGGGGCTGGGCCCCGTTGGGTCGAGCGGCGATCCAAACGATCAGGGATTCGATCTCTTCTTTGGCTACAACTGCCAACGGGTCGCGCACAGCTACTACCCACCACATCTGTGGCGCAACAAAGACAAGCTGATCATCAACAAGAACCCGATCCCTGGGCACAAGAAGAAGCCACAGGGCGAGGTAACGATGGATCAGTGGTTCGATGAGAACTACGCGCCGAAGCTCGTCTTGGAGGAAGCCATCTCGTTCATTCGCAAGAACTCCAAGCGGCCGTTCTTCCTCTACCTGCCATTCATCGAACCACACGTTGCGATGCACCCGCCACGCAAGGTCGTGGAGAGCTACCCTGCGAAGTGGGACGACCGCGCCTACCGCGGGCAGTGCGGCTACCTCCCCCACCCCCGACCGCGGGCGGGCTATGCAGCGATGATCACCGATTTAGACCGGCACGTCGGCGCGGTGTTGGCCACCTTGGAAGACCTGGGACTCACCGAGGACACCCTGGTGGTTTTCACCAGCGATAACGGCACAACCCACGGCAGCGCAAAAGACCCGGTGTTTGGAATTGGCGGTGTCGACGCGGCGTTCTTCAACAGCACCAACGGCCTGCGCGGCTTCAAGGGCAGTGTCTACGAGGGCGGGCTCCGAGTCCCGCTACTCGTACGCTGGCCTGGTCGGGTCGCGCCGAACAGCGTGAGTGAACAACCAACGTACTTTCCCGATCAGTTCTCAACCCTGTGTGAAGCCGTCGGGATCGACGCGCCTGCTGGACTCGATGGGATCAGCATCCTGCCGACACTCACTGGCAAGGGCAAACAGTCGCCCCGCAACCCAATGGTCTGGGTCTACCCGGAGTACGGCGGTCAGGTTGCGGTCCGCTTTGGCGATTGGAAGCTCATCCGACGGAACTTGAAGCGTAAGAACCGGCAGTCTGGTTCGTGGGAGCTCTACAACATCGCAACAGACATAGGCGAGGCGACGAACGTCGCCGACCAACATCCTGAGCAGGTAAAGCGCGGGGTTGCGATCCTTCGCCAGCAAATGGCCGCAAACCCACTCTTTCCCCTGGTCGTGCCGGGGATCAACGACTAGTCCGGGTTTTTCGGGCCGCCTTGGGACGTGCAGAGAGGTCGACACACAGCAGCTCGGTATCGCTGCGGATAAAGACGTGTCGGTAGGCAAACGCCGGGTGTGACCAGCACACTCCCTGGCCCCGGCGGTTGAGTTGGTTGGTTGTGGGCTTGATCAACTTCCCTCGGTCGAGCTCCTCGAATCCCTGCGGGGACAACCTGGCAAGTATCAGTTCTCCGCGTTCGTTGAACATCCAGGTGCGATCATTGTGCTGGATGAAGTGAATTGTCGCCCATCGGGCACGCGGCACAGCAGTGAGATCTTCCCAAACGCGCTCGCCATCTGCCATCTTGAGGCAGCGGAACTCGCCATAGCTATCCACTCCATAGATGTGGTCACCTTTGAGAACCGGTGTCGAGATAATGCTGTGCAGGGCTCGCGTAGAACGCTCGTTCCGACCGCACTGCCGCCAGACTTCTTGCACGGCCAGCTTGTCCGAGTCGAGTCGGAGCATCAGGCTGCCATCGTAGAAACCCGTAAAGTAGATCTTGTCGCCATGCGGAACCGGCGACGCAACACCAAGCGGCATGTTCTTGGCCTTGAACGGGTGCTGCCAGAGTTCCTTACCTGTCTTTGTGTCGACACCAACGACTCGATCCCCGGTCCAGATCACAAGCACCCGCTCGCCGGCGTGATCAACAACGATGGGAGCGGAGTAGTTTCCGCGGTCATTCAAAGCACGCCATTTCTCTTCGCCTGACTTCGCATCAAACGCGACCAAGAGAGCCTGCTTGCCGCAGGCCGGCACAATCAACAAGCCATCCTCAATTATCGGGGACGCCGCGATCCCCCAGATCGGCATCCGGATGTCGTACTTCGCGTCGAGATCCTCGGACCAGGCGACCTCGCCGGTCGCAGCGTCGAAACAAAACAAGTGGCCCATCGTGCCAAGGCTGTAGGCGAGTCCATCCGCCACCAGCACAGAGCACCGGGGACCAGCCTTGTATGACACCCGCTGGTAAGGACAGTCGTACTGATGCGTCCAGATCTGCTCGCCCGTTTCCCATTCAAAGCAGTGGACCCGTTCCACCTCCGCTGGTTCGTCGAGGCGGTCGGTCACATAAACGCGACCGGACGCAACCGTCGGACCCGAGTAGCCACTACCAAGCGGGGCAGACCACCGTGGCTCAAACTCGTCCGGAAGTTGGTCGAGAATCCCAGTCTCCCGCCAAACCCCGTCGCGATGCAAACCACGCCACTGCGGCCAGTCGAGATGGTTGGCTTCAGGAAAAGGTGAAGAGGTCTCCGGGTCCTTTACCGTGCACCCCGAAAGGGATGCAAGCAAAGCAATCCATGCCGGAAGAATGAGCGGGCCGTTCATGTCGGCCGGACATTACCCGATTCCGCCGCTCCACAAGCCCGCCGATCCGGACTCCCTCCTCATTGCAGGACCTCTGCGCCTCCAATCCCGAATTTTCCGCAAGCGCGGGTCCTTCACAGCAGGAGGGATCGCTCCATGAAGGTAACACCCGGCCTTGAATTGTCGTTGTAAGGCTCGATCTCGACGAATCCGAACTCCTTGTACAAAGCACCTGCCGCTACCAGCTCGGGAATCGTGTCCAAGCGTATTCGCTCGTAGCCAAGTTCTCGTGCCCCGTCCAACGCAGCCTGCATCAAGCGCCGGCCAAAACCGCCACCACGCGCACCAGCGGTCACGAACAGGCGCTTCAGCTCAGCGACTCGCGGCTGCAGATGACGCACCGCCACACAACCGATCGTCTCATCACCAGCCTGTGCGAGCCACAACCGACCCGATGGCGGCCCGTAGATCTCATGGATCTTCTGCAGTTCCTCTGAGAAGCCCTGAAACTCGAGCGAAAAGCCGAGGAAGTCCTCGTACTCCAGGAACAAGCGGCGCGCCGATTCAAGGTCGGCATCGCCGTCTGCGACTCGTAGGTTGTGCTCTTCCATGCGGCAACCGCCCTAGCATTCAGTGAGGCCACAAGGACCCCTAGGACCAGCCAAGGCCCAAGAACCTATCGGCCTCGACGACGGCGCTGCGGAACATCCTTCCACAACCGGTCACGCTTCGGTCGCTGGTCAGCGTCACCAATCTCAAACGCAACCGAGTAGACCAATTTTGCCACCCGCGCGAGCTTCGGAAAGTTGATCTTCTCGACCGTGTCATCCGGTCGGTGATACTGCGGGTGAAAGCCGGTAAAGAAGAACGCCACCGGGATGTCCTTCTGCGCAAACTTCACGTGGTCGCTCCGGTAGAAAACGTCTTCCTCGTCGTACTCGAAGTCAAACCCGATGTGAGCGTTGTTGATGGCCACGCAAGTATTGTGCAGCGACTCGGAGAGTTTCTTTGATCCGATCAGATGAAGTGAGTTGATGTTGTCCTCGGCCTTCTCCGTCACCTCGCCTGAACGTCGGTCGACCACCTCTTCGTTTCGGCCGATCATGTCCATCTGCAATTCGGCGATCATCTCCTCATTCGGAAACACCGGGTTGTTGGCGTAATACCCAGAGCCGATCATGCCACGCTCCTCACCGGAGAAGCACATGAACAGGATCGAGCGGCGCGGCTTGGTCGGGTTCTTGGAAAACGCCCGGGCAACGGCCAACACACCTGTAGTTCCGGATCCATCGTCGTCAGCTCCGTTGTTGATCGAGTCTCCGTTCGCGCCGATGTGGTCCAGGTGCGAGCCGATGCCGACCACCTCATGCTTCAGCTTGGGGTCACTACCCTCCAGGAGACCCAAGACATTTGCTCCGAACACCGGGCGTCTGGAAACCACAACATGCGTCTTCAGCTTCACGCCACCGCTCTGGGCAGCGATCGCTGCACGGACCTTCTTCGCCGCCGCAGACGAAATGGCATAGCTGTTCAAGCTCCGGAATCGACTGGACGCGACTCGGTTACGCCCTCGATTGCCGCTGCTGATTCTCTCATCGACCAAAGCAGCGGAGCGGTCATCCACGGTGAGGATCGCTCCTGGTCGGGCCGTCCGCAACGCGCGACTCGCCACCGTTCCTCGACGGCCGCGCTCGCTCTGGTCAACGAACAACACGGCCTTGCCGCCCAACTGGTCCTTATCGATATCCTCCGCGCTCTTGGCAACCAGTGACACCAGCTCGAATTCCTTGTCCGAGTTCTCTGAGATTCGGCCGCCAAGCCCCTTGCCGAGTGCGACCCGGCACAGCTCCTTGCCATCCGCAGAGAGCACCGCGATGAAGCTCTGTTCTGGATCCGCCCCGACGGCGAAAAACGGCACATCTTGGAAGTAGCTTCCATCCGCCCCGACCGGCTTGAGTCCGAATTCAGCAAACCGAGCCGCCACAAATTCCGCCGCCTTCTTGTAGCCCGGCTTGCCGGTGGCGCGTCCGCGAAGTTCATCAGAAGCTAGATACGACAGCCACTTCTTGCACAATTCGGGATCCACGGACTCGAACCCCTGCCGTCGCTGTTCGGGAACCGGCTTGACCGCGCCTGGGCGAACGCTGCCCTGAGCAGCCTCCTGCGCCGACAGTGAGGCGGGCAACACGCTGAGGAAGAGGCATGGCACAAGCAATGCGACGAGTGTGGGTTGGATCTGCATCGGTCCTTGATTGGGTTGGGTCAAAAGGGCGACGCATCCTACCCAATGGGGAGCCCCTCACCCCCGATCATCCAAACACAAGCGTAACAACCTCTCCACATTCGGGATGAAGTTCATATCCTGAGTTGGGTTTCCCAACGGAATTCGGTCCACGGCCCCCCTGTCGGTCATAGGATAAAGTCCCGTATGCCGCCTCCGCATCTCGCTTCGCCAACGTGGCCGGAAGACCAACTCCCGCAATGGACCTCAAAAAACTAACGCTTGCTGCGATCATGCTTGCTGCCCTTGCGCTCGGTGCGTGGTTCGTCAGCCCCTCGCTGTTCGAGCTCCCCGGCGCCACTGGGAATCTGCCGGCAGAATCCGGCCAAGACGACGAGAACCAGGCCCCCTTAGCCAAGGAGTTGACCGACACCAGTGAAGATCGGACGCTCAAGAAGTCAGATCCCAAAAACGGAGGCGCCGGAAAACGCGTCGAGTTGACCATCCTGGGCGTCGTACGATCGCGCAAGGGCACACCGCTCCATCTGGCGCGGGTCGAAGTCGGCAAGTCCTTCGTCACCACCGAAGCCGATGGATCTTTCACGCTTTCCCTGTCATACCGACACAACAAGGCTCCCAAACGCTTCAGGATCCTCGCATCCGCCAGTGGGTACTCAGCGAAAGAAACAAGACGGCCCGGCGACAAGCTCGACAACATTGAGATCACTCTCGACCGCGCGGCGACCGTCGTCGGTCAGGTTGTCGATCCCAAAAATCACGGCATTGCCGATGCACAGGTATGGGCCCTCAAAGGGCGAGGCGCGTCCGTCACAACCGACACGGAGGGATTCTTCCGCATCGACCTCGACGCCAAGATGCCCCGACACTACCTCCAAGCCCGTGCGAAAGGATTTATCGATTCGGGCCTCTCGCTCAAGACAGAAGAAATCGACGCCGAGAATCCCACAATCCTCGTCCTGAAACGGGGGGCAGGTGTCTACGGCATCGTGTTCGGGCTGGCGGGACCAAGCCGTGATCCCGTTGAGGGCGCTGCCTTGCAGTTGACCGGTGGAAAGGCCAAGACCAACCTCGAGATCACATCGGATTCTCATGGTGCCTTTGCATTCACCGGCGCCGCACCTGGACAACAGACGCTGACGGTTCAGCATGAGTTGTTTGCCCCGGTTCGCCTTCAAGTAGTGGTCCCCGCCGTCGGCGAGAGCCTCGAGGTGCGCATCGAACTACCGCCAGGTGATTACGTATCTGGTAGCGTGCAGAACACCAATGGAGATGCGATCGGAAAAGCGACAATCACCATCCTCACCGGCAAAGCCGTGGTTGCACGCGTGACGACGGACAAGACCGGTAGGTTCAAAACCAACGCGCTCCCGATCGGAGCCGACCTGGCCCTCATCTACCGGGCGCCAGGGTACAAGGCTCCTGCGCCGTCCACCGTGCGAGCAGGCCAGCGTGACCTCTTGTTGATCATGAATCGGAGCGTCGCCATCGCTGGCACCGTGATCCAAGAAAACGGTACTCCCGTTCAGGAATTTCAAGCGCGCATCCTCCCGGCGAAGTCCATCGGGTCTCAAAAAGGTGGTGGGAAACGCAAAGGTCGTGGCGACGGCAGCAAGAAAATAGCCATAAACAAGGCGGCATATGCGAAAGCCAACGCAGTCGGCAAGTTTGGAAGGTGGGGCAGTCGGAAGTTCTACAATGAAAACGGTCATTTCGAGATCTCAGGCGGTGGCCTGAACGAAGACGCCGCCGTGGACCTCGAAATAAAAGCCGAGGGTTTCGCCACCAGGATCGTCGAAGGACTCGTAGCACGGCTCGACCCCCAACCGACTGACCACCGAATCACGCTCGGGGTCGGCGTGAGCCTGCGTTGCATCGTGTTGACCACAACGGGTCAACCCGTAGAGGGAGCCAAGGTCCAGATCATTCCCCCCAACAACAGCCAGCGCGACCCAAAGGCGCTCGGAAACCAGGGCGGTGATTCGGACACAACGGACAAGCAGGGCCTGGCGCAATTCGATCACGTGGCAGGGGGCGAACTCAAACTCAGGATCAACTCATCCGTCTCGCAACTCTTCCTCCACACCTTGCAGATCCCAGAGGGCTCCACCGAATGGCAGGAGACAATCCGCCTGTATGAACAGGGCAGCTTGCAAGGGATTGTTCACGATGACCGTGGGCAACCTAACTCCGGGGTATGGGTCAAGCTGTCAGTGGTGGAAGTGCCCGGTCTATCCCAGAACTCGTGGCACACCAAAACGGCGCCCGACGGGTCCTTCAAATTCCGGGATCTACCACTCGGTGTCTACCGGGTGGCGAGCTTGCTGAAGGATGCCGCCGATGACGATAAGAAATCGTTCGAACACCTGGGTCGTTATGTAACCATCACGGGGCAAGACCCTATCAAAGTCACCCTCACCGCAGACGGCGTTGCCTCCCTGAGCGGAACCGGCGCTGCGGAATCCGGCATCCTGGGCCGGGGACTTATTCATCTCCGCCCACTCGGCGACGAAGAGGTCGACTGGGGCCAACGTCGCGCATCCCGCTACGGCAGAGGTCGTGACGGGTCATTCAGCATGAAGAACATTGCGCTGGGTCGCTACGAGATCATCACATGGTGGCACAACCAAACGACAGGTCGATGGCTCAGGGGCGCAAAGGAGATCAGCGTCACCAAATCCGGCGAAATGGACCTCGGGGTCATTGAGGCCAAAACGGTCCCAGGCAAGTAAGCCTCTCAGCGCACAAACAAGTCTTCGAAACGGTACCGGGTCCACTTTCGATAAGGGGCGTCCCAGGCTTCGGCTCGCAAACTCGCAGTCGCCACGTCGATGATGCCTTGGTTTGGCTGCGTGATGATGGCGTACTCCGTGGTGCCGTGGCACACACACTGCAATAACTCACGCATCTGCGCCGTGCCGATCTTGCGACCAAGACGAACAAACGACTCCATCTTGTGCATCCCGGCCTCGTACCTCCACCGCGAGGAGAACCTCGGCTGCTGGCCAAAGTTCATCCCGGGCTTGGCGGGATCGCATCCATACAGGTGGTAATGGTTGCTGCCCATGATGCCGGTCTTGGCACGAGGCCGCACCAAACCGGGCAACCTGATCTTGCCCCCAAACCGATCGCCCTCGTAGATGAACGCGGGGTCCTCCTGACCGGTGTAAGGAACTGCCCAAAGAATGACCGAGCCTGGGCCACAGGCTCCACCACCCTTCGAAGCGTAGCGATCCAACAACTTCTGCACGTCCACGCTGGTCGCGTCGGCACCCAGCGTCGCCAAGGCCATGCGCTGCACCCAGGACACCGGGACGATGCCATCCACAACCGGACCAGGGCCGGTCGGCCCGGCGTTCTCCATCGAGTAGAAGCCGTCTTCGTTGATGCCGCTGATGGTGCCGATAAAGCCAGGCCACATCATCGAGACGTAGCGCTTGTGACCCGGCTCGGTTGGTGTGACTGCGAACAACAAGAACCCGTGCACCGTGGTCCGACGGATGTCGATCTCACCGTCCATGTTGCGGCCGGTAATCATCTCCCCATCTACATCCGTGCCCTCGGTCTGGGGTCCCCAAGCTGCAAACTGTGTGCAACTCGATCGCATCGCGCGGGTCTCGATGTAAGCGTTGATTGCGAACAGGTCGGTGCGCGTGAAATCGCGCCCCAGCACAGGAATCCGCAGGGAGACACCGCTCTTCTTCATACCCTCGATCACACCGTCGGCTTCGGCGAGGAAGTCCTTGGGGTAGGAGAAATGCGATTCCAAGAACGGCGCAAACTGACCTTGATAGGTGCTGGCGTTGCGAAACTTGTCTTCGAGCACATAGAACTCAAAGAAGTCCAGGATCTGCCGCGCCACCAATCGGCCATGCGCAAGGCCGCGCTGGCGAGCATCGCCGCGAAGTTGCAACACCGGATAGCCGCGGATCTGGCGAAGGTCCCCGTGCTCCGTCGACCTCGCCTGGCTCGGAAACGGCGTCGGAGCACGCAGGACAATGCTGAGCTGCGCCGGCTCCTTGGTGTTCGACAAGCGAAACGTATCAAGACGCCCGGCGGGTCGGGCTGCATACCAGCCACAGGCCTCGGGAATTCCCGGGTCCCAAGCACGGTTGGCATTGCGGTCGGCGAAGGCAAACAAGCAGTAACCGCCCACATCCAAGAGACCGCAGTCGAATTTCGCAGCGCCATCTTCTGGTTTTGCACTCAGCTCAAAGCCTGGGACCCTCGTGAGCAGGTCGGTCTTTGACATTCTGACGGCCCGCGCGCCGCCCCCTCCGTCTAGCCGATATCCACGGAGCACGATCGAACCGGCGGCGTGATCTTGCGACCGAACTTGCACCCGTAGCCCAGCACGCTGGGCGTACGCCCGGGGCATGGCAACGAGAAGAGTCAGGACAACAGCGACAGCAACACGAGTGGATCTCATGCCGCGATCATACGAGACATCGGGAGTTCGAGACGAGCAAGCTCAGCAACAAGCCTGTCGCGAAGCCGCGGATCCAGTGTGCGAACCATGCTCCAAGGACCTCGTGTCACAGGGTTTGCCCGAAACGAGCGGTTGAATCGGGTGCCTCCGCACAGGAAGGCGGGAGCATTCGGCGTTGTTGGCCGTAGAGTCCATCGAGTTCATTGCTCACGTTCACCATGGGCCCTCGTATCCAGATCATCATCGCCGCAGGACTCTGCTGCACCGCCATCCTTACGGCACAGGACACTCAGGCCGAGCTGCCCAAGGCCAGCTACCGCGTCTTCGTCGTCCACCCTGACTGTGGTTGACCAGCCCCGGTAAAAGGGGCCCGGGCGGTCCTGGAACAGATTCCTGGCGTGACGGTCACCAAGGCCAGTACCGCCGGACAGACGGATCTCGGCGTAGCAGAGTTCTTTGTGCGGGGCGCCCACCCGATCCAGCGCGAAGATCTCATCAAGAAGCTGACCACCCGCCATGTGTTCCCCTACAGCCTCGAACGGACCGACCGACCGTTGCCAGAGTCTCTTCGCCGCCTACATGCCTCGGTAAGCCAAGATCCACACAACACGGAACTCAGCGATCACCCGGCAGTGGCAAGAATGCTCTCCGCGCTCGCTCTACTAAGGGGTTGGCGGAGCAATGTGCGTAGCGCCAATTCCGAGTTCGCTGTCACTCCGCGGCTCGACGAGTTACTGAGCCTCGTCGAAACCCACATCAGCCTATTGAGAAAACGCGGCTTCGTCCTTGAGCAAGAGTGCATGGTGAGTGCGCGGGAGCGTCTGGACCGCAAGGTCGACGAGATCCTCCACCGCAAGACCGGCAGCGTGCGGAAACTCTGGAAGGGCTCGAACAAGGCCCTCGCGGCAGCCGCCCGCGCGATGGAGGCACCGGCATTCGATTACCAGATCGCCGAACTCCTGAAGATCGC
>JAYZDB010000009.1:0-3259 GCA_036338025.1 Planctomycetota bacterium
CTGGCCACCGTGGTCGTGCACCAGTGCGCAGATGTCCTTGATGGTGCTTTCGAACACGCCGTGGGTCGAGGGATAGGTCACCATGATGGCGGCCAGATCTTCGCGGTGTTTTTCGGCCAGTGCCTGCAGGTCGGCCATGTCGATGTTGCCTTGCTGGTCGCACTTGACGACGACCACCCGCATCCCAGCCATCACCGCGCTGGCGGGATTGGTGCCGTGTGCGGAACTCGGGATCAGGCAGACGTCGCGTTGTTCCTGGCCGTTCTTGCGGTGGTAAGCCCGAATCGTCAGCAGGCCGGCGTACTCCCCCTGCGAACCCGCGTTGGGCTGCAGCGAGCAGCCAGCGAAGCCGGTGATGCTGTTCAGCCAGTCTTCCAGTCGCCGGTGTAACTCGGCGTAGCCGGCTGCCTGGTCAAGCGGGGCGAATGGGTGGATCTTGCTGAACTCTGGCCACGTGATCGGTACCATCTCCGTCGCTGCGTTCAACTTCATGGTGCAGGAACCGAGCGGGATCATCGATGTGGTCAAGCTGAGGTCCTTGGCCTGCAACCGGTAGGCGTAGCGGGTCAGTTCGGTCTCGGACCGATGCTGGTGGAATACCGGGTGGGTCATGAACTCGCTGCATCGCCGCAGGTTGTCGGGAAGGGGAGTCTTGGGCGAGGCAAGCCCTTCGGCGTCGAAGTCGATCGCGCTGCCGCCAAAACTCTGGCAGATCTCGCGAACGTCTAGGCGCGTCACGGTCTCGTTCAGCGCGATGCCGACCGTCCCGTCGCCGTAGTCTCGCAGGTTGATCCCCAGTTCGAGGGCGTTGGCGAGGACCTCTTCGGCGTTGTTGGGGCGTACTCGAAGAGTGTCGAAGTAGGTTTGCGTGAGGATCTCGATGCCGAGAGCGTCCAGTGCGTTGGCGAGTGCCCCGGTGAAACACCGGGTGCGGTGTGCGATGTGAGTCAGTCCATCCGGTCCGTGGTACACGCCGTACATCGAGGCGGTGATCGCCAGCAAGACCTGCGCCGTGCAGATGTTGCTGGTCGCCTTGGCGCGGCGGATGTGTTGCTCACGGGTCTGCAGGGCCATGCGCAGTGCAGGTTCACCCTGGG
The DNA here is from genome assembly GCA_036338025.1 of Planctomycetota bacterium. GTDB lineage: Bacteria > Planctomycetota > UBA1135 > UBA1135 > UBA2386 > JAYZDB01. The sequence goes on from JAYZDB010000009.1 coordinate 1,098, forward strand.
AGTCGATCGAGACCCCGATGATTCGTCCCGGTAACTGACGGCGATAGCTGTCACGTGCGGCCATGAAACCGGCATGCGGGCCGCCGTAGCCCAGAGGCACTCCGAATCGTTGGCTGTTGCCGACCACAACGTCGGCGCCGAACTCACCCGGTGCCTTGATCAGGGCCAGGGCCAGGGGGTCGGTGGCGACGGTGACCAGGGCATCGACGGCGTGGGCCTTCTCCACGAACGGACCCAGGTCTTCGATGTTGCCATCGGTGGTTGGATACTGCACCAGGGCACCGAATATCGTTTCCGAGAACTCGAAGTTCGCTGGGTCGCCGACAAGCACCTCGATACCGAGCGGTTCCGCGCGAGTCTTGATGACCTCGATGGTCTGCGGATGGCAGGTTTCGGACACGAAATAGCTGCCCCGGTCATCTGCCTTCTTGCCGAGAACCCGTTGGCACATGGTCATCGCTTCGGCAGCGGCGGTTGCTTCGTCGAGCAGCGAGCAGTTGGTGACCTCCATGCCAGTGAGATCGATGATCATGGTCTGGAAGTTCAGCAGAGCTTCCAGGCGGCCTTGCGAGATCTCAGCCTGGTATGGGGTGTATTGGGTATACCAGCCAGGGTTTTCGAGGATGTGGCGTTGGATCGCTGATGGTGTGATGCAGTCGTGGTAGCCCATCCCGATGTAGGATCGGTTCATCACGTTGCGGCTGCCCAGTTCTCGCAGGTCGGCCAGGACCTCGGTTTCGCCCAGGCCCTTCGTGATCGAGAGATCGAAGTCGCTGCGGAGGTTCGATGGGATGACCCGGTCGATGAGTTGGTCCAGCGAGGTGTCTCCGAGCGTCGCCAGCATCGCCGCCTGATCGGCGGTGCGCGGACCGATGTGGCGGTGGGCGAAGGCGTCGGATCGGGTGGCGGCGAGTGGTTCTTGGCTGGCCATGGAGGAGGACGTGTGAGCCTGTAGTCGGGGCGCTTGGACCCGGAGCAGATTCTCCGGGCGGGATCGGGCGGGGCAGTCTAGTTCAGGAGTCTGGTGCGGGAAACGTCTGTGTGGCAATCGAGGGAAGTTCCCTCAGGCGGCCTGCTTGGGTACTCTGGGCCGGTGTAGCAGGAGCTGAACCATGAAGATAGCGATGGTGGACGGTTGGCAGGGTGAGCAGAGCCCCGGCGCGAAGCCGGACCCCGGCGCGAAGCCGGACGCAGGCGAGTCGTTGCCGTTCCTGGGCCAGTGGTGGGAAGACCTGGGGGGTTCTTCGCCGCACTGGCAAGCCTTGATCGTGGTGGCCGCCGGTTTTGTTGGTTACTGGATCTTCAAGACCGTCTTCATCGGGGCCTTGGCCCGTCTCGCGAATCGGACGGACAATGACTTCGACGACCGCTTGCTGGAATTCATCAGCAAGATCAGCGGGATCGTGTTCTTCTTCCTGACCGCGCTGCTGATCGCCATGGTCTACCAATGGGACATCTCCCCGTTGTTGGCGGGTGCGGGCATCATGGGCATTGCCCTGGGCTTTGCGGCGAAAGAGGTGCTCGCCGATTTGCTGGCTGGCATGTCCCTGATCGCAGATCGTCCGTTCAGGGTCGGCGATCGGGTCAAGATCGAGCGCATCGGCAAGGATTGGGGTGGTTGGGGTGATGTCATCGATCTAGGCCTACGCCGCACCAGCATCCGCAATACGGATGGCGTGATCGTGAACTATCCGAACAGCATTCTCGCGACCTCCGTCATTACGAACTTCAGCTTCGAGAATCGGCCGGTCCGGGTGAGGATCCGCTTCCAGGTTGCGTTCGATGCGGACCTGGACGAGGTGCAAAAGGTGTGTGAGGCGGCGGTCTGCAAGGTCGACAAGGTCCAAGATGAGACGGTCGAGGTGCTGGTTCGTTCGTTGTGGGACGTCAACCGGGGGCACATGACCAGCGGTGTTTTGATGGAAGCGCGGTATCGGATCGCGGATGTGCGAGACCGTACCAAGGTCCGCTCGGAGGTGTTCCGGCACGTTCTGCGTGACTTTGGGATCGCCGGTATCGAGCTGGCGATACCGAAAGTCGCCATCAAGTCCTAGCACAGAGCTATTTTGTCGAATCTGTGGCGTGCCCGGGGCCTGCAGAATCGTACATTCCGGCCATGCACCTCCGATCGATCCTGGCCTCTTGTGCGCTGGTCGCTAGCG
>JAYZDB010000010.1:0-15827 GCA_036338025.1 Planctomycetota bacterium
GGGCGCAGCCCAGCCCCAGACCCGGATGGGCTTGTCGCGTCGCACGACCATTCCGTCACCGAACAGGTGAGGAAGCCGCACTTGCGCGAGGCCGGGTTGACCACAACACGCGATGGCCGCAGCTAGGGAGGAGACCTTGAGGACGAGGGTAGATGCCATGCCAGCATTTTGCTCGGAACCCCGAGCGTTCGAGGAGGGTATGCGCGGGTTTTCTCCGGAATGATGCGCGGAAGCCTCAAGGTGTTGCTGCGCAGCCAATACGGCGAGCGATATGCGCAGTTATTGCAGCATGAGGCGATGCCATCGCCCTCGCAGGCTTCGAGGGGAACCTCCTGCCTTGATCGGAGATCGCGACGGTCGCTGAGGCGGTCCTGGACACACTGGGAGGCAATCCTGGGCTGGGGTATTGCTCGTACCGTTCGATTCCGCAATGGTTTGGGACAATCTTGGGGCGCGAGGATTTCCTTTCGCGGCCGTTACCCTACAGCCTGTGGACCTTCGGTAGGCCCCTGTGGGCCCCTCGGAGTTGGCTTGTCTTTGCGGAGTTGAACCCATGATCTTGAGTGACATATCCCTGTCCCGCCGAACTCTCGGGTTCGTGCTGGCGCAGCTGGGCCTGATCCACGCTGTAGCTGCACAATCCGTGACTTGGGAACCCGTCCTGGATGCTGCGCTCGCCCGCGCCAGGCAGGAGGGTCGGATCGTGATGGTCGCCATGAACATGGCCGGCGAACGAGAGAGTGATCGGGTACTGCAGGATCACTACCAGGACCCGATTATCGCCTCCCTGATGCAGCAAACGATCAATGTTTTTTGCTCCGTTGGTAATCACAAGAAGTCCGGTACCTGCCCCCGCTGCAAGCAGAACGACTGTGCTTCGCACCGCAACAACGGCTTCAATGTACGTCGGAAGTTCTTCGAGCAAGAGGGGCACGACCCTGTTCGTCAACCTCGGCACGTGTTCCTTACGCCGGCTGGCAAGGTGTTCAGTTCGGCCGTCGGTCGGCTGGCGGTTGGTGAACTGGAGTGGATGATCCGCGAAGCCATGCGCTTGTCAGTCCAGTACAAAGATCTCGTGGATGCTGGTACTGAGCGGAGTCACGCGCCGACCAGTTATCGACGCGGTTCGGTGGACACTTCGGCGAAGGCGCGCAAGCCAATTCCGACCAAGAAGCAACTGACCGAGGCAATTGAGCAGGCGAAGAGCAGCGGTGGTCGAGGTGGTCGTGGTGGTCGCCGAGGTCGCGGTGGTCGTCGAGGGGGTTCGACGCCAGATTGGGTCGAGGTGCTGGTTCGGGTGGAGGACCGCAAGGCCAGGTCCGTTGTTGATGGCTACCTGAAATCATCGCGTGATGCCCAGGCGAGAACGCTCTCCTTGATTGGACGCGAGTCTCCAATCAGCTGGCAGAAGCTGGTCACCGAGTGGCTTTCATCGGACAGTGAGAGCACGCGTCGAGCAGCGATCGTTGCCCTGAACCGGATCGCCGAGCCCAAGACCGTCACCGCCCTGAAGAAGTTCCACCGCCGGGAGAAGAACGAAGAACTCGAGGGTCGTTTTCTACGAGCCCTGGCGGCGGCCGGCCCGACAAATGCGTCGGTCATCTCGGCGGTTGTCAAGGCGGCCACCAAGCACGAGACCGATCTGGTGCGTGCGCACGCAATGGTGGCGGCGGGTGCTCTCGAGTTGCGAGAACCAGTTGTCACCTGCCTGCAAGCGGGCTTGCAGGACAGTTCGCTGGTGGTACGTGCAGTCACGGCGTATGTCATCGCGGAACGGCAGTACCATGAACTCGACGGCGTGTTGGCGAAGAGTCTGCAGGCGGAGTCGGAAGACGAGATCAAGGGTTGGATGCAAAAAGCCGTAGCTGCTTTGGCGTCACGCGATCCAAAGGAGTTCGATGAATTCCTGCGCTTGACCATCGACAAGCCGGCTGAGGGACGTCGCGGCGGTGAGCGCAACCGTGGCGAAGAGGGCGATGGAAGGGGCGGCGGAGACGCCGGTGCGGGTTCCGGCCGACGCGGCGGTGGCGACACCGGCAGCGGCAGTGGCAGACGGCGCAAGGGCGGCTAGCGAGCTAGGTCTAGCGACTCGGCCAGGCTAATCGAGTAGGTCGGGTTCAGTTCATCGCTGGAACTGGAGACCGCGCCCTACCGCATCACTGCGATCTCTGAGAACCCGGCCTGGAATGCTCGCCGACCGGGCAACCTTGAGACGATGCGGAGCCGTAGCGAACGGATCTTGCGTCGCCTAGGCAAGTCGAAGGTCGTGACCGCCAGTTGGTCATCTTCCAGCGTGATCATGGTGGGCTTGACGTCTTTGTTGATGAAGACTTCGACGTCGAGGATGTGATCAAACTGACCGCGGTCGACGCCTCGCCCACCCGCTTGGGAGAACACCAGTTTGCTGGCGGAGACCGGCTTCGGCATCATCAAGGTGATCTCAGGATTCTCATCCTTGCTGGTGCACACCCAGTGGGTGGCGTCATTGCCGTCCGTTACGAACTTCGCGTTCTTCGGGTTGCTGGTGGCCGTAACTCGGACACCCGCTCCTCGCAGGAGGTTGTCAGAGGTCGAGAGTTTTGCCGCGACTTCCATCCATTTCGCGAAGACGTCGCGGATCTCTACTTCCATGTCGGGCGACTCGGCTTTCTCGGTAGGCGTTGTCTGGCCAGTCCTGACGTTCGGAGCGACGACGGTGACGCGTGCATGGATCGTATGCACTCCGCGTTGCAGTGCCGGTACCCGGTAGAGGAAGGTGTCGTTCTTCCAGGCCTTGGTCGGATTGCCGGCGATCTGACCCAGGATGCGCTCTTCGGTGAGATACTCGACCTGCACCACTCGGATGCCGTACTGGCGGTGTCGTTCCTTCAGGTCCTCGCCAAAGCCTGGTATCCAGAGTGATAGTGGTTGTTGTCCTGCTCCACCGATCGTGACGGGATCGAAGGCGACGCCCGCCGAGAACAAGTGGCGCTTGACGGACGCACTGCCTCCACTGCCCGTTGTGGCGGCAGCGATGCTGGTTGCGCGTCGCAGGAACAACAAGGCGAAGGCGGTCTCGACTTCGGGATGCGAGTCTTGAGGTTTCCACAGGCCGTCGCCGCCTTGCTGGCTGATCAGGGACTGCGCCCCTTTCACAAACCACCAGTGCTTGCCGATCTGCTCGATGCGGGTCAAGGAACCCACGCGCTCCATACCGTAGAGGTAGTAGTAGAGCCAACTACCGCCGGCACCGGGATTCGAATTGATACGGAAGTGATGGCCGAGCCAGGCGACGCCGCTTTCGATTGCGTTATCGACATCGCGGCGGATCTTGCCCAGTTTGCCGCCAAGTCCGAGTTTGCAGATTTGTAGGATGGACACGCCGGCGGCTGTCATCGAACCGGTGGGTTTCTTGCCGCGGGTGTAGCCGAAGCCGCGCACTTCGCGCTTGCCGCCACCGGTGACTGTGTGTTTGCCTGTGGTGATCGCCTTGATCATCTCGGGCTTGGATCGGTACTGCATCGTCGCCGTGATCAGCGATAGGAAGACGGTTTCGGGGATCCTGATCTTGTGCTTTTGGGCAATCCACAGACCCAATGCCGCGTACTGGGTATTGGAGAGATCCGGTCGCGACATTGGGTAGCCGTAGTCACCCTCCAGCTGCCACTTCAGGAGTAGGCGAGCCAGATCCTTGACGCGCGCGGTGTTTTGGGGCCCGGCGGCGGAATAGGCGAGCATCATGCAGGTGACGGTGTAGGTCTGGTAGGGCTTGACCCCATCCAGATACAGGAGCGCCCGACGTACCGCTGGGTGGTCGACGCTGACACCGCACTTCAGCAGTGCATAGGCGCATAGCGCGGTCTTACCGCCGTCGTATTGGTTGTACCGACCCCACGTGCCGTCGCGGAGTTGTCGGTCGACCAGCGCCTCGATGCCAGCATCGATGGCCGCGTCGATCTGCGGTTTGAGCTTGAGCTCGTCCGGGTGGATCTTCGGTTGTGCTTGTGCGGCTCCGGCAAGAGCGCACCCCAAGCAGAGGGTCACAGTGAGCGCACGCATGAGGTTCAAGCATGACGTGAATTCGCCTGAAGCGCAATCCCGGGGACCCTCGAACGGTCGCAAGATGGCTCCCACGCTTGAAAGTCCCGGCTGTGGACCGCAAGCTGTTTGGTGTGATGCAGCGGCGAATCGTGTTCGGCGACAACTTGGAGGTAATCGAGCGATTGCCGAGTGCCTGTGCGCAGCTGATCTACATCGATCCGCCCTTCAATACCGGCAAGCGACAGGAGAGGAGCCGGACCCGGACAGTCCGCGACGAGGAGTCAGGCGATCGAACCGGGTTTCAGGGCAAGCGCTATCGGACGATCAAACTCGGGACCTCGGGGTATGCGGATGCATTCGGGGACTACCTGGGCTTCCTCGGTCCCCGGCTCGAACAGGCTCACAGGTTGCTGGAGGTCGACGGGAGCTTTTTCCTGCACGTTGACCAGCGTGAGGTTCACTACTGCAAGGTGCTGCTCGACCGCATCTTCGGCAGGGACTCGTTCATGAACGAGATCATCTGGGCCTATGACTATGGGGCACGGACCAAGAAGAAGTGGTCGGCGAAGCACGACCACATCCTCTGGTATGCCAAGGACCCCGAGCGATACACCTTCAACTTCGACGAGATGGATCGGATTCCCTACATGGCTCCGGGCCTGGTCGGAAAAGACAAGGCCGCGCGGGGCAAGACGCCGACGGATGTGTGGTGGCACACCATTGTCAGTCCGAACGGCAAGGAGAAGACCGGCTACGCCACCCAAAAACCGCTGGGCGTACTCGAACGGATCGTCAAGGTGCACTCGCGGCCAGGGGATCTCCTGATCGACTTCTTTGCGGGGAGCGGGACGCTTGGTGAGGCCGCGGCGAGACACGGCCGCGGGTTTATGTTGGTTGATGACAACCCCGAAGCGATCGACGTGATGCGGAATCGTCTGGCGGCCTACTCACCGGAGGTTCTCGATCTCGCTGGAATGCTCGGAGACTTGGAGGACGAAGCGAGTCGGCAGGAGTTGCCGTCCTGATAAGAGAGTCAGAGAAAGGCTAGCTTCCGAGCCTGGCACCTGGGATGGTTGTCGCTCCCGAGTACAGGAGTTTTCCATGAGTGAACAGAAGCGGATTGTTGTCTACAGCGGAGCTGGTTGAGGGGCCTGTACCCAGGTGAAGGAGTTTCTTTCACAGAAGGGTCTCGAGTTCGAGGTGAAGGACGTGCACAACGATCCCGTCGCCCAGGACGAGATGGTGACGATGGGTTTTGCGTCGATTCCCGTCACCGTGGTGGGGGATCAGCCGCCGGTGCTGGGGGCCAACTACCAACAGATTGAGTCAGCCCTCGCGGAGGCCTGAAGCTCGTCGAATTGCGGCGGGCGGGCCTAGGGAGCCTTGAGCGCCTTGTCGAGGGCCTCCATCGCTTGCTGGGCGAAGACGTTGTCGGGATCTTGCTCAAGGACGTAGCCGATTTCTTCGCGCGCCGGGCCGAGTTCTCCCACCAGTGCGAGCGCTCTGCCGAGGCAGAAGTGTGCACGCAGAGAATCCGCGCCGAGTGCGATCGCTTGCTGAATGGTGAGCAAGGCATCCTGTCCACGTTCCATGTCGGAGAGGATCATCGAGCGCGTTTCCAGCAAGTGGATCCGGGCAGGTATGCCGGGCACCGCGACCAGGCCTGAGTCGACCGTCGCCACGGCGTCGCCGAATCTCTGCTGGTGTGCCAGCATCGTGGCGTAGTTCGTGTAGTGACAGATTCGCGCCGGCTCTTGGTGAATTGCCGCCTCGCAGTGGGTATCGGCGTCTTTGGGGCGTCCCAACTCGCCCAGGGCGACCGCCAGATTCGCCACCACCTGCGGAGCGAGTTCGTGGTCGGGCATCTGGGCGAGGAACTCCTTGTAGTGCCTGGCGGCATCCTCGTGCCGTCCTTGCTGCTGCAGGCGATTGCCGTAGATGGCCCGGGCAGCACCGATTTCGAGTGTGGCAAGGTGCTCGAGGAGTGCGAGGTGGGCCGCCTGGAATTTCATGGACTCCAGGAAAGACGTTTTGCCGAGCCAGGCGGCCTCGTCCGTTGGGTCGGCGAGAACTGTCTTGTTGAGGAGCGCGAGACCATACCGAAACATGCCGGACTCGTAGGCCTGGCGGGCCGCATCGACCGGGTCGGTCGGCATCTTGGTCACTCCGAGTGCTGCTTCGGCTTGCGCAGGGTTCATGCCGCAGTTGCAGACGCCATTTTCGGCGTCGCTTGCGATCTCGGCGCCACAACTCAAGCAACTATCAGGTGTCGGAATGATCGGACCGAGCGGACAGGGGTCGTGGACCTCACCTCCGCAACTTGAGCACTTCCAGACCACGGCATAGCTGGTCTCATCCGTTTGTGAAGGCCTCGTGACGCCGGCGAATTCGGTCGTCGAGTTGCACTTGGTGCAGGTTGGGGTTTGCGTAGACATGCTCTTCGGGAGCTTGGGTTCTACTCGAATTCGAACCGGACTCGATCATCTTCCAGCTGCAATCGGGATGACCGGGATTTGGCTAACCGAGCCAACGCTGGATCTCGAGTGCCAGGAAGAACAACAGGGTCGCGGTCAGGATCGAGACGCTCAGCCAACGGTTCTTGAATTTCTGGCCGACCCACTCTGACTGCCCATTGAGCCACAGTAGGGCGATGGCCAGCATCGGAAAGAACAGCGCTCCCAGGATTGCACACAGCTGCTGCATCTCCTTGAACGGCACCCAGAGGCCGACCATTGGCACCAAGGCTATGGCATAGAGGTAGCCGCGATAGGGCCTGCTCGAGGTGTCGATAGGCGAGTGGCTCGAGTTGTCTTGTCTCGAGATGATCGCGCAGAAGTCTGCGAACACATATGGCGCCGACTGCCAGACGCCAAGCAGGCTGGAGAATACGGCGCCAAACGCGCCTGCCAGGAACATCCAGCGGGCAAACGGTCCCAGCGGTTCTTCGAGCCGATCCGCCAGGGCGACGACCAGTCCGGCGCCGCTGCCCTCGATCTCGATCCCACTGCCCAGGATGACCATCGCGATGCCGAATAGCGCCGTCACGGAATATCCTATTGTCAGATCTGCGCGGCAGATTGCGAGGTCGTCCGGTCCGTCCTGACCGGTCTCACGGATCCAATAGCTGTAGCAAATCACCGTCAGGGTACCGCCGACGCCACCGATCAGCGCGATGGTTGTCGGCACTCCAGCGCCACCGGCGTCGGGGATCCTGGGTACCACAAGGCCGGTCGCCACTTCGCTCCAACTCTCGACCAACAGGCCTGCAGTCAACACCACGGTGACGAACATGAACACGATGCAGACCCGCATGAATTTCTCGAACAGTCGGAATCCGCCGCGTCGGACCAGGACCAGCCCGAGCAGGCTGCTGGCGATGCCGAACACGACCTTGCCGCGGATTGGATCGTCGAGTACTGGGATCAGCGCGTGGGTCGTGACGCCGCAGGCGCTGATCAAGGCCGAGCCGACGAACCAACTCCAGGTCAGCAGGTAGATCAGGAAGATCCACCGCACCGGGGCGGGGAGTCGCAGCAGTGCGCCTTCGAGGATTGTCTCGCCCGTCGCGATCTGCCAGCGGGCGAGGCCTTCGCTCATCGCGAACTTCAATCCGGCACCCACCACGACCGCCCACAGGATGGCTACGCCGAGCCTGCTGCCCGTGATGGCCCCGATCGCGAGATCTCCGGCGCCGACCCCGGTGGCTGCAACCAGGAGCCCGGGCCCCAACAGCATCAGGAAAGTGCGCCTTGTCGTCACGAGGGTGCAGGCTAACCGCATATTGCTCGTACTTACGGGTGCAATCCTGACGCCACGTTGTTGTTCCAGGCTGGACGCCCCGCGCTGTTCTGCCTTAGGCTGCGGCGTACAGGCCTGGTCTCATGAACATATCTACACGGAAAACCTTCGTCTTGTGGCTCCTCGTCGTCCTGGTGGCGGCGGCAACACTCAACGCCCAGAATCGCAGGGCTCGTAAATCTCGCATGCCGAGATTCAAGGCGGTGGAGCTCGTCAAAGAGTTCGACAAGAACGGCAACAAACGCCTCGACGGGGGCGAGCGGGTCGCCGCTCGGGATCATCTCGTCAAGCTGCGTAAGCTCGGCGAAGGATCCGGCGCGGACGGATCTGCTGCCGGCAAGTCCGAGTTACCGGCCCGGAAGATTGCCAAGGACTCGGTGAAGAGCCATGCGGACAAGGCACTCTATGACCTTGATGTGATCCGCACGGTCTTCCTCGACTTCGAACTTCCTAACTGGACCAAGGAACTGCAGACCTTCTATCGAACGGATGTCGAGGTGCCGGCGACCATGACGGTCGATGGCAAGGCCTACAAGGACGTCGGTGTCCACTACCGTGGGAGTTCGTCGTATTTCACCTTGCGCGGCGCCCAAAAGACATCGTTTGCGATCGCCATGGATTACGTGGACGGCAAGCAGACGCTCGGCGGCTACGAGACCATCAACCTCCTCAATGGTCACGCTGATCCGTCCTTCATGCGGACGGTGTTGTTCGCCCATCTGGCGGCTCACTACGTGCCGATTCCGAAGGCCTGCTACGTGCATCTGGTGATCAATGGCGAGAGTTGGGGGCTCTACATCAACGATCAGCAACTGAACAAGGACTTCCTCAAAGAGGCTTTCGACACCCGCAAGGGTGCCCGTTGGAAGATCCCGCCGAACTTCAATGGAGAGTCCGCGTTCTACTATCTCGGTTCCGAGCAGAAGGACTATGACGGCAAGTACCTGCTCAAGTCCGCCAAGTCCAAGAAGAAGGCCTGGGCGCGGTTGATCGAGTTCTGCAAGCTGCTCCACGACACTCCGGCGGACAAGCTTGAGTCCGTGTTACCTGAGATTCTCGATGTCGACCGGACCCTGTGGTTCCTTGCCATCGACAACATTTTGATGGATGGCGATGGCTACCACTACCGTGGCAGTGACTACGCCCTTTACCTGGATCCGAAGGGTCGATTCTGTCCGCTGTTTCGGGATAACAACGAAGCCTTCAACTACGGCGGTGGGCCGGGCGGTTTTGGCCAGCGTGGCGCCACCCCTGCTAGCGGTGGTGCTCGCCGGCGTTCACCGCGTTTGAGTTCTGCCAGCCTCGAGCCCCTGGCTCTTATCGAGCAGGAGCGCGCTCCCCTGGTCAGCAAGGTGCTGTCGGTGCCGAAGTGGCGGGCGCAGTACCTCGCGAACTGTCGTGAAGTCCGGGACACCTGGGTCGACTGGCAAAAGATCGGACCAATCGTCGAGAAGCTACGTGCGCAGATCGAGCCTCTCATCAAGCTTGATGACAAGGGGCTCTATGGCCATGAGGCTTTTTTGCAGGCGATTGATCAGGGCAGCGGCCGCTCTCCAGGTTTGCGGAAGTTTTTCACCGAGCGACACGAGTTCCTGCGCGATCACAAGGCTCTCAGCAAGGACTGACGAGTATCAGTACCGGGCCGGCTGGCGCCGCGGCGCCTACTTGTCCTTGCTGGTATCGGCGATGCAGTAGAGCTTCTTCCAGCCGCGCAGGTAGAGCTTGTCACCGACAACTGCTGCCGAGGCGTCGATGGTGTCATCCAGCTTGTTGGTGGCGAGTTCCTTGAACGTATCGCCAGCCTCTACCACCTTGGTAGTGCCTTCGCGGCCCGTTATGTAAACCCGGCCTGCGGCGGCGACCGGCGATGAGTAGACCGAACGGATGCCGAGCCGCTCACCCTCGTATCGGACCTTGCCCGTCTTGGCGTCGAGGCAGGACAGGATGCCGTTGTTCGACCGCATGAAATAGAAGTTGCCGTCGTAGACCAGGCCCGAAGGCGTGTACGAAGTGTTGCGGTCGTGAGTCCAGACGATTTTCTTGCTGTCCGCGAGATCGCCCTTGGCTCCTTTGAGGTTGAGAACCTGCACCGCGTTGCCCCGGTAGCCGCTCATCAGGTAGAGCAATCCGTTCTGGTAGATCGGGGTCGGGATGACGTTGGCGGTCAGGCCTTCCAATGACCAGATCATCTTACCGTTCTTGAGATCGTAGCTGCGGGACGCGTTGGTAGCAGCGATGATGACCTGGGTCTTGCCGTTGGCCTCGACAATCAGCGGCGTCGACCAGCTGGTGCGTTCGTCTCGCTTCGTACGCCACAGCTCCTTGCCGGTTTTCTTGTTGAGTGCGAGGACGAACGAACCGGCTTCGTGGTCCCAGTTGACTACCAGGGTGTTGCCGTGCAAGGCTGGCGAACTGCCTTCACCAAACGAGTTGCGGGTGGTCATGTTGCCGAGCTGCTTCGACCATTTCAGCTTGCCGTCCATGTCGAGGCAGTGGATTCCGCGCGACCCGAAGTGGGCAAAGATGTGCTCGCCATCGGTGAGCGGGGAGTTCGAGGCCTGGCTGCCGGTGCGATGTGAACCAGCGTGGGGGACGGTGGAGTGCACCTTGGTGCGCCAGACTTGCTTGCCGGTCTGGCGGTCGAAAGCCAACACGGAAAAATTGTGGACCTTGGTCGGTGTCCTGCCGCCGCCGAAGCCTCCCCGTCTGCTCCGTCCAAACCGGCGGCTGCGTCTGCCGGTGTCTCGGCCGGAGCTGTCGCGTTGGCGTTCATCGCCGCTGCCCTGGTTCGGTGGGGACTCGGCAGGTTTGCCGGTCTCATCGGTCTCGATTGCCGTTGTGACGAAGACCCGGTCGCCACAGATTATCGGCGAGGAACTGCCCTTGCCCGGTAGGTCGATCTGCCACAGGATGTTCTTGCCGTCTTCTTCACTCCATTCGGTCGGCGGGTTGCCGGTCTTGGCGATGGCGTTGTGGTCCGGACCCCGCCAGTTGCCCCACGCGGGAATATCACCTTGGGCGACCGCGGTCGCAGATAGGGCCAGAAGAGTCGCGGAATAGACGGTGTGGACGAGGGTCATGGTCGGGACCGTGGGTAGGGGTTGGTTGACGGCTGGATTCTACTGAGCGCCACCGCCGAGGCTCGTTCCGTCTTGCGGTCGATCAAAACGAGACACTCCTTGGACATTCTGGCGGCTCAGGGGAGCGTAGGCCGGCAACTTGCTACACTATCGGTCGCAATCTCCTGCCCCTAGCCCACCCAATCTCCGAGATCCATGCTTAGGAATTTCCCCATAGTGGCCGTGTCGTCCTTCGTTGCCTTTGCCCTCCTGACTTCTGCTGCGGCTCAGACAGGCCAGCTGGCGGGCCCGGTGGTGCGGCCCGCCCCCCAGACTGTTCTTGATGGGTTTGGCATCAAGCAGGCGACTCTACAAGACCTCTCGATTCCAGGTTCGCTGGTGGCGGGTTTCGAGCTTGTCGTCGACTTCGACGGCAAGGCCTACCAGCTGGTTCTGCGCGAACACGACATCCGTGCGGCGGACTTCAAGTTGATCGCCTCGGGCAAGAACGGGATGAAGGTCCTTCCGACGCCGGCCAGCTCGACCTATCGCGGTGTCGTCGCAGGTCACGCGGACAGCCAGGTAGCGGCCTCACTGATCGGCGGGCAGTTGACGGCGTTCGTTCGGCTCGCGGGACTTACGACGCCCTGGAGCGTGCAAGCGCTCAGCAAGTTGGTTCCGACCGCCAACCGTGCGACCTACGTCGTGCACAACGGTCGTGATGTCAAGCCCTCGCGTCACCGCTGTGGAGTTGATCACACGGTGCCGGCGCCGGTGTCCCCGGGGCGGCCCAAGAGCTCTGGCAATGGCCCGATCTACGAGTGCGAACTTGCCCTCGACCTTGACTTCGATGAGTACAAGAAGCACGGCAGCGACACAATCGCGACCCAGTACGACGCGACCAGCATCATCAATGCCTGCAACGTCATTTATAGTCGGGACGTTGAGGTCGAGTTCCTGCTGACCACCATCATCGTGAGGACCAGTCAGGTCTACAGCAGCTCGAATTACAACACCCTGCTCAGTGACTATCGGAGTCGTTGGCGCAGCAACCACAGTGGAGTTCGGCGGGATGTGACCCACCTCCTCACCGGCAAGTTCACCACCAGCGGTGTTATCGGCGTGGCTTACCTGCGTTCGATCTGTAGCACTCGCAATGGCTATGGCCTGTCGTTCACGCACTTTTCGAACGACTTCCAGCAGCGGGTCGGATTGACTGCCCATGAACTTGGACACAGCTTCGGGGCAAATCACTGCGATACCGCGTCGGGGGGTTGCTTCATCATGTGCTCGAATCTCTATGGTTGTAATGGCAGCCTTACCATGTTCGGGTCTGCATCGAAGTCCGCGATCATCAGTTACCGCAATGGCCGTAGTTGCCTGCGTCAGAAGAGCGGAAATGAGCCGCGCCTCGATTCAGTATCTCCGGGCACCGTGCAGGCCTTTCGTGGCGGGACCGTGACTCTGACCGGTATCAACTTCACCGGCGCAACGCAGGTCACTGTTGGCGACACCGTCCTGACTCCAGGCACTGACCCACGCACCTCCTTCAGGATCGTGAGTGACACCTCGATCACGTTCGAGGCCCCAACCGGCGCGTCCTACGCTCCACATGCTGTGTATATCCAGAATGCAGCGGGGTTCAGCGGCCGTCTTCATCTCCGCTATTCTGTCACCAATCCGCGCAAGTTGGACGTCGAGGCCTTGCTGCGACGCGGCGGCTCTGCCAACTGGGAGTTTGGTGCCGGCGCCAGGCACAGCTGGATCCTGACGGTTTCTCCCAGCCCTTCGACCTACCGGTTCTTAGGTCTGACCTGGCTTCAGTCACCGCTTATCCTGATCGGTGGGACCCTGGACCGGGCCGGAACCGGATCCAGCAAGGTGACCGTTCCAAACAACGCGCCGATCGGCCTGACTTTTTATAGCCAGGTGGTGACGATCAACCCGTTCAAGAACAAGTTTGGCGGGAACACCAACGTCACGACCAGCCGGATCCAGTAGATCACCAGACAGTTGTCCCCCGTAGTCTGTTCGGCGTGAACGTCAGGCCGACGCAGGCCGTCGTCGCATGAACCCGATGAGGACGGCGATGACGACGATGGAACCCAGCGTGATCACGATCCAGCCAGCCTTGGGGTCGCTGGCTTTGTCGATGACTGCGGTCGCAGCAGCTGCGATGGATCCGATCACCGCCACTCCCATCAAGATGTTCCAGGTCAGGCGTCGGCCTCCCTGTGGACGGGCATCGCCCATCAGGCTCTTGCTGTTGAGCATGCAGAAGAAGGTGATGTAGGCAATCGGTAGCAGCATCATCCCGAAGGCTGACACGAGGATCGCGAGCCAGAACTTGGCTGGCCCGTCCCACACCAGCGGCCAGATCGCTCCGGCCACCCCGGCGATCAGGCAGCCGATCATGTGCATCCGACCACCTTGGGGGAGCCTGAACATCTCGCACATCACGTAGCCGTTGATCAGCATGAGGATGATGATTGTTGAGATAGCCATCCCGAGTACTCCGAGCCCGAACACCTGGTTGGCGACGCCAGTCCCGAGCAGAGGGGCGAGCGAGGCCGAGAGTGCAAAGGCATCGCGTTTGATCAGCGAGGCTGCGAGCCGCTTGTCGGCTTGAGAAAGGGCCGCAACGCGGGCTAGCTGGGTTGGCTCGGGCAGATCCGCAAACACCGGGGCATCGGCACCGGTCGGGGCGTATTCGCGGGCAGCGCGACTCACCAGGTTGGCCTTGGCCTTGGCAAACAAGGGGCTTTCGACCATGACCGCTGGGTCGCTACTCAGCAACTTGTCGTCGGCCTGGGCGTGGAACTGGCTGGCTGCTGCGATGACCACGCAGGTGGTTACCAGGACGTAGGGGATTGCCATGCCGGTCGCGAGATCGAAGCGCGCGAGGCCACGGAAGTGGCGGTCCCAGCCCCGGTTCAGCATCGAGTAGGGCAACAGGAACGTCATGTTGATACCGACCGCCGTGGCGGCGGCAGCGATCATCACGGCTCGCTGCTGGGACACGATCTTGTCCGACCAGAAGGATTGATGCTCGGTCGTGACCTGTCCGACCAGCGTTGCCACCGCCCCGGTCGGTTCGCTGGCCTGTCCGAGATCGGGGACGAACCCACCGAAGATCTCGCCCCAGGGCAGGCCGACCTGGGTAGCCAGGACGATCACGACCCCGAAGAAACTGATGACGATGATCCCTACCAGGCCCTTCAAGAACCAGTCGAACGCTTTGGCGCTCTTGCCGCCTCGACTGTTCAGGTAGACGATTCCGAGGGTCAGGGCCAGGATCACCGCGGACACCATCAACTTGCCCCCGACTCCGGTGTCCTGGTTGAGGACGTCACCGAGCAGGTTCTTGTCGAGCGCTGCGTATGCCAGGCTAAACTGCGGCATGCACCAGAGGATGTTGGCTGTGCAGGTCGCCAAGGCCCAGCTCCAGCCGAGTGCCGGGTTGATGTGCTGGTTGATGGCCTGGAATGGTTTCTTGCCGGTGGTGAGGGTTACGTAGCTGATCGCCGACAGCATGATCACGCCCAGGATGATCGCAACCAACTGGACCCAGAGCATGCTGTAGCCACCGAGCACGCCGAGGAACAGCGCACCGGTCAGGGATCCTCCACCGAGAGTGATGGCGCTTTGCAGCCAACCCGGGCCGGACAGTCGTGTCATCGCACCGACACGGGCGCCGATGCCACGGGTCTCGGCATCGATGAGCAGTTGGCGATCGGCGGCGATTTTCGGATCGACAGGACTGCTGGCAGGATCGCTGGTTTCGCTCATTCGTTGCAGGTGGACAGGAACCCGGAATCGCAGCGGAGTCTAGTGCGGTGCACTCGAATTTCCTTTTACCTTCGCAACGTCTTCCGGGCCCAGGCGTGGTCAGGTTGGACTCGTAGCAGGTTTCTTAGATCCTGTTCGGCGCCGGCGCGGTCTCGAAACCGGATCTTGATGCGCGCACGCAGTTCGAGGGCGCGGATGTGGTCCGGGTTGCCCGCGAGGATCCGATCGAGATAGCCCAGGGCACGCCTGGGTTCGGTCTCCTGCACGAGCAAAGCGAGGTAATCGAGAGCTTCGATGTGGTCCTTTCGAACTTCGAGGACCCCTTCGAAGCTCTTGATGGCCGCCGCTGTCTGGCCAGCTTGAGCCTGCGCCGCACCGCGGTGCAGACGGGCTTCGGAACTGATGTTCTCGTTGGCGACGCGGATCTGGAGTTGGTCAAGGAATGGCGTTGGGCGGGCCAGGTCTCCGGCGCGTCGGGCGGCGGCCCGGCTTTCCTCGATCCTGCCGAGTTGATTGAGGCAGCGAGCTCGTGCCTCGTGGACCTCGCGGTGCCTGGGATCGAGTTGCCGTGCCTTGTCGAGATGTGGGAGTGCGCCCTTTGCATCGCCTCGTGCCAGCATGCTGCGGCCGACCCCGAGGGACGCGTGACTGGAGGGGTGGTGCTGGACGATTGTCTTGTAGCACTCCTCGGCTTCGTCAAACCGTCCCAGGCTCTCCAGCATCCGCCCGCGCAGCAACTGGGTTGCAGGTGAGTCGGGGCGCAGGTCGGCGGCCCGTGCCAGGTGCTCCTGTGCTCGGACTGGGTCGGACTCAGATGCGACCACGCCGGCCAGGTGGAGGTGCTGGTAGGCGTCTTGACCGGTGGCGAGTTCGGCGGCGGCCAGGTAGGCCCACTCGGCGTAGGTGAGCAGGGCGTGCGCATGGAGCGCGCGTGCGAAGGCACCGAGAGACTCCGCTGAGGGGGATCTATGGATGACCCGGTGCATGTTACGCAGTTTGCGCGCGACCGGCGCTTCCATGCCGGTGAGGTCGAGCAGGATCGGCTGAGTCGGTCCATCGGGACCGCAGGCCTGGCACAGTGCCGCGGCGATCAATAGCGTCGACGTCGCGCGGTACTTCACCGAGGCGTACCTCGTTCGAGGATCAGTGTCCGATCGGTCG
>JAYZDB010000011.1:0-6525 GCA_036338025.1 Planctomycetota bacterium
AAGCCAACATCGCCCGGGTCGCGAGCCTGCGCGCCGGCGTACCGGAGTCGGTCCCGAGCGTCACCATCATGAGGAACTGCGCTTCGGGGATGGAAGCCATCTACGCCGCCCAGATGCGCATGCGCGCCGGTGCCGGAGACGCGTTCCTGGTCGGAGGTACCGAATCGATGTCCAACTACCCGCTGCTGATGAACGACCGCCTGGTGCAGTTCTTCACCAGGCTCTCCAAGGCCAAGAGCCTCGGTCAGCGAATCGCCACCATCGCGAGTTTCCGTCCAGGGTTCCTGAAGCCACGAGTCGCCATCTTGGAAGGACTCACCGACCCGGTCTCAGGTTTGATGATGGGCAACACCGCGGAAAACGTCGCCCGGCACTTCGGCATCGACCGGGCCGCCCAGGATGCCTTCGCGTTGAGCAGCCACCAGCGGGCGGCCGCCGCCCAGGTCGACGGCCGCTTGCAAGAGGAGATCGCATCGACCCCGGTCGGCCCGCGCTTCGACCACCTGGTCGAGGCAGACAACGGGATCCGCAGCAACCAGACTTCCGAAGCCCTGGCCAAACTACGACCGGTGTTCGACAAACGTGAAGGCAACGTCACGGTTGGTAATTCCTGCCAGGTAACCGACGGCGCTGCCGCCATGCTGGTCATGAGTGAGCAGCGTGCCGAGCAACTCGACCTCGCACCACTGGCGATCCTGGCCGGCCACGGCCACGCCGGACTCGATCCACGCATGATGGGCCTGGGTCCCGTGCACGCCACCCCGGCAGCGCTGCGAGAAGCCGGGATCGGATTCGAGGACCTGCAGCGCTTCGAGATCAACGAGGCCTTTGCGGCGCAGGTTCTGGCCTGTCGGGCGGCCTTCGCGAGCGGAGACTACTGCCGCCAAAAACTCGGCCTGGAAGGCCCGCTCGGTGACATCGAGATGGAACGACTCAACGCCGATGGCGGCGCCATCGCGCTGGGCCATCCGATCGCCGCCACCGGCGCTCGCATCGTCTTGAGCCTCGCCCGGCAATTACGCGCTGCCGGGGAACGCTATGGACTCGCTTCCCTGTGCATCGGTGGCGGCCAAGGACAGGCTTTCGTGGTGGAGGCAGCATGACCTCGACGGCCTGCGACACCGAGGATGTCAGCGTCGGCATCGTACACCTCGACGAGGCGCGAGACGGGATTGCCATCCTGCGACTCGGCGCCGACTCCGAGAGTGTCGTCACGCTCACTGAGCGTCGGCTGAACTCTCTGAGGGACACACTGCAGCGTCTCCGAGACGACACCTCGGTCCGCGGTTTGATCGTGACCGGCTCCACATCCGGCATGTTCGCCGCCGGCGCCGACATCAGCCTGATCGAGGCGATCACCGACCCTGCCGAAGGCGTACGGGCTGCCCGCACCGGCCAGACGGTCTTCGCAATGTTCCAGGAGTTGACGATTCCGGTGGTCGGAGCCATCGAGGGCCCATGCCTCGGCGGCGGCTACGAGATGGCCCTGTGCTTCGACCTGCGCGTCGCCAGTGACCACCCCGCCACCAGCATCGGTCTACCCGAGGTCAAACTCGGCATCGTTCCTGGCTTCGGTGGCACCCAACGGCTGCCGCGCTTGATCGGAATCCCAAAGGCGCTCGACCTGATCCTGAAGGGGCGCGCGCTGCGTGCCGACGCCGCCCGACGGGCGGGCCTGGTAGACCGCGTGGTCGCAAGCGAGCAGCTGATGGCGGCGGCCCAGCAAGAAGTCCGCAAACTCTGCGACCGTGGCATCAAGCGACCGAAGCGAACACTGCGCGGCATGGCGTTCTGGATGAGCCACGTCGGACTGCTCCGGAGCCTGGTCCGCAAGAAAGTCGCCAAGACACTCTCGAACGGACCGGGCAGGTTCTACGAGGCGCCGCCGACTGCCCTCTCGCTCTGCCTGGACGCGTTTGCCCACAAGCCCGAAGTCGGCTTGCAGCGAGAAGCCGAGGCACTCGGCAAACTGGTCGTGAGTCCAACCTGCAAAGCCCTGGTTCGGCTGTTTTTCTTGATGGACCACGCCAAGCGTCTCGGCAAGGCGGACGACGCCGCCGATGTAAGCCACGCCCACATCGTGGGTGGTGGCGCCATGGGTGCAGGCATCGGTGGGCTGATGGCACGCAAGGGGCTGCGCGTACGGCTGTGTGACCTCAGCGCTGATGCCCTGTCAGGAGCCAAGCAACGGCTCCAGAAAGTGCTGAGCAAACTTCGCAAGCGCCGGCGGATAAAGCCCCACGAGGCAACCGGGGTCCAGGATCGCCTGGCCGTCTCGACCAGCTGGGGCCGGTTAGACCGCACTGACTTCTTCCTCGAGGCGGTGGTTGAGAACCTCGACGTCAAGCGGCGACTGTTCGCCCAGGCTATCGAAGCCGGGTTACCACCCACCGCGATTCTGGCCAGCAACACCTCTTCCCTGCCAATCGATGCGATGGCGGAGGGTCTCGAAAACCCCGAACGCGTCATCGGCCTACACTTCTTCAACCCACCGGAGAAGATGCCGCTGGTCGAAGTGGTCGTCGGCCCCCGCACCTCACCCGCCACCATCGCGACCACCTGCAAGTTGGCAGTGCAGATGGGCAAGTCTCCCGTAGTCGTGAAAGACAGCCCGGGCTTCCTGGTCAACCGCTGTCTGGCGCCGTACATGAACGAAGCAGCGGTCTTGATGCTGGAGGGTTGCGACCCCAAGACGATCGACAAGGTCATGCTCGACTTCGGTCTCCCGATGGGACCCGCGCGCCTGCTGGACGAAGTCGGCTTCGACGTCGCTGGCAAGGTCAGCGAAGTGATGTCGACAGCCTTTGCGGACCGGATGAAGCCCTGCGAGTTGTTCCAGGCGATGGTCGACGCCGGCCACCTCGGAACAAAGACCGGCGGCGGCATCCTGTCCGACGGCGGAGCGGCGGTACTGGCGGAACTGCGTACCGGACCCCCGAAGGAACCCAGCCGCTCCGAGATCCTCGAACGACTGATCTATCCGATGGTCGACGAGGCCTACCGCTGCCTCGACGAAGGACTGGTCGCGAGCGAACAGGACATCGACCTCGGGATGGTGATGGGGATGGGTTTCCCCCCCTTCACCGGCGGCATTACCCGCTACGCAGCAGCCGAGGGGCACGGCCACATCGTGGCGCGTCTGCGGGCCCTGGCGGCCACGCATGGGGAACGATTCCTGCCCGGCGAAGGCCTGCTTAAATTCGCCGATTCCTGAACGCCCCTTCCCAGCGCAGGATCTGAGGCCGGACTGAAGTCCAGGAATAAACGGAACTTGTGTCCGTTACTTCTGATATGATTAGGACTAGTGACTTTGCGAAAGCCTAGTCTTGTCGGTCATGCGGTGCACCGATACGCGCACCGGCCTTCGCACCGCAGGATCGGCGCTCGTGACGGTTTCCGCGTGGGTCACGGCCACTGATCTCTGTCCAATTCGTGTTGTCCGCAATTCCCTCAGGAGGGTAGCTGTTTGAAACGATCTGCAGGCTTTTGCCTGGTCCTGCTCACCGGTTGCGTGATCGCGCCGGTGGACTCGATCCCAAGGCGAGGGTCCACACAGGTCGAACTTCCAGCCAGCCAGACCCCCACGATCCGCATCGGGGTCGAGTACCTGCCACCGGACACCGACCGTGTTAGCTGGAGCGCGGCGACGCCAAAATGGCGCTCTACCGTGCACGGACGGGCCCAGCAGATCCTGAATCCGGGTGCCCAACCGGCGATGGTGGTCAGTTCGCGCCACGGCTCCCGCATGGTGCAGCCAGCCGAACCCGACATCGACTTCACGGACCTGCAAGAACGCTGGCAACTGACCCGCAAGGCGATCCGCGCGGTCAAGAACCCGCTCGAACGAGTCGCACTCCGCTTCCTCGCCGAGATGATCGGAGACGACCACAAGCGTGTCGAGCGTGCGATCGGCGCCCCGTTGCTGCGATCCCAGATCCGGGTGGCATCCGACCCACTGTCGAACTTCCTCGATGAACGGGACCGGATGGACCAGAACCGTCGACTGACCGAAAACGGCACCCGCATGATCCGTCGACCGGTGCGGAACGCGATCAAGGAGCTGCCCTTGTTCAGCGATGTCGAGTTCGCCATCAACACCTTCAAGACCCACAACGCTCCCGCAGCACCACGGATCCGAAATCGATACGGCCGCCTCTCTGCCCGCCTGCGGGCCAGCCGTCTGGACGATCCAGTCGAACTGACCTGGATCAAGAAGGGAATCCGCGTCAGCTCGAGCCAGGACTACTTCAAGGCCTCGTTCGCCACCGAGCTGTATCCCGACCTCCAACTCCGAATCCGCACCCGCTACGACTATCGGGACTACAACATGCGATTGCTGGGCAATCTGACCTACACTTTCAACGAGTGGACCTCTCTGCACGCCATGGCCGGCAACCTGATCAACGTCGAAGCCGGTCTGTCGCCGTATCCTGGCGGACCCCAAGGCCGAGAACGCGGCAACGGTGCCCTGTTGCTGGTCGAGCACCACTTCTAGGCCCTCAACTGCCGAAGAGCCCCAGATGGGAATGATGCGGTACTGCTGGATGCGGGGTGCAACCCTGAGCCTACTGCTGGCCCCGGCCGGCTGCGTTACGATCGCGGCACCCGACAACCCGCGCCCCGCACTCCCGCTGCCGCCAGAAGTCGCCAATCGCTACGCGCTGCCCGGCGAGGTAGTCGAAGACTACCTGCTGCCCATCGACCGCGACCGGCGGGTCTTTCGCGGGCGACTGAGCTGTGGGGAGGAACATCCTGAGTTCCACCTGCTGCTGCCGGTCGCCGCGGAGTCGGCACCCTTCGTACTGTGCTTGCCGATCCTGGCTGGCGGCAGGGATCTCATGTGGCGGGTGGCGGAATATCTGCGCCACCGTGGCTTCGCGGTGGCGTTCGGAGAACGGGTGGAGTCCGCGATGAAGCCACACCAGGACGCCGAGGCGCTCGAGAAGCTGTTCCGGCGTAGCCTGGTCCACAACCGTGCGATCCTCGCCTGGGCCCGCCAGCAGACCTTCGCGGCCCAGGGCCAGATCGGTCTGCTGGGGATCTCGACCGGCGGAATCATGGCCGGAACGCTGCTGGCCCTGGAGCCGGAGATTCGTGGCGGAGTACTGATCCTGGCCGGCGGCGACCTGCCGGACCTGTTCATGCACAGCAGCGAGTCTCGCGTCCGGCGCTGGCGGGCCGCCCGGAAGACGGCGGAAGGGCTCGACGAGGCCGGTCTGTACGCCCAGTTGCGGGACAAGCTCCACAGTGACCCAGCCCACACCGCGGCCTATGTCGCTACTGCCAAGGTCCTGATGGTGACAGCCTCCTGGGATACGGTCGTCCCAGCCCGAAATTCGGACCTCCTCTGGGAGGCCCTGGGCCGGCCCGAACGTTTCAAGCTCCTACTACTAAGCCACTACAGTTCAATCCTGGACGTCGTGCTTCCGACTCAGACAATCCTCGGGAACTCAGCGCGATTTCTGCTCGGGCGTCTGAGCACGCCAGCCCCCCCGCCGGCACACCAGCGCTGACACCGATCCGGATCTGAACCAGCCGAGGGCTTGCATCATGGCTCCGTCGAAGCTGTGATCTTCTCCCCCCACGAATCCACGAAACCATGACCATGAAGCCCACTCACCTCGCCGCCGTGTCCCTGCTCATCGTCGGATTTGCCCCGGCCCAGACCCCCCCGAAGGCAGACGCCGTCAAGAAGGTCGCCAAGCCGGTGCAGGTCAAGTCCGCGACCCCACTACCCCAGGACAAGGCCAAGCAAGACAAGAACAAACAGGGCAAGCCACCGGCCGAGGTCCCGACCAAGGTCGACCCGACGGTTCAGCTGAAGATCGCCCTGAAGAACGCCCATGCGGAGGCTCGGTTCCTGCAGGAGATCCAGACCAGCGGTGGCCTGCTGTCACGGTTCAAGCGCAAGCGGGCGATCGCCAAGGAATTGGTCGACACCTTCACGCCAAAGGTGCAGGGTCCGGTACCACAGCCAAAGAAGTTCATCGCCCGTCTGATGGGTGACGCGGAACGGGGCACCATGGCCAAGGACGTCATCTTCCTGGTCCGGCGTGTCGCGGTACGTCAGCCGGAATTCGACGCCATGGTCTCCTATCTGGGGAGCTACCCGCAAGAGGAGGCGGCAGCGGATGTCACATCGCAGGCAATCGCTGCCCTGGTTCGCGCCCACGCTGGCGAAGCCATGTACGGCAAGGACGCGGCCAAGGCTCTCGACGCGATCCAGGAGATCGCATCCAAGCTTGCCAAGGGCGGGAGTTTCTCTGAACTCGCCCAGGCCCACTCCGATGACGAGAAGAGCAAGGGGAATGGTGGCAAGCGTGGCTACATGCTGCGCAAGGACGTCGACAAGAACTACGCTCAGGTGGCATTCACCTTGAAGGTCGGCCAGGTCTCCGATGTCGTGCGCACCGCCCATGGCTACCACCTGATCCGACTACTCGCGAAGAAGAAGGGTCCGACCCCCGACCAGGACCGGGTCCTGACCAGCCACATCCTCAAGCAGGTCGCACCGACGCAGGATGC
>JAYZDB010000012.1:0-8004 GCA_036338025.1 Planctomycetota bacterium
GCCCGATGTGGTGGTGGAGTTCACGGTGCCCGAAGCCGTGGAGAACAACGTTCGTACGGTGCTCAGCGCCGGCATCCCGGTGGTCGCCGGGACTACCGGCCTGGCAACGGACAAGGCCGAGGAACTCGGGCGGTTGGCGGAGGGCAAGGGGGTCGGCTTCTTGCTGGCACCCAACTTCGCAATCGGGGTGATCCTGATGCAGAAATTTGCGCGGGAAGCGGTTCGGCACTTCGACGATGTGGAGATCCTGGAATTGCACCACGATCGCAAGGTGGATGCGCCGTCCGGTACGGCGTTGCACACCGCCGACCAGATCGCGGCGGCGGCAGAGCGACCTCTCAATCAGGGTCGGCCAGACCAGACCGAGTTGGTGGATGGTGCCCGGGGCGGTGAGCGGAACGGGATCCCGGTGCACTCTGTGCGCTTGCCCGGCTTGCTGGCGCATCAGGAGGTGATGTTTGGCGGACTCGGGCAGGTGTTGACGATCCGTCACGACGCCCTGGATCGTCAGGCCTTCATGCCGGGCGTGCTGTTGGGAATCCGCTCGATTCGCGAGCACCGGGGTCTGGTGGATTCGTTGGAACGGCTGTTGTGAGGCTGATCGGGCTAGCTGGTTTGGGCTTGACGCTCCGCGGTGTGTGCGTACCTTGCGTGCCCGATTCGGGTGCGCCGCGGTCGCGGCCAGCGTGAATCCCACTTGCCGGAGTGGCGGAATTGGCAGACGCGACGGATTCAAAATCCGTTTCTTGTAATGAGAGTGGGGGTTCGAGTCCCCCCTCCGGTACCAGTTACGACCGTGTGAGCGTTCGCAGCTGTGGGGCTTTGGAGCCAGTCTGGGACGCACATCCTGGATCCATGATCCGGGCGGCTGCCCGCTTGTTCACCATGAAGAACCGATCTACCACCGACCTGCTTGTCCTGCTTGCGCTCCTTGCCTCTTGTCAGATGCCAGTTGCCCGGCAGCCGGACCAGCGTCCGAACATCCTATTCTTGTTTACCGACGATCATGCGCCGCATGCGATCGGGGCCTACGGAACCCGTTACGCGGCCCTGAATCCGACGCCCAACATCGATGCCCTGGCGGCGCAGGGCATGCTGTTCCGCAACAGTTTTTGCACCAACTCGATCTGTGGGCCGAGTCGTGCGGTGATCCTGACTGGCAAGCACAGTCATCGCAACGGTTTCATGGCCAACGGCAACCGCTTCGACGGCGGTCAGGTGACCTTCCCGAAGATCCTGCAAAAGGGTGGCTACCGGACCGCCCTGATCGGCAAGTGGCATCTGGGCAGCGATCCGCAGGGCTTCGACTACTGGGATATCCTGCCCGGGCAGGGGGACTACTACAATCCGGTGTTCATCAACAAGGACGGTCGTCGCCAGGTCGAGGGCTACTGCACCGACCTGGTTACGGACCTCGCTATCGAGTGGCTCGAGGAGCAGCGCAAGTCGGATCAGCCGTTCGTCTTGATGTGCCAGCACAAGGCGCCGCATCGCAACTGGATGCCACCGTTGCGCCACCTGGATCTCTACGACGATGTCGTGTTGCCCGAACCTGCGACCTTGTTCGACAAGTACGAGGACAACGCCAGCCCCGCGCGCCATCAAGAGATGGAGATCGACCGACACATGAACATCGTCTACGACCTGTTCGTCGATCCTCACGAGGGCTGGGACAAGAAATCCGGTACGGACAAGTCCGGGTTCCGCAACTTGAAGAAGATGAATGCCGTCCAACGGGCGGCCTGGACCCGCGGATTCGCGGCAGAGAACGCCGCCTTCCTAAAGGACCGGCCCACTGGGCGGGGGTTGGTGAGCTGGAAGTACCAGCGTTACATGAAGAACTACCTGCGCACCATCCGGGGTGTCGACGACAACGTCGGTCGGATGATGGACTACCTGAAGAAGACCGGTCTCGACAAGAACACGGTGGTCATCTACTCCTCCGACCAGGGTTTCTATCTCGGTGACCACGGCTGGTACGACAAGCGATGGATGTATGAGGAGTCGCTGAAGATGCCGCTGATTGTGCGGTGGCCTGGCGTGACCCAAGCCGGTTCCAAGGCCGACCAGTTGGTGCAAAACCTGGACTACGCCCAGACCTTCTTGGAGATGGCTGGTGTCGCCAGTCCTGACGGTATGCAGGGCCGTTCGCTGGTCGATTTGCTGCGCGGCGCGGCGCCAGACGATTGGCGCAGTTCGATCTACTACCACTACTACGGTTTTCCCGCTGTGCACCAGGTGGCCCGTCACTACGGGATCCGTACCGACCGCTACAAACTGATCTGGTTCTACCAATTCGATGAGTGGGAACTCTACGACCTCCGGAGCGACCCGGACGAACTGCGAAACCTCTACGGTGACCCGGCTCAGCAGGATCGGATCGTCAGCCTGAAGGCCGACCTCGAGTCGCTGCGGGTCTCCTACGGCGACGACAGTGCTTCGGGACCGATGCCGGCAGCCTGGCGCGCCAAGATGCGCGCCCGCTGACCCGGGTGAGCGGGCGGTAGGCCGGCCAACACCTCGGTTGACACTTGGGCTTTGCGTGGTAAAGTTCTCGCTAACTCCAACACGGAAACCCGCCATGCACCTCGACGAAGTTCCCGAACGGATCTTGGAGATCCACGCGCAGGTTTTTGAGGTGGAGGGTGTGCGTGAATACGGCGCCACCGCGATCGTGGTGACTTGCTGCCCGGCGATTGAATCGTTGCTCGAGACGCCGAATTCTGGCGCGGAGGACAATCGTGGCTAGGTCCAAGCGGCAGGTCTCGAGCAGAATGGTGGACGAAGCCGGCAAGGGGCACTTCGCCTACGAGGGCCTCAACCGGGTCCTGCACGAGAAAGCTCGGCTTGGCATTCTGACCGCCTTGCGTACCAGCAAGGATGGTCTGCTGTTCGGCGACCTCAAGAACCTCTGCTCGCTGACCGACGGCAACCTCAGTCGTCATCTCTCGGTGTTGCAGGAGGCTGGGCTGGTGGAGATCGTTAAATCCTTCCGAGGTGCCAAGCCCCAGACCTGGGCCGTGTTGAGCAGGCGGGGACGCAAGGAGTTTGATGCCTACATCCTGGAACTCCAGCGAGTGATCCAGGATGCCGGCAGCCGGGTCGCGTCCCAATCGGAGGCGAAAGTCCAGTCGCCGCCGAGGTGACCCTGGTCGGTCAGGGACTATCCAGGAGGCGCCGCAGGATCTCCTGCACCATGGGTGGGTTGGCTTGACCTTTGGTGGCCTTCATGGTCAGGCCCTGCAGGGCGTGTAGCGCTTTTTGCTTGCCTGCCTGGAAGTCAGCGACCGGTTGGGGGTTGGCGTCGATGATTCCCTGGACGATGCGTTCGAGTTCGACGGGGTCGCTGATCTGGGCCAGACCCAAGACCTCGATGGTGGACGTGACGTCCTGGTCGTGTTCGAGGAGGTGCTCAAAGACCTGCTTGGCGGCGTTGCGGCTGATCCTGCCGTTGATCTGCGCGCCGATCATCTCGGCCAGCCGGGTCGCCGGGATCTGGAACTGCGTGATCTCCTGGTCGCGTTCCTTCAGGGCCCGCAGTACCTCCGTCATCACCCAGTTGCTGGCCAGCTTGGGGTCTTGGCAAGCCTCGGCGCAGGTCTCGAAGTAGTCTGCGACGTTCCGATCCTGCAGCAGCACGTCGGTGTCGTATTCGGGCAAGCTGTAGTCGTGCAGGAATCGTTCGCGACGGGCGGCGGGCAGCTCTGGCATGGCGGCGCGGAGTTCCTCTACCCAGGCCGGCTGAATGCTGATAGGGGGCAGGTCCGGGTCTGGGAAGTAGCGGTAGTCGTCGGCGGACTCCTTGCTGCGCATGGTGGCGCTCTCGCCCTTCTCCTCATTCCATAGCCGGGTTTCTTGTTGGATTGCACCGCCATTGGCGAGGGTGGCGGTTTGGCGGCGCGCCTCGTATTCGAGCGCCCGCTGGACCATCTTGAACGAATTGAGGTTCTTGATCTCGACCTTGGTTCCGAGCTCGGCCTCGCCTGTCCTTTGGACGGAGATGTTGGCGTCACAGCGCAGCAGACCCTTCTCCATGTCACATTCGGAGATGCCTGCGTATTGGAGGATCTGCTTGAGTTGAGTCAGGAATGCATAGGCGTCGGCCGGAGTGTGCAGATCGGGCTGGCCGACGATCTCGATCAGGGCGGCGCCCGCCCGGTTGAGGTCGACCAGGCTGCCACCGCTGGTGTGGGTGGTCTTACCGGCATCCTCTTCGAGGTGGATGCGTTCGAGTTGCCCATAGCGACCGTCACCCAAGGGTACCCGTCCGCCGGTGCAGAACGGTTCGTCGTACTGGCTGATCTGGTAGCCCTTGGGAAGGTCCGGGTAGAAATAGTTCTTCCGGTCGAAGTGGATGCGTTGGTTGATCTGGCCTTCCAATGCGATACCGGCGCGGACCGCTAATTCCAAGGCGCGTTCGTTGACCACCGGGAGGACACCTGGCAGACCCAGTTCGACCACCGACACGCGGGTGTTCGGCTCACCACCCGATGCGTAGGGACTCGGCGCGAACAACTTGCTGCGGACTTCCAACTGCACGTGCACTTCCAGGCCGATCGTGATCTCGAACTCGCTCACAGTACCGGCTCCCGTCGGTGGTAGTCGGTGGCTTCCTGGAAGACGGCGGCGGTTCGCAGGAGGGTTGCCTCATCGAGGGCTTGACCCATCAACTGCAGGCCTACCGGCAGGTCCTCGTCGGTGAAACCACAAGGAATCGACAGCCCGGGCACGCCCGCCAGGTTGGCCGGGGTGGTGAGGATGTCGTTCATGTACATCGCGAGGGGGTCGTCGAGTTTTTCGCCCAAGGAGAAGGCTGCTCCCGGTGAAGTTGCCGAGGCAATGAGGTCGACCTGCGAAAACGCGGCGTCGAAGTCCCGACGGATCAGGGTGCGTACTTTTTGGGCTTTTTGATACCACTCTTCAACGTAGCCTTGACGCAGGCAGAACGAACCGAGCAGGATGCGGCGTTGGACTTCCGCTCCGAATCCCTCGTGCCGCGTAGCGGTGTACATCTCATTGAGGTCGTCGGCTGGGTGTTCTGCCCGCCGTCCATATCGGATTCCATCGTAGCGGGCCAGATTGGAGGAGGCTTCCGCAGTCGCGATCAGGTAGTAGGTCGGGATCGCGAAGCGGGTGTGGGGCATCGCCAGCTCGACCAGCGTGGCGCCCTGAATTTCGAGGATGGCCAGGGCTTCGCGTGTCCGTGCCTCCACCTCGGGGTCGAGACCGTCGGCGAAATATTCCGTTGGCACGCCGATCCGCAAGCCCTCGATACCTGGTGCATCGGCGGCCAGGTAGTCTGGGACCGGTGCGTTGATTGAAGTCGCATCCCGGGTATCGACGCCCGCGAGGACTCGAAGACAGAGCGCCAGGTCGGTGGCGTCACATGCAAATGGCGACACCGTGTCGAGGCTGCTGGCGAAGGCCACCAGTCCGAACCGCGATATCCTGCCATAGGTCGGTTTCAGGCCACTGACCCCGCACAGCGCGGCGGGTTGTCGTACAGATCCGCCAGTGTCGGATCCCAGTGCCAGCGGCACCATGCGGGCCGCGACCGCAGCGGCGGAGCCGCCGCTACTGCCACCGGGAATACGCTGCAGGTCGAAGGGGTTATGGGTCGGCCCGTGGCATGAGTGTTCGGTGGAACTACCCATTGCGAACTCATCCATGTTGGTGCGGCCGACGATGATGGCGCCCGCCGATACCAGGCGTTCGACTGCAGAGGCGGTGTAGGGCGATACAAATCCCTCGAGGATGGCGGAGCCGCAACTTGTCCGTTGGTCCCGCATCACGAAGTTGTCCTTGATTGCCACCGGCACCCCGGCCAGCGGTCCGAGCTCTGCGCCACCTGCGCGCGCCGCATCGAGGGCCTGGGCGCTGTGTCGTGCCGCGTCATGGAAGACCTCGACGAATGCCTTCACTCGGCCATCGAGGGCGGCGATTCTCTGCAGGGATCGTTCCAGAACATCGGCCGCCAGGGCTTGGCCGGCCGAAACAGCCCGGGCGATTTCATCGGCTGATTCGGGCAGCGCTTGCGGCCGTTGGCTCATCCTTCGATGACGCGGGGGACCAGGAAACAACCGGCGCGTTGGCGTGGCGCGTTGCGGAGGACCTGGTCTTGCGGTAGTGGTTTCGTGGGTTCGTCGGGGCGCAGTCTGGCAGCGATCGTCATCGGGTAGGCGGAGGGTTCGACGCCCTCCGTGTTTACGTCTTGCAGCATGGCAAAGGACTTGAGCAGGCCCGCGACTTCCTCGGAAGTGCGTTTGCTTCCGCTCGTCGCTTGCCTCAGTCGGGCCAACTTGGCCAGTTCGGCAAGTTCCCGGATCTCGATCTCTGCCATGAGAATTACCCCTAACGTGGTTTGGGTAAGAGTTTGCAACAAACATCCCGGAGAATCCATGGCCCCTGCTTGGCGAATCGTCCGGACTAGGCGTACACTCTCGGCAGATCCGAACCTGCCAGTCCCGTGAGATCCTGTGATCTGTGGATGGGACTTGTTTGCCGCTGAGCGACGCGGACACGCTAATGAAAGAAGAGCTGACGGTAATTGGCCTGACCTTCTGCCTGGTCGGGGTGTTCTTCCTGGCGAACTCGATCATCTTCCGGAAGTTGAGGAACGTCATCGCGGTGTTCTTCAACGTCCGGATGCGCAGCCTCAACACGATCAAGGACTACCCGCTCAACAACTTGCAGGTGGCGATGGGGTTCATCTTCTTGGCGGTCGGGTTCCTGCTGCAGGGTTACTCGCAGCTCTACAAGGTCGAGGTGCAGACCACCATGTGGTTGGGGTGCGGGGGCATCGTGGTCGGGGCCGTGGTGGTCTACGTGATCGCCCAGCGCTATTCGCGCCACACCTTCAAGAAATACCTGCGCCGGTTCTTCCAGACCCATCCCGAGGCCTTCGCCAAGGACATGCAGATGACCAAGGAGATCGGCGAGTTTCTCGGGATCCGGCACACCGAGGAGATGACGGTGGAGGACTATCAACGCAAGGTCGCGCAGGCTCTTCGGATGGATCTCGACGAGCACCACCCCCAGGGTGGTGGGCTGGCCCCAGAGGGCGGCCGCCGCCGCCGGGACCTCGGGGCGCTGCAGGGCCGCGGCTAGAAGTCCGCAGAACCCGCCGTAACCAGTCCCCGGTCCAGCACACTGGTGGGCGTGAACCGTGAAGTTCTTGTACGGCTCAGGCGCGGACTGCGGGAACTCCGCAGGTCTGCCCTGGATTTTATCTGCCCACCGGCATGCGCTGCCTGCGGCCAGGCGATTCCG
Source organism: Planctomycetota bacterium (assembly GCA_036338025.1). GTDB lineage: Bacteria > Planctomycetota > UBA1135 > UBA1135 > UBA2386 > JAYZDB01. The sequence continues at coordinate 7,270 of JAYZDB010000012.1, forward strand.
TCGGATGGACTGTGTGCGGAATGTCGGCGGCGGTTCGAACCGCGACCGAAGCCGTGGTGCCCGAGGTGTGGAAGCCCGGTCTACGCAGTTGGCGTGCGCTGCCCGCAGGACCATCGTGCAATCCGTGGCTTGCTGATCTGCCGGGCGCCGTTCTTCTACCACGGCAGCGGCGGAGATCTGGTAAGGCGCTTCAAGTTCGAGGCTGATCGGGGGGCACTTGGATGGATGGTCCGGGAGATGGTTGCAGCGATCGTGCCGTGGACACGCTCGGCGGGCCGCCGCGGGATCTTCGTATCGGTACCGATTCACCCGACCAGGCGACGGGCGCGCGGGTTCGACCAGGCCGCCGTGTTGGCGGAGTCGGTGGCGCAGCGGGTGGGGAGGGGGTTTGTCCCAAACGCTCTGCGGCGGGTTCGCGCTACCTTGCCGCAGGGTGATGTGCGTGTGACATCTCGACTGGAGAACGTCCGGGATGCGTTTGCTGTGTCGCGCGCGCGGCGGTTGGACGATGCCGTCGTGGTGCTGGTGGATGACGTGCGGACCTCCGGCCACACGGCCATGGAGTGCGCGCGCGTGCTCCGGTTGGCAGGTGTGCGCAAGGTTGCCCTGCTGACCGCTGCGCAGTCATGAATCTCCTCGATGGGGAGTTCGGCTGTTGAGGGCGGGCGACGTCGGGCTACAGTGCAGTGGCGCATGGTCGACGCCGACACTCCCGATTCCGGTGCTATCCTCGCC
>JAYZDB010000013.1:0-11992 GCA_036338025.1 Planctomycetota bacterium
AGCCGCGGAGTATGCCCGCGCGCTCGGTATGGAGTCGGATGGCGCCGACTTCGACAGCTGGGTTGATGCGCTGTGCGATGGTCTTGGTGCGCCGCTCAACGCGAATCGGGTGATTGGCAACCTCGGAGGCATCGTCGCCAGTCGGGTGGCGCGTGAGTTTGGTCTGGGCGGTCCGAGCTACGTCTTGTCCTCAGAAGAGAGTTCCGGACTCACGGCGCTTACGGCAGCCGTGCGAGGCCTCGCCCTCGGGGATCTGTCGGCTGCACTGGTCGGTGCCGTGGACCAGCCGTCCGACGTGCGTGCCGGTATCGCTACCGACGGAGATCGCTCGTACGAACGTGACGGACGGGTACGCCCCTTTGACCGTGGTGCGGCTGGGACTCTCCCCGGCGACGGAGCCGCCTGCGTCATCCTGAAGCGCCGTCGTGATGCTGAGCGCGACGGTGATCGGATCTACGCAACCGTATGCGGTATTGGCAGTGCGACCGGTGGCGAAGCCACCGCCTTGTTGCCGGACCAGATTTCGTACCGGAGAGCGCTGCGTGAGGCGTACGCCGAAGCAGGGATTTCGCCGGCAAGCGTCGACTACCTCGCGGCCCACGGCAGGGGTGATAGTGCCGAGGACCAACTCGAGGCCAAGGTGCTCGGGAGTTTCTTCGGAGCCGCAGTACTCGGAAGTGCTGTCGCAGATGTCGGGCATACCGGCGCCGCCAGCGGACTGATCTCCGTGGTCAAGGCAGTTCTGGGGTTGCATCACCGGGTCTTGCCGCCGCTGCGAGGATTGCGCAACCGACGTTCCGGGCTGGGCGACTTGCTGACCCCGGAGCAGCCCCAGTACTGGTTGCGGGACGATGGTTGTGTTCGGTGCGCCGGAGTCAGCAGCATTTCCGTCACCGGCGCCTGCTACCACGTGATTCTGCAGGAGGATGCGGCACAGGATCGGCAGCGCCCCGTTGACCTTCGTCCGCTCGGTCCGCGTTCTGAGCATCTCCTGATTGTCGAAGGTGCGGACCTCGATGCGTTGCGCGCAGGTCTGGAGGAGTTGGCGAAGCGAGCCGCTGAAACGGACATCCACGCCTTGGCGTCGCTTTGGTGGCAGGAACACGGCCAGGACCCGGATGCTGCGCTGGCGGTTGCAATCGTGTGCCGCGATTCGATGCACCTGCAACGGCTTTGTGCCGCTGCAATTCCTGCGCTTGGCCAGGCCGATCCAAATCTGCTGGAGACATCGGGGCGCCGGGTGTTCTTTTCTCCCGAACCCTTGGGCCGCAGCGGCGAGGTGGCGTTCGTCTATCCGGGTTCCGGATCCCATTACCCCGGCATGGGCCGCGAATTGGCAGTGCAGTGGCCCCAGCTGCTGCGGGCGCAGGAGGCGGCCTGCACGCGTCTTCGTGCACAACTGGTGCCCGAACTGATCTGGAACGGGGATGCGGCTGCCCTGGATTGCGAACCGCGCCGCCTGATTTTGGCGCAGGTCGCATTGGGGACACTGGCCACCGACCTTGTGCGTTCACTGGGAGTGCAGCCGGCGGCGGTGATAGGGTATTCGCTGGGTGAAACCGCTGGCTTGTTCTCACTCGGCGCCTGGCGAGAACGCGACGAGATGTTGCGGCGGGTCATGGTATCCGACTTGTTTACCGAGCAACTCACGGGCCCTTGCCTGGCGGCACGCAAGACCTGGGCTCTGCCCGAGGACGAACCTGTGGATTGGGTACTCGGCGTGGTTGATCGGTCGAGCGAGCATGTCGACGCCGCCCTCGCCTCTCTCCCCCGTGCCTACCGCTTGATCATCAATACCCCGGATGAGTGCGTGATCGGTGGGCAGCGCGGCCAGGTCGAAGCAGCGGTCCAGGCGATGCAGGCCAGTTTTCACCAACTCCATGCGGTGACGACAGTGCACTGTGAGGTTGCCCAGGCCGTCAAGCAGGCCTACTACGACCTGCACATCCTGCCGACCGACGAGGATGTTCCGGTCCGCTTCTACTCCGGAGAGGCAGGCTGCAGCTACCAACTCAGTCAGACCGGGGCCGCCGCTTCCGTAGCCAACCAGGCCTTGTTCGGCGTCGACTACCCGAAGGTGGTCCGACAGGCCTTTGATGACGGCGTGAGGATCTTCTTGGAGATGGGACCGGGTTCCTCCTGTACCCGGATGATTCGCAAGATTCTCGCCGACGAATCGGTGGCTGTGCGATCGGTCTGTGCGAACGGCCAGGACGGGGTGTCCGCAATCCTGCGAACCCTCGCGATGTTGGTGGCGGAGCGGGCGCAGGTCGATTTGTCATCGCTGTACGAGGATCCGGTCGTTCCGGACCCGCCAGGACCGAGTGTGCGAGTGCGGGTTGGAAGTCCGAAGCTGTGTCCGCCGGCTCTCACCGGGGCGGTGGTCCAGACGACCCAGGCACCGGTCCGGGTCGAGACACCAGGCCGATCCCAGCCAATCCCGGTCGGCGGTCCGGTCGAAGCATCCATAGCTCCAGACGCCAGCTGGTCCGCGCAATCCAGCGATTCGGTGCGGGGACTTGCTGCCGCCAACGCCGAGGCGGTGGCCGCCCACGATTCCTATCTTCGCGTGGCGCAGCAGACCACTGCCTTGCTGTCCCAGCAGATCCAAACCCAGTTCGAACTCATTGAACAACTGCAGGGTGGTGCAGGTTCGGGTGCCGTTCCAAGTTTGTCGACGGTGTCGTTTGAGGCAGTGCCTGACCGGGTCAGCGCTGCGCCACCACCACTGTTCGACCGCGACATGTGCATGGAAATTGCGACGGGATCGATCGCCAAGGTCCTCGGTCCCGACTTCGAAGCGGTCGACACCCATCCAACCCGGGTTCGACTGCCGGACGAACCCCTGATGCTGGTCGACCGGATCCTCTCGATCGAGGGCGAAGCCCGTTCGATGACGCATGGCAAGATCGTTACCGAGCACGATGTCCTGCCTGGCAAGTGGTACCTGGACAACGGCCGTATCCCGACCTGTATCGCGGTGGAAGCCGGGCAGGCAGATCTGTTCTTGTCGGGCTATCTCGGTATCGATTTTGAGACCCGGGGATTGGCCGTCTACCGACTGCTCGACGCGGTAGTGACCTTCCACGATCAACTGCCCGGTGTCGGCAAGACCATTCACTACGAGATCCAGATCAAGGAGTTCTTCCGCCAGGGAGATACCTGGTTGTTCCGTTTCGAGTTCGAAGCCACCGTGGACGGATGCCCCTTGATCACCATGAAGGAAGGTTGTGCCGGCTTCTTCACCCAAGGCGAACTCGATGCTGGGCAAGGTATCGTCGAGAGTCGGATGGAGCAGCAAGCCCGTGGCGCTATGGTGCCAGGCGAGGTTGTGCCGTTTGCGCCGATGGAACTCCAAAGCCTGGACGAGATCCAGATCGCAGCCCTCCGGTCCGGCGACCTGGGAGCGGCCTTTGGTCCAGCTTTCGCTGGCTTGCCGATCGCAAATCCGCTCACCCTCCCCACCGGTAACATGGAACTGGTTCACCGGGTCCGGGAGATCAACCCATCCGGGGGCCGCTACGGAATCGGCAGCATCACGGCTGAGGCTGACATCCACCCGGATGACTGGTTCCTGACCTGTCACTTCAGCGATGACATGGTCATGCCCGGAACCCTGATGTACGAGTGTTGTCTGCATACCCTGCGGATCTACTTGTTGCGCATGGGTTGGGTAGCGGATGCAGCGGAGGTGGTGTACCAGCCGGTACTTGGTGTACGGAGTCGGCTCAAGTGTCGAGGTCAGGTGCTGCCTGGCACCAGGCGAGTGACCTACGAGGTTTCCATCAAGCAACTGGGATACGGCCCTGAGCCATTCGCGGTCGTCGATTCCCTGATGTATGCCGATGACAAGCCGATTGTAGAGATCAATGACATGTCGGTCCGACTGACGGGCGCCACCCGTGAGTATCTGGAACGAGTGTGGCGTGAGCAGGTTGACGAGCCTGCGTCGGTCGAGGCGCCGACGATCCTGTACGATTCCGAGAGCATCCTGGCGTTCTCGAGTGGCAAACCGTCACAGGCGTTTGGAGCGCCGTACGAGATCTTCGACTCGGGACGCAAGATCGCTCGCCTACCCCGCCCACCGTTCCAGTTCCTGGATCGCATCACCGGCGTGCAGGGCGTGGCATTTGAAATGAAGGCAGGCGCCAGCTGCCGCGCCGAAGTCGATATCACGCCGGATCAGTGGTATTTCGAGAGCAATCGTCAAGAGCAGATCCCCTTCGCCATCCTACTTGAGATGGCCTTGCAGCCTTGCGGGTGGCTGGCGGCGTACGTCGGGTCTGCGTTGACCTCGGACGAAGACCTGAAATTCCGCAACCTCGGGGGTGAATCAACCCAACACACCGCTGTCTTGCCGACCACGGACACGCTGGTCACCGAGGTCGAGATGACGGGTGTTTCCAGCTCCGCCGGGATGATCATCCAACACTACCGGTATCGGATGACGAGGCGGGCTGGTGAGTTGGTCTACGATGGCACGACCTACTTTGGGTTTTTCTCACATCAGGCGCTTGCCGACCAGGTCGGCATACGTGACGCAGAACTCCACGAGCCGGATGACGGTGAACTCAGCCGTGCCGAAACTTTTGAGGTACCACGTGTAGCCCCGTTTGCCGACGAGACGATGCGGATGGTGGACTACATCGATATCTATGTTCCAGACGGTGGTCCAGACGGCCTCGGTTTCGTCCGGGGCACGATCGACGTCGATCCTTCGATGTGGTTCTTCGATGCACACTTCTACCAGGACCCGGTCTGGCCTGGCTCGCTCGGCTTGGAAGCGTTCTTGCAGGTGCTCAAGGTGATAGCCAGTCGACGTTGGCAGTTGGATGACAGTGCCCGGTTTGCGACCATGCCAGCCGGACACAGCCACAGTTGGTCCTATCGAGGTCAGGTCGTTCCATCAGACAATCAAGTGACCATCCAGGCTTGCGTTAAGGCAGTTGATGACGACCTGCGCACACTGGTCGCTGAGGGTTTCCTGAGTGTTGATGGACGCGTCATCTATCAGATGCAAGACTTCCCCTTGCAGGTCTTGCCGTGAAATACGAACGCGTTTGTCTCGACACCATCGGTTTTGAACTCGCTCCCGATGTAGTGTCGTCCGCCGAACTCGAAGAGCGCCTGGAGCCGCTCTACGAAGCTCTGCGGATCCAACCTGGTCAGCTCGAACAGATGACCGGGATTGCCGAACGTCGCTACTGGGAGCCGGGATTTTCGGTAGCAAAAGGCGCGACCCTGGCAGCTTCCACCGCCTTGCGGGACTCGGTCGTGCCCGCGGAGGCCATCGAGTCCTTGATTTACGCCGGCGTCTGTAGGGAGGGCTTCGAACCCGCTACGGCCTGTCATGTCGCCGCTGGTCTGCAAGCCGCTGGCTTCCCGATCAGCGAGACGGCAGCGGTCTACGACGTCAGCAATGCATGCCTGGGCATGTTGAACGGGATGCTGGAACTAGCTAACAGGATCGAACTCGGCCAGATGCGCGCCGGCATGGTGGTCAGTTGCGAGAGCGCGCGTGAGATCGTGGATATCATGATCGATCGCATGCTGTCGGTCCGTGACATGGAGATCTTCAAGACCGGGCTGGCAACCCTGACCGGCGGTTCGGCTGCAGCTGCCATCATTCTCACCGACGGGACATTTGGGGCAGGTCGGCAACCGAGGTTGCGTGGCGGTGTGACGATGGCGGCGCCCCGCCATCACATGCTCTGCCGCTGGGGGATGGAGGAACGAACGACCCCCCACATTGAAAACCGCGACATCAGCTACCGCCAGTTCATGACAACGGATTCGGAAGCGGTTTTGGAACACGGGGTCGCCCTCGGCGAGAAAACCTGGCGGGCCTTCCTCGACGAACTCGGATGGACCGGCGTCGATCGCACGGTCTGTCATCAGGTCGGTTCCGGGCATCGCGAGACCATCCTCTCGATGCTGGGGCTGCCGCCTGAACATGACTTTGTCGCCTACGACTGTTTGGGCAACACCGGTACGGTGGCCTTGCCTCTCGCCGTCGGTTTGGCAGCCCAGCGCGAATTTCTGCAAGCAGGCCATCGGGTCGGCTTGCTGGGAATCGGCAGCGGCCTGAACTGCATGATGCTGGGAGTGGAGTGGTGACGTTCGAATACGCCTTCGTACCGCACTATCTCGACCTGGAAGGTCTGCGCTACCACTACCTCGACGAGGGTCCCCGGGATGCCGACACGGAAGTGGTCGTGATGGTGCACGGCAACCCGTCGTGGTCGTACCTGTACAGGAACCTCGTCCCGAAATTGTCGGATCGATTCCGAACCATCGTTCCTGATCACATCGGCTGCGGCAACTCAGACAAGCCGGGGGATGCCGACTATCCCTATACCCTGGCACGCCGGGTCGCCGATCTCGGCAGCCTGATTGATGCGCTGGGCTTGTCGCGAGTCCACCTGGTGGTCCACGACTGGGGCGGCATGATCGGCACGACCTGGGCGGTGCAGAACCCGGATCGCGTGCTCAGCCTCACTGCCATGAACACCAGTGCGTTTCATCTGCCCACTACCAAGCCCCTGCCGTTCACAATCGGGTTGGCGCGCACTCCCGGTATTGGAGCCTTGATGGTGCGAGGGCTGAGCGCATTTTCGCGTGGTGCCAATCGCTACTGCGTAACCCGTGCGCCCATGCAACGAGAGGTGGCCGAGGGTTTTCTGCAACCGTACGACAGTTGGCAAAATCGCATTGCCGTGCACCGCTTTGTGCAGGACATACCCCTCGAACCAGAACACCCGAGCTGGAACCTGGTGAGTGAGACTCAGGACCACCTGAATCGCCTGGCGGCGGTGCCGATGTTGTTCTGCTGGGGAATGCGCGACTTCGTGTTTGATCACCACTTTCTCGACGAGTGGGTGAAACGCTTCCCCCACGCCGAGGTCCATAGATTCGAAGACGCTGGTCACTACCTGCTTGAGGACGCCGGCGACGAGGTCTACCCCCTGGTACGCGGGTTCTTGCTGGGGCAGGCAATCAGCGCAGGTGCCGAGTCATGACCACCCTGGTCGGCGATCCCCAGAACGTTGCGGCGTGGCTGCCGGAAATGGCTGCCAGACAACCAGACACTCTCGCCGTCGCGGCTGCCCTGTCGCCCGGTCAGTACCAGCAATGGACCGCCGCCGAACTCGACGCGCAATGTGACCGCACTGCGCACGGCCTGACCCGGGCCGGAATCGGCAAGGGCACCCGCACCGTGGTGATGCTGAAGCCGGGTCCGGAGTTCTTTGCAGTTGCTTTCGCATTGTTCAAGATCGGCGCAATCCCGGTGTTGGTCGATCCTGGGATGGGAATTCGCAGTCTCGGTCATTGCCTCAACGAAGCTGCCCCGACTGCATTCATCGGTGTACCAAGAGCACATCTCGCCCGACAGATGTTCGGTTGGTCCAAAGCCAGCCTGGAAGTCTTGATTACGGCCGGACCGCGGCTGTTGTGGGGTGGTTACAAGCTCGACAAGCTCTATCAGACGGCCAGCCATGAGGCATTTCCTGTTGACGATTCCGAACCGGATCAGACCGCTGCCATCTTGTTCACCAGCGGCAGTACCGGCACGCCCAAGGGCGTCGTCTACACCCATTCGACCTTTGCCTCGCAGGTGGAGACCCTGCGAACCGTCTACGGCATTACCCCTGGTGAGGTCGATCTTTCGACATTCCCGCTGTTTGCCCTGTTTGGCCCGGCACTCGGGATGGCCTCGGTCGTTCCCCTCATGGACGCGAGCCGACCGGCAAGCTGTGATCCTCGGCAGCTCGTCGAGGCCATCAAGAAGTTCTCCTGCACCAGCATGTTTGCTTCGCCCGCCCTGGTGGACAAACTCGGCCGTCATTGCGATCAACAATCAATCCGACTCGACTCGCTGTTGCGCGTGATCTCGGCCGGCGCGCCGGCCAATAACAACGCCCTCGCCCTTCTTGCGGAGCACTTGCCTGCAGACTCGGAGATCTTCACGCCGTATGGCGCCACCGAGGCCTTGCCCGTCACTTCCATCGCCAGTTCCGTGATTCTGGGAGAGACTCGCGACAGCACCGACCTCGGGCGAGGAGCGTGCGTGGGAACAGCGGTGCCGGGTGTTGAGGTCGCGATCGTCCCGATCTCCGATGGCGTCATGGGGACCTGGCGGGATGATCTTCGTCTGCCGGCCGGTGAGATCGGAGAAATCGTCGTGCGAGGTCCGGTGGTGACGACTTCGTACTTCGGGCGGCCCGAGGCGACGGCAATGGCGAAGATTCCCGATGGTGCGACGACCTGGCACCGCATGGGTGACGTAGGGTACCTCGACGAATTCGACCGCTTGTGGATGTGTGGTCGCAAGACGCACCGGGTCGAGACCGACACCGAGACCTTGTTCACGATTCCATGCGAAGCAGTGTTCAATGTGCACCGCGCGGTACGTCGTACCGCGCTGGTCGGTGTGCACGGTAGTCCGGTCCTGTGTGTTGAACTTGAACAGGACCACACGGAGTCCCCGGAACTGAGTGAGGAACTCCAGCGGCTCGGTCAGACCCAGGCTCACACTCGCGGGATCGAGGTCTTCTTGTACCACCCGAAGTTCCCCGTCGATGTGCGGCACAACACCAAGATCTTCCGCGAACGGCTGGCGGTCTGGGCTGGCGAGAGGCTACGCGCCTAGATGAAGGTCCTGGTCACCGGTGCAGGAGGATTCCTCGGCTACGGGATCGCTGCGCGCCTGGTTGAACGAGGACTACAGGTTCACAGTTTCTCGCGCCGACAGTATCCCGCGCTTTCAAAACTTGGTGTCACCCAACACCAAGGAGACCTCGCCGATGCCAATGCTGTTGCCGAGGCGACGGCCGGTTGTGATGTGGTCTACCACCTTGCTGCAAGACCTGGCTCGTGGGGTTCATTTCGCAGTTACCACGACACGAACGTGCGCGGTACGGAAAACGTCCTGGCGGCCTGTCGCCGACATGCAGTCCGCGACCTCGTCTATACCTCCACTCCGAGTGTCGTGTCACGTGGCACGGATCTCGAAGGGGTCGATGAGTCGGTGGCAATTCCATCTTCGTTCAAAGCCCACTATCCGGCCACCAAGGCGATCGCAGAACGGCTGGTAAGGCGGGCCAACGACGCGGACTTGCGAACCGTCTCGCTGCGGCCGCACCTGGTGTGGGGACCACGTGATCCCAATCTGCTCCCCCGATTGGTGGAGCGTGCCCGTGCAGGTCGGTTGCGCCGGATCGGGGCCGAGAAGCTCATCGACACCACCTACATCGATGACGCTGTCAGCGCCCACCTGCTGGCCGGTGACAAGCTGCAATCCCCGGATTACCGCGACGTCGCGGGTAAGGTCTACTTTATCAGCTCAGGCACCCCCATCGGCACCTGGACGATGATCGATCGGATGCTCGAAGCTGCCAACCTGCCTGCTGTCGATCGGAAGATCTCACCGCGTGTCGCCTACACTGCGGGTTGCTTGTTTGAGGTGGTCTACGGCGCACTACGCATCGAAAAGGAACCACCTGCTACGCGTTGGGTGGTCGAGGAGTTGTCGACTGCCCATTGGTACGACATCAGCGCCGCGCGGCGCGATCTCGGGTATGTGCCAGCGGTTTCACTTGATGAGGGCATGCAACGTCTGGCCGAGTGGTGGCAGCAACGAGAGCAGAACCATGATGGATGAGCAGCATCTATCGATTCTGCATGGCGATCTGCCAGCCGACGCCATCGATATCTGGCACCTGGACCTGAACGAGGAGCGTGCCGACTGGGACGTGCTGGACGAAGAAGAGCGCACCCGGGCGCAGCGCATTCGTGTCCCCGACAAGCGCGTACAGTTCGTGTCAGCACGTTCGCAGGTCCGCTACATCCTCGCTAGCTACCTTGGGTGTCGTCCGGATGCCGTGCGATTTGGTTACGGTGACCACGGCAAGCCCTTCCTCTTGTTCGACCCGGACCTGGTGATCAACATCTCACACTCCCACCAGGCAGGCCTGTTGGCAGTCACAGTGGGATCCGACCAGACCCTGGGCATCGACATCGAGTTAAACAAACCTGGACGACGCTTCGAGGCAATCGCCACGCGGTTCTTCTCCGAGCAGGAGCATCGAGCCTTGCTCGCCTTGTCGCTGGGCGATCGCCCGGCGGCGTTCTACCGCGCATGGACGCGGAAGGAGGCCTATCTCAAGGCTTGGGGAACCGGCTTGTCCTTTCCATCCAACCGGTTCACGGTGTCCTTTGATCGCGCCGGGCGGTCCGAACTTCTGGCGAGTGAAATGCCTGGTGAAGGTGGCCAAACCTGGCATTTCCACGAGATCCGAGCATCCCATGGACACCTCGCCGCGCTGTGCTACCCCGGCACGGAACGGTGGTTGCGGCATTACGCCTGACGGCTCACGACCGGAGATTGACTTCGTGGCTCCGAAGGTGAGTGCGCTGCGCTACACCTTGTCCCGCTAACCAGGCAGGACTCAGTCCGCGGGCATGGCTTCCCGAGACTACCGACCGATGTACTGCCAACGAGCGCCGTCGTCACCCTGGTGGCCTGTGATCCAGTACCGCTGCCGAACACTGTCGAGGGTACGGTACGACACGTTATCGACGGTCTGGCCAGGGACCTCGACCTGAAGCCGTCTTCGGCTTATCTCAAGATCCTCGATGAAGTTCTCATGGACCTGGAGAAGCTCGAGGAAACCCAGAGCCGACCGCAGTTTGAGCGATTGCTCATGGAGCCGATCACTAAATACAAGAAGCTGTTGGAATCTCCACGCTGATCGAGGTGATTGCGCGCATCGAAGCGTTACAATGCTCGCATGGGGCGGTCCCACCATGACATGCACGAACAGTTGCTGCCGTTCGAAACGCCAGCTCTGAGCACTACAGCCTGGCAAGACGCACTGAGTGATCGTCTGCAGCAGCCGTGCCAGGTTGTTTACGGGCGATCTCGAAGCACACCGGTACAAGTTCATCGCCAGCCTGGGGGACCCACCCGGGTTCGGCTCCACCGGTTTTTTGAAACCGCACCGGGCCCCGTGGTGGAAGCCCTCGGGCGTTGGATTCACGTCGGTCGTCGGGCCAGAAGTGCCAGCCGCCTGCTCGATGACTGGATCGCAGCAGAACTTGCCAATTTGCCCCGGCCCGACGTCAGCCGACTCACCACGCGAGGGCAGGTCTACGATCTCGGGTCCATGCTCGGGTCGATCGTCGCGGAGTACGTGCCCGAATTGCTGGAGTCACCACCGGACGTGACCTGGGGACCACGTCGCCGTTCGAAGAGCCGACGCAGTCTGCATCTCGGTTCGTACGATCCTCAGACCAGGATTGTCCGGATTCACCCGGTCTTGGACCATCGGTCGGTCCCCGAGTTCTTTGTGCGGTTCATCCTGTTTCACGAATTGCTGCACGCTGCCATACCGACCGGTTCGAGACCGGGCAGCCGTCATCACCCACCGCAGTTCCAGGCGCGTGAACGTGCCCATCCGGACTGCGCGGCGGCGACTCGCTTTGAAGAGGAGCATCTCGATCGCTGGATCCGTCGAGCTCGACGGGGCTACAAGCCGACTCCGTCGCCGATCTGACCCGCTACAAGTTGATCCTGGATTCTACCTGGGCTTCTTGGGGTACTGGAGTTGGCTCAACTTCCAGCTTGTCTTGCAGGCCAGACCGTCCAGGAAGGGCACCCGATTCCGCGCGTCCCGGGCTTCGAAGCTGATGGTGCCCGATCCGGTTGGGTTGATGTCCAGGGTCACCAGGCCAAAGCTATCGCCGCGCATCTTCCACACCGTGGTTGGCTGCTCCTCACCCCCCTGGGTAGCGATGGTCTGGTTCTGACCGAGCGGCGAACTGGTGAAATCAATGATCTCCGGCCGACCATCCAGCTTGACGTGCATCAACTCCGTATGGTGTCGATCCCCGGTGAGGAACACCACCCCATCGATGCGGTGTTCATGCAGGAAGCTGAGCAGCTTGTCGTATTCCGCGCGCGCCTCCCGGTAGTGGCCCTCACCAGTGCGCC
>JAYZDB010000014.1:0-10462 GCA_036338025.1 Planctomycetota bacterium
CTCCGAAATGCAAAGCGTCGACTACCTTCGAGTTTGCCGCCCCGGTACAGCAGGAACACTGCCGACACCTCGTCACCCAGACGATGCAAACCGACCACGTCGACATCCGCGTCACCCTCACCGACCACCCCCTGACGCTCGGCTACCCGCGTCAGCGCTTCAATCTGGACCTTGAGCGCCTGCGCACGTTCAAACTCGAGTGCACCGGATGCAGCGGTCATCTGGCGTTTCAGATCACGCAGTAGCGGACCCGCCTGGCCATTGAGGATTCCAACTGCTCGCTCGACAAGACCGGCGTATTCAGCGACACCGACCTCTCCCACGCAGGGCGCCGGGCACCGACCGATCTGGTGCTTCAGACAACTCCGGGAGCGGTTCCGAAACACCGAATCCGAACAATCGCGCAGCGGCACCACCTTGTGCAACAGACGCAGAGTCCGGCGCACCGACTTGGCAGACGCGTAGGGTCCGAAATAGAGGCCGCCATCGTCCTTACGCCGACGCACCAGCCGGAACCAAGGCCAGGGCTCCGCCGGGTCGAGTCGCAACATCAGGAACGACTTGTCATCCTTCAGTTTGACGTTGTACTTCGGCTTGCGCTTCTTGATGATGGTGTTCTCGAGCAACAGCGCCTCCTGCTCAGTACGCGTCACCAGGAACTCCACGTCGGACGCCTCGGACTCCAAAAATCGCATGGCAGCCCGACCATCACCGCCCGGTTTGAGGTAGCTACGGACCCTGTCGCGAAGCCGTGCGGCCTTGCCGACGTACAGTGCCTTGCCGTCGCCATCGAGAAAGATGTAGACCCCAGGCTCTTTAGGAAAGCGACCGACCCGCGCTGCGATGTTCTGATTCACCGGAATTCCAGGTCCATCTTCTCGAGTCGGAACACCTCATCGCGGATCTGCGCAGCCACCTCGAAATCGAGGTTCTTGGCCGCGTCCTGCATCTCCTGACGGAGCTTCTGGATGTGCGCCAAGACCTCCCGGCGGCCGCCGAATTCCTCTGCCTGGGACCGCGATGTGCGGGACTGACCACGCCCGCGACGGGTCCGACGATCAGCCGCCTGGTTCTTACCCAGCTCAGCCTCCAAGGGCTCGCGCACTGCACGTACCACCGTTCGAGGCACGATCCCCTGCTCCTCGTTGTGGACGAGTTGGCGAACGCGCCGTCGATCCATCTCGGCGATCGCGGCGCGGATCGAGTCGGTCTGCTTGTCGGCATAGAAGATCACCCGCCCCTCGATGTTGCGGGCCGCCCGACCGGCGGTCTGGATCAGCGACCGACGGCTGCGCAGAAAGCCCTCCTGGTCGGCGTCCAGGATCGCGACCAGGGCAACCTCGGGAAGGTCGAGACCTTCCCGCAGCAGGTTGATACCGACCAGGCAATCAAACACCCCGAGACGCAGGTCCCTGATCAACGCCGCTCGTTCGAGGCTATCGATGTCCGAGTGCAGGTAGCGGACCTTGATACCGAGATCCAGGAAGTAGTCGGTCAACTCCTCGGCACTACGCTTGGTGAGGGTGGTTACCAGCACCCGTGCGCCGCCCGCCGCGACTTCACGAACCTGGCCGACAAGGTCATCAACCTGGCTACTCGCCGATCGTATCTCAACCGGCGGATCGAGCAGACCCGTCGGGCGCACCACCAACTCGAACACGTGGTCTTGACTCGACTCGACCTCGTAGTCGTTGGGCGTCGCCGAGACATAGATGACCTGATTCTGCAGTGACACGAACTCCTCGAACTGCAGCGGCCGGTTGTCAATTGCAGACGGCAACCGGAATCCGTAGTCAATCAAGGTCTCCTTGCGCGCCCGGTCACCACGAAACATCCCGCCGGCCTGCGGCACCGCCACGTGACTCTCGTCGATGAACAGCAGGTAGTCCTCAGGGAAATAGTGGATCAAGGTTGCCGGTGGCTGACCGGCCTGCCGCCCGTCGAGATGCCGTGAGTAATTTTCGATTCCGTTGCAGATCCCGGTGGCGCGCAACATCTCAAGGTCATGACGCGTCCGCTGCTCAAGGCGCTGGCTTTCGAGGACCTTGCCGCGCTTCTTCAGCACATCGAGATGTTCATCCAACTCGACCTCGATCGAATCACACGCTGTCATCAAGCGATCCTGTGGCGTCACGTAGTGGCTGGTCGGAAACACCGAGACCTCGTCGAGTTCCGCCAATACCTCGCCACGCAGAGGGTCAACTGCCAGGATCTTCTCCAGTTCATCACCGAACATCTCGATTCGTATCGCACGCTCTTCCTCGTAGACGGGAAAGATCTCGATGACGTCCCCGCGCACCCGGAACGTGCCCGGCGTGAATTCGAAATTGTTACGTCGGTATTGAATCGAGGCCAAGGCCCGCAACAAGGCATCGCGATCCCACTCCTCGCCGCGACGCAACGATACCGACAGTTCCCGGTAGTGCTCTGGTGAACCGAGTCCGTAGATACAGCTTATCGAGGCCACGATCAGCACGTCACGCCGCTCCATCAGGGACCGGGTACCGGAATTTCGCATCCGATCGATCGCCTCGTTGATGGTGGCCTCCTTCTCGATATAGGTGTCCGTTGTGGGGACGTAGGCCTCCGGTTGGAAGTAGTCGTAGTAGCTGACAAAGTACTCAACCGCGTTGTCCGGAAAAAACGCTTTGAACTCGCTGTAGAGTTGGGCCGCCAGAGTCTTGTTCGGAGCCAGCACCAGGGTCGGCCGCTGCAACTCCTCGACTACCTTGGCCATCGTGAAGGTCTTGCCCGAGCCCGTCACGCCCAGGATCGTCGAATGTCGAACACCGCCTCGAAGCGCCTCGCACAGGGCCTCGATCGTTTGAGGTTGATCCCCCGCGGGATGCATCTCAGTGACCATCCGGAAGGGCTTGGGAGCAGAATCTGACATCTCAAAACCACCATAATCGCCTTGTCTCCGAACCCCCAGGCCGTAGTCCCGTTGACACCTCGCCAAAGTCCCCTGTAGCGTGTCAGCCAACCCTTCAACCAGAGGATCCCCGTGGCATCCAGACGCACAGCACGTAAGTCCCGTCAGAACCTCGATTCGCCCGCCAAGCATGGCAGCGGCGAAGCACCGTCCCGACGTCGACGCTCAGCGTCGTCGCGCCGGCAGCGGGGTGGCGATGACGCCGCCGGTGGTAGCTCGGGTCATCGGCCAGCGATCGGCCGCGACGGCAAGGCCAGCATCTCCTGTCCAAACTGCTCCACCCGCTACAAGATCCCGGAACAGAGCCTTGAGACCAAGGTCACCTGCACGCAGTGCCACCGGACCTTCTTCCCGCTGGCGGCAGCTGGTAGCCGCCGCAAGCGAGACGACAATTCCAAGCCGATCATCTACGGCGTGGTGGCTGTCGTCGCGCTCATCTTGATGGCCTTACTCATCAACGCCTTGTCATCATCAACCAAGCGCAAGACAAACACGGTCGTCGAGATACCCCAACCGACCAATCTCGGCAACTCGACGCGTGAAGTACGGTCGGTGATGGCCTGGGCTGACGCAATCGGAACCAAGGACTCGCTCAACGCCCGGATGTACACCGATCTGGAGGCCGTGCAAAAACTGCTGGGGGTCGAACCCGACACCAAGTATGCCTCGACGTTTGGCGACGGCAGGATCGAACTGGGCAACAAGATCCTGGATGCACTCTACATTTCCGACCAGGCGATCGTCTACCGCTCCTACCGGCCCTCGATGGGTCGCATCATGCACGAGTCGATGGTCGCCAAAAAAGCTGGCAAGGTGAGGCTCAGCCTCTATCCACGCAACAGCAAGGTGATCAAGTCCGGCGCAACAGTCGAAGTCTACTATCGCCTCGATCCCAGTGATGACAACTTCAAGATCTACCGGTGGCACGTGGTGGAGATGGCGCGGACCGAGTTCCTCCTTGAGCAGATCGACGGCAAGAAACCCAAAAAGAAGCACAAGACTCACGAGCTGATCGGGAAGATCACTTCGCGAAAAATCACCTTCGCCGGTGAGCAGGTTGAAGTAGAGGAGGCCGAGCTGGTGCCGCTACCGCACCACAAGGACACCTCGCCAGAAGACCGCAAGACTATCGACGATTTGATCGGCGTGGTCCTCGACCTGAATGTCAGCGGCATCCTACGCAACCGGGCGACCGAGACCTTGATTGAGTTCGGCAAGGCCTCGGTACCCCGCCTGCTGTCAAAGATGTACGAGTTGCATAAGATGAAGACCCCTGAAGACGTCATGACAGTCAACCTGTTGTGCCGAACCCTGCGTCTTACCACCGGCTGGCGTTTCGGATTCAACCCACGTGACCACAAGGGCTCCAACCTCGGTGGAACCGACGCAGAGCGTGTCTCTGCGCTCAAGCAGTGGTATGCATGGTGGGCCCGCTACTACGATCGGGATGACTGGAAACTCGAAGACTCCGACGAGGAAATCGAACTGACCACCGCCGAGCAGGAAGCCAAGCGCAAGGTCGACCTTGAGAAGAAGAAGAAAGAGATCGAAGCCCGGCGGCGCCGCGCCCGCGGCGGCAAGTAACACAACCCAGTCCGGAACCCGGTCCAGCACCGATCTGGCGGCACGAACCAGAGCTGTCTGGGTAACCCGACCAGGCAAGCCACAGCATTATTCGGCCAGGCCGATCCCAAAGCCTTTGCCCTCACGCCCCCACGGGTGACAATCACCCCCCCCCCGACCGTCCCTCACCCTCGAAACCTCGACACATGGCTCACCTCCCCATCCAGTGCCAGAACTGTGGCGCCAAGTACAAGATTCCCGAGACCTTTCCCGGCGACTTCGCCAAGTGCAAGGCCTGCGGCAACAAGATGGACGTCAACGCGGCACGCGGCGCGAAATCTACAGCGCCTGACAGCGAAGCTAGCGCCACTGCCAGTCATACCACCGGTGGCACACGCAAGCCCCGGCAAGGCACAGAAGCCAGGACCGGGACTCGTCGAAAGCGCGGCGAAGAGGAAGCCTCTCCGAAGAAGAGCCGGCGAGCGGCGAGCGGGAGCAGTCGGCGCAGCCGGCGCGGCGCGGATGACAACGCCGAAGAAGAAGAAGAAGAAACCGGTCGCCGGGGCCAACGGAAGAAGAAGGACAACACCCCGTTGATCCTCGGCGTCTCCCTGGGAGTTCTAGCCGTCGTCGTGGTCATCATGTTCATGATGTGGGGCGACGATGACAAGACTACCCAAACCAAGAACCAGAAGGCCGCCAAGAACGACAAGGTAGCCACCAAGCCGGCCGAGGACGCCACCAAGAAAGCTGCGGAGGAAGCCGCCAAAGCCAAGGCAGCCGAGGCCGCCAAGGCCGAGGCAGCCGAAGCCGCTGCCAAGAAGAAGGCTGCCAAGAAAAAACTGGACATCAAGAAGGTAGCGGACGTCATGACGGCCGCCGACATCTTCAAGCCAGCAACGCTCGATAAGCTCCCGCCCGCCAAGGACACCACGGAGGAGGAACTGACTGCGATCAACGAGCAACTCGACCTTCTCAAGGAAGGCGGCGGATTGGGCTTCATCCGGGCGCCTGGCAAGTTGAAGGTAATCGGCGCCAAGATGATCCCGTTGGCAGTCAACCGCCTGATGACCCTCGACTATTCCAAGGTCGAGGACAATCAGTACGCCTTCGCCATCAGCGAAGCGATCAAGGGCCTCACGGAATTCGAGTTGGCGTTCGACCCGGCCAGGATCATCGACGAGTTCACGATCAAACAGGGCCACACCAACGCTACCAAGGTCAAGGACCTGCACTTCCTGACCCGCAAGTACTGGCAGACCGACAAGTCGATTCAAGCCCACATCGCCAGTCGGGCCAAGGACAAGTAGTCGTCGCGGCGACTGGAATGACGACTAGAACGCTGCCGCCGAACCGCCCGAGCGTGGGTCGGCAGCGGCGAACCGGGTGCCGTCCGGCAGGATCTCGATCGCCTGGCACCGACCGATGACGATCGGTGCTGCGGCGAAAGCGTGACCCCGACGATGGAGGCCCGCACGGACATCAGCGCTGAGGCTGGTCGGCTCCCAGAACAGGTGATCAGGCCGCCACTGGTGGTGTACCCGCGGCGCCCGTACCGCTTGATCGACCGGCAAGCCGTGGTCGACAACGTTCAGGATGACCTGCAGGACGGTGTTGATAATGCGACCACCACCCGGGCTCCCGAGCACCAAGCGTAGCTTGCCGTCCTTGAGCACGATCGTCGGAGTCATCGACGAGAGCATGCGCTTGCCAGCTGCAATGGCGTTGGCCTCACCACCGACCAAACCGAATTGGTTCGGAGTCCCCGGCTTGGCACTGAAGTCGTCCATCTCGTTGTTGAGCAGGAAACCGGTTCTACCCGCCACCATCCCACTTCCAAATATCGAGTTGATGGTGGTGGTGCACGACACGGCGTTGCCAGCGGCATCGACAACGGAGAAGTGTGTGGTGTCATCCGACTCCTTGGCTCCCTTCGGCACCCCGTGCGTAACCTTCGTAACCTTGTCCAACCGGATCGACTTGCGATACCTGGCCGCGTAGGCCTTGGCCACCAGGCCCGACTGCGGCACCTTGTAAAAGCCAGGGTCACCCAACCAGCGCGCACGGTCGGCGTAGGCACGCTTCATCGACTCGGCCATCAGGTGCACGGTCTTGCTGCTGCCGAATCCACTGGCCCGTAGATCAAAACCCTCGAGGATGTTCAGCATCTCGATGAGGGCAATCCCGCCCGAAGACACCGGCGGCATCGAGAGCACCGTGTGACCACGGTAGCTACCCTGCACCGGTGTGCGCCAAACGGGTTGGTAAGCGGCCAGGTCCGACTTCTGGATGATGCCACCCTGCGCCCGCAGGTGCGTGACGAAATGCTCAGCGGTGACGCCGCGATAGAAGCCGTCGAAACCGCCCTTGGCCAGGCGCTCCAAGGTGTCAGCGAGGTCCCGCTGAACCAGGCGTTCGCCCTGCTTCAGTGGACGATCACCACGGTAGAACACTGCCTTGGTGGCGGGAAAACGCGATAGGATCGGGTGTTTGGCGGCCAACGCGGCGGCCAGAAACTGATCGACCTCGAAGCCCTCGCGTGCGAGACGGATCGCCGGTGCCACCAGCGACGCAAAAGACTGCTTGCCGAACTTTTGATGCACAGCCAACAGTCCGGCGGGACTGCCGGGCACACCGCCGGCGAGCGCTCCCCATAGGCTCTTATCGGGATGTACCGAACCGTCTTCGCGCAGGTACATGTCCCTGGTCGCCCGAGCCGGTGCGAGCTCACGGAAGTCCAGGCTGGTCGTCCGTCCATCGGACAAACGAATCACCATGAAGCCGCCACCGCCGAGGTTGCCAGCCTGCGGATGGGTCACGGACAGGGTCAGAGCCACCGCCACCGCCGCGTCGACGGCGTTGCCACCGGATCGCAGAACCTGCAAGCCGACGGTAGTTGCATGGGAATCTGCCGAAACCACTGCGCAGCGGGTGCCGCGGGCCACCTGATCGTTCGGCGACAAACCAGCGGGTGTTCCGACCGGCGACGTCCACAGAGTTGGAACCAGACACCAGATAAGATGAAGTTTCGACATCGCGGATTCTCCCTTGCTGGTTCCGGCGAATGCCGACAGTGTGCAGTGCGCTAGTCGTCCTGCAAGGTGACCTTGATGCCCTCGCCAGACAGATAATCCATCGCCCGTTGGATCACTTCGTTGTCACCTTCGACCTCCAACACCACAAACCCGCCCTCGTCGGTGACCGACGCAGCACGAATATTCGTCACTACATCGAACTTGCGGGCTAGCAGATAGAGCAGCGGCTCCTTGACCAGACCCTGGGTAATCTCAAAATGGATGGTCTTCTTGGACATCTCACCTTCCGGCGCTGTCGACATACTATTTCCGGTGCGAAAGACCACGGATCGTAGAAGGTCCGGCGGTCCGATGGAAAGAACTAATCCACGACCCTTGATCCCCGGTGGAGCCCTCCATACTTTGCGCAGCCGAAGTGGTGCCTTGGCCGAGTGGTTAGGCAGTAGATTGCAAATCTTCGTAGATCGGTTCGATTCCGGTAGGCACCTCCAGATGTAAGTCGCCCCCGAGGCTCAACCTAGGGGGCGACGCTGCTGACTTGACCGTCGCCCAGCGAGAATGTCGAACCGGAACCCGATTCCACCGCCGGGCCGCCCTGCCCGATGGGCTCGAACCCTGGCCCTGATCTCAGCACACAGTCTGTTGGCTTGCACCGCCGCCGCCTGCATCGCCAACCGCTCGACCTTCTTGCGAGTTCCGGTCGCCTTCCCCGCGCCGTCGACCGGTGGTCTCTTGACCGCGACAGCAAGTTGCGCCGAAATCCGCCAGTTCATCCCGGATTTTCAGCCTGCCGGCGCCGCATTCTATTCTCGCGGACGCGTCGCTCTGCCATTCCTCGGGCACGATGACGACGGCGACGGAAACGTCGATCGGATCACGGTGACGTTTCCTAGCCTCGCCGGGCAGGCAGCCTGGCTGATCATCGTGTACCCGGGAGCCGACCCGACCAGCCGATTCGTCGAATCTGACCAGGCCCAACAAGTCGAGCTGGACTTCACCCAGGCGCGCCGCTGAGACCCTGGCGGCCCGGCACCAGCATCACGTCGCGACTGCAAACCACCGGCTCCAAACCATCGACTCAGGCCAGCACAACCTCGATGCCACCGCGTCTTAGGATGTCGACGACGATGACAAGCTCCATCTCCTCGGCACCGGGCGCCAACAGGACCAGGGCTCGCTTCGCAACGGTGGTCTCGCGGACGGCTTCACGCATGATTTCCCTCAGCACAACAGAGACAGCTTCGCAGGCCAGAGGGAATATACTCCTCCCGTGAAGATGGTCACCAAACTCCTCTGCTACCTCATATTCCTGCTGATCGAAACACTGATCATCAGCGGGTCCGTAGTGGTGGTGGTCTGCTTCTACCTACCGTTCGTCGCCATCAAGGGCATCGTCCTG
This sequence comes from Planctomycetota bacterium, assembly GCA_036338025.1. GTDB lineage: Bacteria > Planctomycetota > UBA1135 > UBA1135 > UBA2386 > JAYZDB01. The sequence goes on from JAYZDB010000014.1 coordinate 8,930, forward strand.
ACGCTACGAGGCAAAGCCACTACGACACCAAACACCGACCACGGCAACACGGCATCCTCGGCGACGTAATCGCGAGGCCGCCGGCGTCTCACTTGTCCGGATCCGGGCGGGTCTCGGCGGGCCGCACCACCACGATCCGAGCGATCATGCGCCGCTGGCCGTCTAGCGCTGTGTAACCCTGGCGGACGCGAACCGTCATGGAGCCATCTGCATGCCACCAGGTCGGTTGACCGCTGGAATCAAGCCCACGACGCACGACCGGGGAGTGGGTCTTGGGGCAGGCTCCGATGTGGTCGGGATCCCCGTTCTCCACCGCCCCGGACGGCGTTTGCCGGCCAAGGGTGCGCGGCCTGGCCGCTGCCAGGGAGTCCGACGGTGCTGTCGCTGGTTTCTCAACCGATAGGACTGCACTGGTCTCACCCGGGTAGCCCGACCAGTCGAAGCCGGCCACCGCCACAACCACGGCCGTCGCCAACACCACAGCAGACAGGAATAGGGATTTCGTCTTCACGGGCTTGCGAACTAACTAATTGAGGGTCAATCGAACGACGTTGGAACTCTCGATCAGGGTGCCGCCAACGCCAACGACAATCCCCTGCATCCATGCCACACTGCCTTTCATCCCGGGGTCCGGCGGGATGTTGATCGGCGTCGACGCCCAGCTGCCGCGCTTGTCTTGAACGAAGCCCACCAAGCCGCCGGCCTTGTAGGTGCTGAGGCCACCCCAAAACCCGAGATGGAACAGCAGACCCAGGCGGCTGGTCGCCGGATCGATCCGGAGAACGGCGCTGCCGAGCGACTGACCAACGACGGGCCCGCCCTCGCCCAGGCACACAATCAAGGGGATCATCTGGTAGACCGCGGGTGAATCATGGAACTGCTCGGCCTGGGCAAAGAAACCGACGCTGGTGAACTTCTTGCCGGTCGCGGCGTCCGTATCGAAGGCCCCTGGACCCATGGTTGTCTCTGCGGAGTGGGTCGGATGCCCGCCGGCGGAACTTCCGAACAGCGACAAGGTCGGGTTGTCAAATAGCAGACTGACGTAGAGTTCGCCGCGCGGGCTCGGCTGACCGAGCATGCCGTACATCCGGACCGTGTCGGTAGCCTTCTCATAGCTACCGCTGTAACTGTCCCGACCCGGTGCTATGTGGCGTTCGAGGTAGCTCGGGCGCATCACCGCCGTGGCTTGAAACGGTGACGTGCTGCTCTGGCCGGCGCTGCCTCGCAACACGATCGCAGCAGCCGCCCGCTTGCCCCCTACCAGCCCGGACATCGGCACCAACTTCTGCAGTTTGGGGTCCTTCGCCGCCGGGTCCAACTCGACCTGCACCGTGAAACTCCCGGGACTCGGAAGGTCGATTTGGATCGGGTCAAAGCGACCGGTCGCAGGAGCCGTAAAATCAACCACGTCGTAGTCCTTGAAGCCGAGCGCGGGACTGCCCAGCCGTTCCTCCTTGGTGCGGTAGGCCTGCAACGAGGGCACTTCCACCCGGGCCGGGAACAAGCCCTGAAAGCCGGCATGGACGGCAATCG
>JAYZDB010000015.1:0-8313 GCA_036338025.1 Planctomycetota bacterium
CCGGGACATCGCAGTGTCCGTGCTGGGTGCCAAGGGCAAGAGCCGCCGGGTCACCTTGGCGCTGATCGAGCAGTTCGGGGTCGCCAAACCGCCGTTGCAGGCAACGCTCTTCGGGATTCTGTCGAGCCATGAAGTCATTCCGCAGCTCACCGCGCTTCGCCTGAGTGTCCTGGACTCTCAATCTGTGAGCATGCGTGCACAGGCCCTCCATCAGTTGGCCAGGGTGAACCACAGGGTGGTGGCATCGAGGGCGCCTTTGATGGCGGCGGACGAGGAGGTCCACAAGAATGCGAGTGCCTCCGCCCTGGTGTTTTTCTCGCTTGGAACCGTTCTTGGTCGTTCGACGCTACCGGCATTCTTGAAACTTGGCCGCAAGCGCAGCAGGGTGGTGGACAGTCACTGGCGGAGTCTCCTGGCTGGGCATCAAAAAGAGGTCTTGCCCCTGGTGGCTGGACCGGCCTTGGCGCTGCCAGACCCTGAGCATCGCCTGATCGCGACGTACTTGCTGACACGAGTAGGATCTATCAAGGCCAAATCCAAGGACCTCGCTGTCGATGGTCTGATCAAGGCGCTGCGTGACAAGTCACCGATCGTGGTTGTCACCGCGATGCGCGCCCTGGTTCAACAACGCAACAGGCGGGTCATACCGAAACTCGAGGCCAATCTCGAGTCGATGAACGAGGACATTCGGGTGCAGGCGATGTTCGGCCTGCACAAGTTCAAGGGATCATCGGCGGCCTGGGGTGCTCGTCTCCTGAAGATATTGAAAAACGCGACGGGAGCAAGTCGGCTGGTGGCACTCGATCTGGTCACCAAGATGAAGTTGCGGCCTGCCCTCAGCGCGGTTCGAGGTTTGTTCCACCACGAAGCCTGGCAGGTTCGGTCGGCTGCCTACTTCTTCTGTCTGCAGGTTCGTGACAAGGATTCCGTGGTTCCGTTGATAGCCCGCCTGGACAAAGAAGACGGGCGACTTCACGCCGAGGTTCTCGGCACTCTCAGGGCATTGACGGATCTGACGTATCGGGACAGCAAGGCCTGGCGTGGTTGGTGGGCCAAAGAAGGCGATGACTTTAAATTGGCGAAGCTCGGCAAGAAGGCCGGGGTCGGGCGCAGCGCGCCCGCGGCCATGACCTACTACAGCATGTCGCTGAATAGCAACCGGGTCGGATTTTTGGTGGATACCTCGGGCAGCATGTCGGCCAAGGTTGGCACGTTGGGGATCACCCGGCTGGATCTCGCAAAGAAGGCCCTGAGTCAGGTGATCGAGAAATGTGGCGAGGGCTTTCACTTCAATTTGATCACCTTTGGGTCCGACGGCCGCCGCTGGAAGCGAGAGTTGTGCCCCGCGACCGTCGATAATCGCGCTAGTGCCCGACAGTACGTGAAGGGAATGCGTGCCGCCGGCGGGACCAATTTCTTCGAGGCTTTGCTGATGGCGTTCGAAGATGAGTCCATCGATACGATCTACCTTCTTTCGGACGGCACGCCGACCGAAGGAGACATCACCGACCAACAGGAACTGGCAGACGAGATCGAGTTGTGGAACGTCAAGCGGCAGATTCTGATCCACACCATTGCGATCGGCGCGGATTCCCCAATCATGAGACGTCTGGCGGAAGATAGCGGCGGGGAGCACGTGCAGCGCCGCTGACGGTCTGACATGAATCACGCATTGACATATATAAGCCTTGTGGTCGCGGTGTGCGTTGGCGCGGCCAGCGGACAGCCGCCAGTTGAGGCGGAACGAGTCAGTGCCGAACGGCTGGAGAAGGCCCTGGACTCGTTCAAGAAGATCCCGCCGCGCTCCCAAAAGACGATTCTCAAGGCAGTGCGGAGTGCGGTAGATGCGGTCGAGGACGATTACCTGAAGTCTGTGCGAGCGTGTATCGCGGAGGGCAACAAGCTCGCCAGTAAGTCGAAACTCAAGACTCGACAAAAGAGGGATAAGTCAGAGCCGACGGCCGGATGGCGCCAGCACGTCCCGTTTCCCGTCGAACAGGAATACGCTTTCGGTTACGGGAAGACCTTCGAAGTCGACCCCATTGGCAAGCGACCGCCAGCCTCACGACGACAGGCGATAGCGCGGCATGCAAGCCTGACGGCGATGGTGCACGGCAACCTGCCGGATCTTGACCGTGCAGTTGCTGCGCTCCTGCACCGGATGGATCGGATCTCCGGAAGTGCTGAGTTTGTGCGCTTGCTCGAGACCTGGCGCAACGGTCCAGAGTCTTTCTATCATGCCCTTGATCGCACCGCTGGCACCGATCAGTCCTTGTTCTTTTACAATGCGATGCTGGATGATTTTGTCGTGCGCTGCGTGCCGAAGGGGCATGCCGATTACCGTTCCATGCGGAGCGACTTGGACCAGGCCCATGACGCCTTGCATCAGTCTTTCCTTGCTTACCGTCAATATCGGGCCTTCAGGGAGGCGGTTGCTTTGTCGTTGGTGTTGTCGCCCGCCACGCCATTGCCGCCTTCGCTCAAGCGCTATGACGACGCGTCTCGAAGTCAGTACTCGACGCGCCAGCAGTTGGGGATGTTGCTTCTTGCGGCGAAGCAGGACATCGCGGCGGTCGTTTCTGACATCACTGAATGCACGAAGCCTTTACCGAAGACCTTGTGGGACCAAAAGTACGATCCATTTCCCGCATTCCAGACTCTGGTAGATGGCAAGCGCTCGGAGTTTTTGAAGTTGACGAGCCGCACCGACAAGCTCGCGGACCAGGCCCGTGACGTTCTTCTGGCCTCGCGTCGCAGGGTTGCAGACGCGGCCTGCGCAGCGCTTCTGGCATCACTCAGCAGTCGCAAGCACTAGCCCGCCTCAGGCCCGGTGCCGCGTCCATCACTTGCTTGTGATCCGGACCTTCTGCCAGTAGCCAAATTCCGATGACCACCCGGTGGCCCGGTTTTCGATCCGGATGTTGACGGTCTTGCCTGCAAATGCGGACAGGTCTACTGCAAGATCGAGCCAGCCCTTCTTGGTGGTGTCGCTGCCCACAACACTCTTGGCAAGCACCTCGTTATTGACGAGTACGCGAATCTCCCAGTTCTTCTTGCCGCCGATCGGTCCGTGATGGGAGGCGGCGATTTCCAGGCGACTGGATCTGTCTGCTGGCAGGCTCACCTTGGCTTCGAGCACGCACGGTTTTTTGCGTTTGACGGGGTGGGTGCGCACGACGTGGTGTCGTCCCAGGTGCTCCGCAAGGAGTCCGACGCCCTTGACGCCGGAGGCACTGATGTGGAAGCCGGGCGCGACCACCGCCAGGATATCGTCGAAGTCCTTGGAGTCGGTGGTGTCCCGCGGACTTGCGTCCACACAACCGGGAAGTCGTTGGGTGGTCTGGTCTTCCGGGGGCTTGTCGAGGAGCAGGAATGCGAACAGGTTGGCGATGTCCTGCTGGCTGAGCGTTGACTCGAGACCCTCGGGCATCACGGACACCGGTTGCACGTGGACTTCCTTGACGAGTTTGCGCGGGATGTTGTGAGCTTTGCCACCGAGTTCGCGCACGACGACGCGCAACTTGTTGGATTCCATCAACATGCCGGACAGCAGCCGGTCGTCGTGGGTCTCGACGACTCGCAGTTGGTAGGCGTCGCCGACCACGAGGTTTGGATCCAACACACTGGTCAGCAACTGCTGGAACGAACCACGGCCGTTGCCGGTCAAGTCGGGGCCAATAGCAGTTCCTTTGCCGTAGATCTGGTGACATTGTGCGCAGGTCTTCTCGAATACTGCGCGACCGGCAAACGGATCGCCGGGGGTGGTCTGAATCGTCTTGGCGACTTGTGCGATCACCCGTTCGCGGTTCGGGTTGCGACCTTTTCGGACGATCCCCCAGATTGCCCGGATGCGTTTCGCGATGCCCGGATCGGTAGAAGTGCTGAGGACTTGTACCTGGTTGCCAGCGAGGGCTGTGGTGGGGATCGCCTTGGTCTCGATCGCGCGTAGCAGTCGGTCACGCCACGGTGCGCGTTGGGTGAGGAGTTGCACAGCCACCGGACGTAGCGATGGGTTCATGTGCTGGTAGGCATCGACCAAGACACCTGCCAAGGCCGGGTCTTGCACCTGGCCGACCGCCCCCAGCATCCCGGCTGACAGGGCGTAGTTGGTCTTCGAAGTTGACAGTATGTCGGCGAGGATCTTCACGACCTGGGGGTCGCCGCCCTTGACCAGGGAACTCATGCCGCGGATTCGATGTTCATTGGAGGCGTTGCCGTCTTCGACCAGCCGACGCACGACGCTGAGGGCTTTCGGTTGCTTCCAGCTGGCGGCCAACAAGGCGGCATCCGTGAACATCGGATTGGACGCGTCGCCATTCAGGACCTTGTCGAGGGTGCTGCCGAGGAGGGCCTTCAGCGAGGTTTCGGCGGCAGTTGCCAGCTGTCCGGCCTGCACCTGGTCGGTCAAGCTCTGCATACAACGGCGCGCGATGCCCGGGTTGTCCCGCGCGGTGAGGGTCATGATCTGAGCGGTGATTTCGGGTGGCGCCTTGCCCTCGCTGAGGATGTGTTCGGCGGCACGCGGGAGGATCTCGCCGAGCCAGGCCTGCTGCTTGGACTCGAGCTTGTTCACGAGCTCGAGGAAGTGCACCGCGCCGTCGGACAACAGCGGATGGAGGTTCTGCCAGGCAATCTTGTGCAGCACCCGGTCCTCGCCACTGTGGGCCAGAACTTCGATGAGCAGCGGCATCGCGTCGAGGCCCTCGATCTTGCGAGCCGCGATCGCAACCTGCAGCCTGACGTCGGCGGCGACGTCGCGTGCCAAGGACCTGATCCTGCTCTTGAGTCGGTCGGTGATGGTGCCGAAGTTGCCGGCGGCGCGTACTGCCCAGGCCCTGAAGGTCGAGTCCGGGTGCCGCGTGAGTTTCAGATGGAATTCCTGGTCGAGGGAGCCCATGGCGATCATGGTCCAGAGCGCATGCAGTCGACCCTTGCGAGACACCTTGGTGTCCATTGCCATCCGCTCGAGTTGCGGGCGGAGGGTTGGTTCGAGCCGCTCGGTGAGCAATCGTTGGCTCAGTCGGCGAATCAGCACGTTCGGGTCCGCAAGTCGCCGGAGGAGTTCTGCGCTACTAAGGGACTGCAGTTCGATGCCTCGATAGCGCGGTGTCGAGCTGTGGACGATGCGGTAGAGTCGACCCTTCAGGCGATCGATGCCCTTTGGATCGCGGTTGGCATCCTGGTAGCAGTGATAGCGGTCGTACCAGTCCAGTACGTAGAGGCAGCCATCGGGTCCGGTCTTCTGGACCACCGGCATGAACCAGGCATCCTCGACCGACAGGAAGTCGGGCCGAGGAGATCCCCGATAAGAGCTGTCTGCACGCGCAACACTGTCGCTGTTGATGCAGTTGCCGTGGATGTTCCCCATGTAGAGGTGTCCCCGGTATTCCTCTGGATAGGCGTCCGAGTCGAACCAGGTGATGCCGCAGTAGGCGGCTTTCTGGTGCTTGTGGGAGACGATGGACTCCAGCTTCCAGGTGTGCGGTGGGTAGGCACCGCCCTGCCGGCGGTAGTAGCCGGTCTCGATCAGGTGCCAGAGATGGTCGATGACGCAGGCACTGATGAAGGCGCTACCGTTTTCGTCAAACGCGATGCCCCAGGGGTTGCTCGTCCCTTCGCAGAAGATCTCGAATCGCCTGCTGCGGGGATCGATGCGGAACATCGCGCAGGTGAAATGCCAGGTCTTGCCGCCATCGGGCTGGCCGTCACGATTCAGGTCCTGGGTGACGTGGCAGTGGTTGAACACGCCGTTGAGACCGTAGAGGTAGCCGTCGGGCCCCCAGGTCAGGGAGTTTGGCACTTCGTGCACGTCTTGCCGGCCGAATCCGGTCGCGATGACCTCGGTCTGGTCGGCCTTCAGGTCGCCATCGGTGTCGCGCATGAACAGAAGGTCCGGGGCGTTGGCGACCCACACACCGCCGTGACCGACGGCGATCCCAGACGGGATGTTGAGCCCATCGGCGAACACTGTCACCTTGTCGACCTTGCCGTCGTGGTCGGTGTCTTGCAGGACCTTGATGCGATCGCGCCCTTTGCCGGCTGAGCGGCGTGGATACTCCAGGCTCTCGGTGATCCAGATGCGTCCCTGGGCGTCGAAGGCCATCCCGATCGGGTTGACGATATCCGGTTCGGCCGCGACCAATTCGACCGTGAAACCTTCCGGGACCGTCATCTTGGTCAGGGCGACGGCTGGCTCATAGGGCTTGTTCGGCACCTTGTCCTGGTGGTGCGGAATCTGCGCCAGCGCGATTGAGTGCAGGCTGAGGAGCCAGCCCAGGGTGATCGCGTGTGGAACGAGAGCGGTCATGTCACCATGCTACGGAGTGACGTGGTGTGGGGAGACCTGTGAATCGGAGTACTCGGATTTCTCTGTGGCGAAGGCAGCAACTGATCCGGCAATTCCCTGCCGAGATCCTGCCTGGGTTGCCAGTCCTGGTAGCATCTGGTCGCCCTCTCGGAATCTGCAATGCACACTGCATCGAAGCTGATCGCAGCCCTCCTTCTCGCTCCGGCCCTCACCGGCCAGGGCCCCGGTCAGGCAGGCAAGCCTGGCGGCGGCGAAGATCCTCTGCAGGGCCACTCGCTCGACTACTGGGTCAAGCAGGTCTCGAGTAGCCGGGAGCGCAAGGCCAGGGAAGCCCTGCTGGTGTTGAAAAAGGTCGGGCCCCAGGCCGCCGTTGCGACCACCGCTGTCGTGCGAGCGACACGCCGCAAGGAAATTGCGCCCGATGCTCTCCGAACTCTCATGGCCATCGGTGTGATCCCCAAGCGGGCCATCAAGCCCCTGCTCCAGTGCCTCAACCAGAAGTCCACCTGCAAGCTCGCGATCGTGGCCTTGGGGAGCATGGGGGCCCAAGCCATGGAGGCGAAGTCCGCTTTGACTCGCCTTACCCACGCCGGAGATTACCGCAGCGCTGCCTTCGCTGCTCTCGACAAGCTCGGCGTGGATACCGTCGACTTGCTGCGCGACGATTTGAAGGCCAACAAGCGGTGGCGGTCCCACGCGCTACGTCAGGTGTTCGCGCGGGGTCTCGAAGCGGAGGCGGCCGTTCCCGAACTGATCAAGGTGCTCGAGTTCTATCCGCGCTTCGTCCCCGAGATTGGTGGGTTGAAGAGCAAAGCGGCGATGCGGGCGGCCGAGAAAGCCAAGCGGGAGTTCAAGGTTCGTTCTGAGAAGGCTGCCCGGGACCGTGCCTTGGCGGCGCAGATCCTCGGCAGGATGAAGACTCCAGCGCGGGCACTGAAGGCCTTGAAGAAGGTGGCCCTGGACTTCGATGCCGAGGCTGCGAAGTCGGCGGTGTGGGCGCTGATGATCCATGGCAGCCGCGAGGCGGTGCCGACCCTCACCAAGGCGATCGATCGTCAACGTGTCAAGAACCTCGAGTTCTTGTGCGCAGGCCTGATCCGTTTTGGCCCGGGCTCCAGCCGCGCCGTACTCACGCTCAAGAAGCTGGCCCGTCGGTCCGGCAAGCTCGGCAAGGCCTCCGCCGAGGCTGTCATCGAGATCGAACGCTCGCTTGGTTTGCTCAAGCGGAGCCGCAGCAGTGACGCGGCGGCGCGGCGTGAGGCGACGCCGAAGCTGCTGGCCTACGGGCCGGCGGTGCTGCCTGCCCTGGTCACCGCCATGCAACTCGGCGATCCCGAACTGAACCGTGCGGTGATCCGGCGCATCGTTGACAAGCCGCGCCTCTTTCTGGATCTCGGCGCCGCACCGGCACCCTATCCGGAGATTCCCCAGCCGCGTCTGGATCCAGTGCCGTTCGTACCACTCTTGATCGAGTTCCTTGCTGATCAGGACCAGCGCCTGGCGAGCGCTTGTTGTCGGACCCTGGCAGTGATCGGGGTACCACGTGCTGAGCACGCGATCCCGGCCCTGCGCGAGGTCGCGACGAAGACGGACAAGGGCGCTCGGTTACGAATCGCTGCATGCCGCGCCTTGCATGTGTTCGGGTCGATGTCGGGGGTGGCGGACTCGGTCATCGCGACCTATCTGCCCTACATCCGAAGCGAGGATCCCGAAACTGTGCGGCAGTGCATCCGGCTCTTTGGATTGCTGGGCGAGCGCGCAGAGAATTGTGTCGCGCCGCTGATCGAGATGTTCGACTCGGGCAAGGTCGTCGCTAATAACTCCTCAAGGGCCCTCGCCGCCATTGCGCTCCCGGCCTTGCCGGGCTTGATCAAAGCCCTGCGCGCCGAGAAGGCAGCCAGTCGGCTGTGGTCCGTCCGTACCCTGGGCAAGCTTGGCGACCGGGCGCAAGCTGCGGTGCAGGCGCTGCATCGCGTCGCTTCCGAGGATTCCGACGAAGGAGTTCG
>JAYZDB010000016.1:0-13919 GCA_036338025.1 Planctomycetota bacterium
CTGGTGACCCTTCGACTCGAAGAAGGCCAGAAAGCGCTCTCGGATTTCGGCGGCGGTCAGGGGTTCCATGGAGGCCAGCTAAGGGTTGCGGCGCGGATTGCGCAAGTCTAGTCGCGCTTCCTCCGCTGGCTCGTTGGAATCCACCGCCGGGCGGTGGATTCCCTGCCTGGACGCCGCAGCTATTTACTGCTGGTCTTCTTGCTCGATTTGACGCGCTCGAGGGCCGCATTGGCAGCATCGGCAGCGTCCTGCGTCTTCGCCGACTTGCCAGGCTCGACCCCCTCCGCAGAATCCGTGACCTTCTCGACATCCGACCCAGCTTCCACCGGGATGGCACCGTAGGCCCGCAGGACCTCGGTCTTCAGCTCCTGGCAGACGGTCGGGTTCTGCTCGAGGAACTCACGGGAACGCTCCCGGCCCTGGCCGAGGCGCACATCGCCGTAGCTGATCCAGGTGCCGCTGCGCCGCAGGATCTCCTTTTCGACCCCCATATCGAGCAATTCGCCGATCTGGTTGATGCCCTTGCCAAACACGATGTCGAACTCCACCGTCCGGAACGGCGGTGAGATCTTGTTCTTGACGGTTGTGACCTTGGTGCGGTTGCCGGTGACCTCATCGCCGTCCTTGATGCGCCCGATCCGCCGGATGTCCAGGCGGACCGAGGAATAGAACTTCAGGGCCCGACCGCCGGTGGTGGTCTCAGGGCTGCCGAACATCACCCCGATCTTCTCCCGGATCTGGTTGATGAAGACCACGCAGGTGTTGGTCTTCGCCATCAGACCCGTCAATTTGCGCAGGGCCTGGCTCATCAGGCGGGCGTGCAAGCCCACGAAGCTATCTCCCATCTCACCCTCGATCTCGGCCCTGGGAACCAGCGCGGCCACCGAGTCGATGACGATGACGTCTAGCGCACCGGAACGGACCAGGGTTTCGGTGATGTCGAGGGCCTGCTCCCCGTTGTCGGGCTGAGAGATCAGCAGGGAATCGAGATCGACCCCGAGTTTCTTGGCATAGCTTGGATCGAGGGCATGTTCGGCGTCGATGAACGCCGCCACCCCGCCGGCGGCCTGGGCGGCTGCCACCATGTGCAGGGTCAGGGTAGTCTTGCCTGAGGACTCCGGGCCGTAGACCTCGATGATCCTGCCGTGCGGGATGCCACCGGCACCGATCGCGATATCGAGTCCGATCGAACCGGTGCTGATGCCCGTGATGTCGGTTTGGGTCTTCTGCCCCATCCGCATGATCGAGCCGGTGCCGTAATTGCGCTCGATGGACGCCAATGCGTCCGCCAAGGCTTCGCTACCGCCTTCAGGTAAAACCTTTTTACTACTCTTCTTAGGCTTCTTAGGCTTCATAACCCCTCCCATGGGGACCGCACGCAGTGGTGCGAGACTGTGTTTTGGTGGTTTGGCCGGACCGTTTTGCCGCCCTGCGAGGCAGTCTAATCGATTACCCAACAAAAACCAAACATCTGTTCGTGATTTCCGTGCTGCGGAACGCCAGAGGGGATCCTCCGAATCCAGGAATCCGTCGCCCTACAGCTTCCACTTGGCCCGCAACTCGTGCACCTCGTCGGACACCGGCGAGTCTGGCGCCTCGGCCTCCGCCCGTCCGAGATACTGGGCCGCCGCCTTCTTGTCGCCGAGCCCGAAGCTGACCCTGGCGATCTTCACGCACAGCGCACCTCGCGCCAGTCCCTCATCCTCGCTGTCCAAGGCGGGCCGCTCTGCCGGCGGCTTGGCCAGATGCGCCCGATCCATGTCGGTCGGCACCGCCAGGCCGACCTCGTACTCCCGACGAGCCTCAGCGGGTCGACCCAGCTTGAGATAGGCGTCGCCTAGTTGTTCGTGCAAGGAGCGCATGAACGGATCGATCTGGATCGCCTGCTCGAGATACGCCGCTGCCGCCTTGTGGTTGCCCAGCTCACGCTCGTAGTTCGCCAACTGCACCCGCGGGTCGAAGGCCCGCGCCGTGCGCTCGCAGAATGCCTTCACCTCCATCATCGCCTCGGTCCGCTTGCCCTGCCTGGTCAGCACATTGGAGATCTTCAGCATCGGAGAACTGGCCTGGTCGGTACACTGGGGCCAACAGGCCTTGGCGGCCTGGTACTGCCGCAGCGCCGCGTCCAGGTCCTCGCCGGCCTCCAGCAACTGGCCGAAATGCATGCGGGCCTCAAAACTCTCGGCGCCGAGTTGGAAAGCCTTGCGGAAGGCCGCCATCGCCAGCTCGGGTTTCTTGCGCAGACGCAGGATCTCGGCGTGCAAGACGTTGGCCAGCGGATGGTCCGGCTTGCTGCGCAGGACTGCCCCGGCCTGGATTCCCGCTTCGACTACCTGCTGCCGGTCGATGTGCCCGAACCCGAGCCTGACCTTGGCGTCGAGGTCGCCCGGACGATCCTGTACCCGGCCGCGCATCCGGACAAACCCCTTGTCGTCCAAGCGCGGCAGTAATTTAAGACCCCGCAACTTCTTCGCCAAGATCCACTTGCGGAACCGCTTATCGAACTCCCGGGTGCTGTATCCGAAGGTCTTGCGGAAGATCTGCTCGGTGCCCTGATCGTCACCGTAGGCCTTCAGCATCGACACCACGTGCTTGAAGCCGTGCTGCTCGGCGAGGTATTCGACCGTCAGGCCACCCTGGTAGTAGCCGAACAGGATCCGGCCCCCACGAAACAGCCGGTTCAGCAGGCGCAAGGGCGGAATATCCTCGTTGTGGTAGGCATCGAGCAACTCACGCTGCATGCCACGCTCCCAGCTCCGGTTCTTGGCCGACTCCTCGTAGACCGACAAGCCCTCGGTCAACCAGCGCGGCACCCGGTGCTTGCTGAGCGCCAGGGTGAGCACGTGCGCGTACTCATGCCAGGCGGTCGCCGACCACATGAAATCGTTCTTACGCAGCAGGTCATCGGACGGCGAGACCATGGTGACGAACTCACCGAAACAGGCACCCAGCGCACTGAACCCGCGGAACCCGATGGTCCGGACGCTGAAATCCACCCACTCGTGCAGGACCTCGACCCGCACCTTGTTCTGCGGTTTGTAGCCGTACTTGTTGCCGAGGTATTCATAGGCGTCCTCGAACCACTTCGAGAGGTAGTCTTCGAGCACCGCCCGATCCGCCTTGTGCACCACGAAGCGGAAGTGCCCACGATCGAAGGCGTCGTATTCCTTCGCCAACAAGCGCTCTGAAATCAGGATGTTGGCGCGCCACGCATCGGTATGCCCCGGTTCGAGGCTCTTGGCCTTGCTCAGCCACTCGACCGCCTCGCCGCCTTTGCCGGTGTAGACCAGGGCCTTGGCGAGGCCATGCATGGCCGGCACGTTGTCGGCGTCGATGGCGAGCGCAGCCCGGTAGTAGCTGAGCGAGTCTTGGAACCGGTACAACGCCACCAGGTGATCGCCGTAGACGCGCTCGAGATCGGCATAGCCCGGATGGCCGGCCTTGGCCCGTTGGCGGTATTCCTTCTCGCTGGCTTCGTCATGCAGCAGGTGGGCCACCGCCGCACGATGCGCCAGCGCCGTCCGGTCCCTGGGGTTGACCGCCAGGGCCTTGTCCAACTGGGCGGCACCGCTCTCGAACAAGCGATCATCGATCAAGCGACTGGCGCGCAGGTTCATCGCCGGCACGCTGTTCGGATTGCGAACCAGGGCACGATCCAGCAACTCCGCTGTCTTGCCGCCATCGAGGAACATGTTGAAGCTGCGGGCCCGGTACAGCACCAGCAGGGCGGACTCGACCTCCCCGTTCTGCTCCAGCACCGGCTTGATGTACTTTTCGGCGTGCGGTCGCCCCTTCGACTCCCGGTAGGCAGCGAAGGCCAGTTCCCCGAAGGCGGTGCGGGCTTCGGGCCGCTCGGGCGCCGCCCGGATCGCATCGCGCAGCAGATAACTGGCGGACTCGAAGTGCTTCCGCCCACCGAGTGCCATGTGGCTACGGGCGACGTAGTACTTGTCGAGCGGATCGACCGGCGCTGCGTCGGCGATCAGCGCGGTGTAGACCTGCCGAGCCGCATCGATCTGACCCTTGAGTTCCAGGCTTCGGCCGAGCCTGTACTGCACCTCTGCCCCGCCCTTGTCGGCACCCACCAGGCCGCGCAGCGTCGCGATTGCGGACTCGTACTCGCCGGTGCGGACTTGCGCACGCACTGCCAGCAAGGCGCTGCCGGCCCGGCCGCGCTCGGCCGTCGGCAGGCCTGCGAACATCTTCAACACGCGGCGGTAGTCGCCGGCATCCAGTTCCAGGAGCAGCAGTCCGCGCCGGGCCCGACGCATCGCTTCTGGTCCCGGCCGATCCTCCGCCACCTCTTCTTCGAAGGCGTCGACGACCTCTTCGAACAGGCTGCGAGCCTTGCTGAACCGGCCCTTGAGGTAGTGCTGTTCGGCGGTCTCGCAATCCTCGAGGAAGATGTCCCCATCCGACCCGCCGGTCTGCGCCCGGCACTCACCGGGCAGACCCGGCCCCACCAGGCATAGGCCGAGGAGGCAGGCCAGATACGGGCTGGCGGTCCTGGGTGTCGTGGTGGGCTTCATCTGGTCCCGTGCATGGTACTGCATCCCTCGCAGACGGCGACGCGATTCTCCGGATTGGATCCTAGCGTCTGCGCCGCAGCACCAGGATGCCGAAGCCCTGGCCGGTCAGCGGTTCGGCCCCCAACTGCTGGGCGATGATGTAGTTCTGCCCCAACCACGCCGCGGTCTGCTGGGCGTAGTGCGTCCCGAAATACTGGAATCCGAATTCAGAGGTGTCCTTGTCGACCAACACGACCACGTCGGGTGGGGTCTTCTGCAGCGACTGCAGGATCGGAGCTTCGCCAAAAATCGAAAAGCCGGTCGGCATGTAGTTATAGAACGGCGTCGGATTCCGGCGCCGGGTCAGGTAGTTCAGGAGCGAACCCTCGGGGAACACCGCCATGGTGTCGCCGGGCAATTTCTCGATGGCGACGAGCGCCGCGTTGACAACGTCACCGCGCCAATCCTCTTTCGCGAAGATCTGATCGGGTCCGGTGCCGACCGCCACCGTCTTGTCAGCCAGGAGTTCGGTCGACTTGTAGATCGTCACCACGGCGAAGGCCGCCAGCACGCCGCCACAGACCCCGGCGGCGCGGACTCCGCTACCGCCGCGTCGCACGACCCAGGCCGGCAACCATGCCATCATGGCGGTCGATACGACCAAGGTCGCAGGCATCGCCAGGGCAAATCCGTAGTGCCCGACCCGTGTGTTGAGGATCATCTTCAACAGGAGTACCCCGGCGAACACCGCCATCGCCAGGCGGGCCACCGCGATCTCCGCAGACCCTTGCTCGGGACCTTGACGGCGCAGGTCCCGCAGTGCCAATCCTGCGATCAGCAGCATGGCCAAGGGCAGCGGACGCGCAACTGCCTGCCAGGCCGGCAGCGGAACCACGAAACAACCAAGGCCCAGTACCAGCAGCGCAATCACCACTCCGACCCAGGCCCGTCGGGGGCCCGGACCCGCTGCGCTGGATGAACCAGGCTTGCGGATACCCCCAACGATCACTGCCGACCCAGCCACCGCGGCCCAGACCGCCGCCACCAACAGCATGCGGCCGAGGTTGCCGGCAAGGTCATCGGTCCCCATACCGCGCCGGTAGAACAACAGCTCACTGGTAGAAGATCCGACCAGTGCGGACCAGGACCCGAGGGTCCCGGACACGGCAGTCCCAAAGGGCATGGCACTGGCCAGGGCCAGCACCGAAACGACCAGTGGGACCAACAGGCCGAGCGCCGCAATCGCCACCAGGCGACCGAGCCGCGCCACTCCCCAGCCGGCGCTCCAGGCCATCGCAATCCAAGCCGCCGCCACACCAGCGGCGCCGGCCAGGAACACCTCGGGCTTGGTCAGGAACGCCAACCCGAGCCACCCGCCAGTCCACAGCGCACGCCGCACGGAACCATCATCAAGAGTGCGCAACCCACACCAGAGCGCGGCCAGGGCCGCCATCAAGCCGACCGTCAGGCTGTTCTCGTAGGGCGCCGCAAAATTGAAGTTGCCGATCAAGGTCAGCTGGGAAAATCCGAACACCAACATCAGCAGCAAGCCGCCAACGATCGCGGACAAGGCTGTGCCAACTCTGCACAACAGACGATGCAGGAAGACCGCGATACCGACGAACACCAGCAGGTTGCAGCCGACCAGCGCCATCATGCTGCCACCGAAGATCTGGAACACCCAGGCGTTCAGGTAGGCGGCCAAGGGCCCGTAGTTGCACACGAGATCCCCGTACAGGCTCCGACCCTCCGCCATCTGCCAGGCGAGGTAAAGCTGCTGGCCGTAGTCGATGAGGACGTCGGGCCACTTCCGCCAGCTGAGTCCCAGCATCACCAGGCCCGCCAGCGTGATCGTCAGCGCCCCACCCCAACGCGGGAAACCCTGCAAACGCTTGTCGGTCAAAAACTCGCTCATCGGGTGCGCCGGAGCGTACAGGATGCATTCCCACACCGCGAGATGGTGCGGGACCGCTGTACTGAAAAGGTCTGACAAGCTCGCCGCCGGTCCCGGACACCGACCCAGCCAATCGGATCACGTCCAAACTCCTGGGACTGGTCATGGCCCGGATCTCCCGACCAGACCGCCTCCAAGCCCCGCGAAGAGGATCCAAGTTTCTCTAAACCGTTTATGAGAAACGGTCCAGGTGCCTCGCTCCGCATTGCAGATCCGTGCCAACGCACTGGGAACCGCGACCAGCACACCATGCCATCAGGTGTGCAGCAAGTAATTGTCACCACCAAACTAATAGAGGACAATCGGACACGTACCGGCCTGCCCAGTTCCCCCCTCTTATCTCCCCATGATCGGATCCTCCAGAACGGTAGCGATTCTAGCCCTCGTCGTGTTCCAGCAAGTTGGCGCGGCCCAGCAAGTCCCCGGCTTCTACGATGACACGGTGGTGCGCCGCGTCGACCTGATCTTCAAGACCAGCGGCTACTGGTCCACCCTGCAGTCAAACTACTCGTCGAAGACCAACATGAAGTGCGACGTGAAGGTCGACGGCGTCACCTACCCGGATTGCGGAGTGAGGTTCCGTGGCAACTCTTCGTATTGGGGGCTGCCGTCCAGTTCGCTGAAGCGGGGCTTCAAGGTCTCCATCGATGAGTACGTGCCTGACCGGAAGTTGCTTGGCTACAAGACCCTGAACTTCAACAACAACTTCGCCGACCCCTCCTGGTGTCGGGAGATCATCTCGTACAGCGTGTTCCGCCGGTTCATGCCGACTCCGAAGTGCAACTACATCCACCTCTACATCAACGGAGTGAGCTGGGGCCCGTACTTCAACACGCAGCAGGTCAACAAAGCGATGCTGAAGGAGTGGTTTGATGACAATGACGGCAATCGCTACCGGGGTGAACGGACCAACCTGGGTTCGAACGCCGCCGGCACGGCCCTCACCTGGCTCGGCTCTGCCTCCGGACCGTACGAACGCGCCTACGAACTGAAACTCAAGAATGCTCCCAATCCCTGGAAGGACCTGATCGAGGTCTGCAATGTCTTGAACAACACCCCGTCCAGCCAACTGTACGGGGAATTACCGAAGGTCCTCGATGTCGACAGCGCCATCTGGATGCACGCCAACGCCAGCGTCCTGATCTGGCTGGACAGCTACATCGGGCGCTACTGCCACAACTTCTACATCAACTCCGACATCGACAATGGTCGCATGGTGCTTACGCCCTGGGACACCAACGGTTGTTTTGGCGGCTACACCGACGGCCAGTCCAACGTCACCCGGCTGACTCCGTTCTACCAAGAGAACCATTCATCCCGGCCGCTGTACACCAGGCTGATGAAGAACGCCAAGTGGCGGCAACGCTACCTCGCGCACATCCGATCGATCATGGACATCGAGTACGACTGGGCCAATCTCGGTCCACGCGTCATGCGCTACCAGAGCTTGATCGACACCCTGGTCAAGAACGATAACAAGGGTCTGTACACCTATCAGAACTTCCTCGACAACGCCACGATCGGCGTCCGGGTGCGCAGCTGGGGCTGGCTCTACCGGACCATCCCGGGCCTGAGGGATTTCGTCAACGCACGGGTCGCGTACCTGCGTTCGCATTCGGAAGTCGACACCACCGCTCCGACCCTCACCGAACTTCGTCACAAGCCCTCCAAGCCAACGCTGGACCAGGATGTCTGGGTCACGGCAAAGGTAAAGAGCGCTGCCGCGATCGGCGGCGCAACCCTGTACTACCGGGT
Source organism: Planctomycetota bacterium (assembly GCA_036338025.1). Taxonomy (GTDB): domain Bacteria; phylum Planctomycetota; class UBA1135; order UBA1135; family UBA2386; genus JAYZDB01. The sequence continues at coordinate 8,218 of JAYZDB010000016.1, forward strand.
CCAGGGTCCCTACACGGAAGCCACGATGTACGATGACGGCCAGCACGGCGACGGGGCCGCCAACGACGATGTCTGGGGCGCCAAGATTCCAAAACAGGCCGGCGGCAAGAAGGTCGAGTACTACGTCAGCGGCCGCAGCACTTCAGCCAACTCCCAGGCCCTGACCTTCCTGCCGCGCACCGCCTCGAACCGACCGCCTTACTACGTGGTGGGCTATCCGAAGGCGAGTGATCCGATCGGCCTCAACGAGTTCCTGGCCAAGAACGTCAGCGTGATCCGCGACGAGAAGAACGAGTTCGACGACTGGGTGGAAATCACCAACAAGAGCACCTCGACCGTGACGGTCAGCGGGATGTATATCACCGATGAGTATGACAACCCCACCAAGTGGCAGATCCCGGCGGGCTACTCGATCCCGGGCGGAGGCAAACTACTGATCTGGTGTGATGAAGATCCAGGCGACGGCCCGCTGCACGCCAACTTCAAGCTCTCTGGTTTCGGAGAGTGGCTGGGCCTGTTCCGGTCCGACGGCCGGACCATGGTCGATGAGCTGCACTACGGAGATCAGCTCGAGGACATCTCCTGCGGTCGCTTGAGTGACGGGGCCTTGCCCTGGGTCACCTACCCGGATTCGACTCCCGCGGCCTCGAACGTGATGTTCTGTGGGACCCGCCGGTACGACTCCTTCGATCCGATGACCCACCGGTTCAAGTTGGCGCTGACGGGGACTCCCAAGATCGGGACCTCACCGATTCTACAGCTCCGCGACGGGCCCAAGAACGCCCTGGGTCTCCTGTTCTTCGGTGTCGCCGGCGGACACCTGCCCCTCGGACAAGACCTGGTCTTGTTGCTGGGTGGTCCCGTCCTGCTCGGCCCGTTCGGAATCCCGACGGATGCCAATGGCGCCTTCGACCTGCCGCTTCCCATCCCCAATTCATCATCCACGATCGGCACCTCCGCCTTCTTGCAGGTCGGCGGCAATGACGCCAGCGGTCCGACGGCATCCAACGCAGTACACATCATCGTCTGCAAATAGAGAACCGCCATGCAATCGTCGCCTCCACTTTGGCGGGTTCTAGTCCCGGCCACCTGCCTGATCGTGTGCCTGGCGTCGGCTGATTGCCTGCCATCGCAGGGGCTCTACGACCCGGACACCCTGCGGACCTTCGATTTCAAGTTCGCCAGTGCCAACTGGTATTCCAACTTGCGCTCGGCCCGTTCCAGCAAGACCAACGTCAAGGCCGAACTCACGGTCGACAACGTGGTCTACAAGGACGTCGGCGTCCGGTTCCGCGGCATGTCATCGTACATTGGGTCGGGCACCAAGAAATCGATCAACCTCACCATGGACGCCTTCGTCCCTGATCAGGAGTTGATGGGCTACGACAGCCTCAACCTCAGCAACGGCTACAACGATCCGACCTTCTGCCGGGAGATGATCGCCTACCAGCTACATCGCGAGTACATGCCAGCTCCCAAGGCGAACTACGTCAAGGTGAACATCAACGGCGCGTATTTCGGCCTGTATGTAAACGTACAGCAGCAGGACAAGAAGTTCATCGGGCAGTGGTACGAGGACACGTCCGGCAATCGCTATCGGTGTGATCCCCCATCCAGTGCGGGGAATGGCAACTCAGCCCTGCAGTGGCTCGGAACGACGCTGCAAAACTATACCAACGCCTACGAACTCAAGACCGACCCAGCCCTCGCGGTCAAGCCCTGGGAAGACATCCGAAACCTCTGTGACGTACTGAACAACACGCCAAACGCCCAGCTGAGCACGGAATTACCGAAGGTCTTCGACGTCGACCAGGCAATGCGCTACCTGGGCCTGCAGGCGGTGCTGGTCAACCTCGACAGTTATCTCAACCGCGGCAACGACTACTACCTCTACCACGACCCCCACCACCAGCTGCTCAGCACCCTGGCCTGGGACATGAACGAGAGCTTCGGGGGTTACGGAGCCGGGATGTCGGTGGCTCAACGGATCTCCTTGACGCCGTTCTACAACATCCGGAGCTCGCGCCCCCTCAACGGCAAGATGTACGGCACCTTGCCGCAGTGGACCGCGCGGTACATGCATCACGTCAAGACGATTCTCGACCAGGACTTCACCTGGACGAAAATCGGACCACTGGTCGCCAAGTACCAGTCCTTCATCGATGCTGCCCTGCAAGCCGATCCGAACAAGCTGTACAGCTACCAGCAGTTCAAGGACAACGTAACCCGGCAGATGTACGTCAACTCGGGGTGGTTCCGCAACGAGATCCCTGGCCTCAAACAACTGGTCGATGCGCGGGTAGCCAGGATCACCGGCATGGTGGAATACCGGAATGGTCGACCCACGATCACGGCGCTCAGCACAAAACCAACCGTCCCGACACCAAACATCCCCGTCACGGTCACGGCCAAGGTCACCAACACCGTCCCGATGGGGTCGGTGACCCTGTGCTACCGAGTTGTCGGTGCCTGGTTGAGGACCCCGATGCTGGATGACGGTGCACACGGAGACGGAGCTGCTGGTGACGACGTCTATGGGGCGATCCTGCCAGCGACCATGCACGCCGCCGGTACACGAGTCCACTACTACGTGGAGAGCCTCAGCGCCGCCGCCAATGGTGGCGCATGCAGCCTGTTCCCCAAGACCGGTTCCTTCCAGCCGCCACAGTATCGGGTCGATCACAAGACCGGCACCTCACCGATCCGCATCAACGAGTTGGTCGCCAAGAACAAGACTGGTGTCCAGGACGAACAGAGCCAGTACGAAGACTGGGTCGAGCTCTACAACACCTCGCCCAATCCGGTCGATGTCGGAGGGATGTACCTGACCGACGCATTTTCCTCGCCGACCAAGTGGCAGATCCCAGCCGGCTACACGATCCCGTCGAAGGGCGCGCTCCTGGTCTGGTGCGACAACGATCCGGGCGACGGCCCCCTGCACGCGACCTTCAAGCTCGACGGCGATGGCGAGACCGTCCGCTTGTTCGCCAAGGACGGCGAAACCCGGGTCAGCCAGATACGCTACGGCCTGCAGGCGGATGACATCTCGAACGGTTGGATGGCGGACGGCAATCCATCGCTTCTGGTCGCGTACAAGACACCGACCCCGGCCCGGCCGACCGCTCCGGACTGCGCCAGCCACGGCTACTGGCCAGTCGACCACGCCCAGCACCGACTGTTGCTCGAGTGGATCGGCACACCCCGGATCGGGATGACCAACAGGATCAAGGTCTCCAGCGCCAAGGCCAACTCGGCGGTGTCGATGTACCTGGCGGTTGGCCCCGGGATGCTACCGATCGGCGGTGGGCTCTACATCCTGCTCGGCATCGGGATCGATGGACCCTTCGTGTTGCCGACCGACGCCGCCGGCATCGCTTCGATACCGGTCCCGATACCCAACAACCCGGCCCTCAAGGGCCAGTCGGCATTCCTCCAAGTGGTCGGCCCGGACAATTCGGGCGTCACGCTCAGCAATGGTGCCGAGATCCGGATCTGCAGGTAGACCCGTACCAATTCAGTCCGGACTCGCGGGCCAGCAGGCTACCAGCGATCGCCGCCGCCACCGCCGCCACCGCCGCCGCCGCCACCACCGCCACTGCGGGGACGACGCTCCTGGGCAACGTTGACGCGCAGGCTGCGTCCATCCAACTCGGTGCCATCGAGGGCGGAGATCGCCGCCTCGGCATCGGCTTCGTTTTCCATTTCGACGAACGCGAAGCCACGCGGGCGGCCGGTATCGCGATCCATGATGACATCCACACTGCGGACCTGGCGGCCGCCTTCTTCAAAGGCTGCGCTGAGCGATTGCTCAGTGGTGTCAAAAGATAGGTTTCCTACGTAGATTCTCGTGCTCATTGCTCTTCATTGTCTTCCCGGTCGGGAAGTTCGGGATTGGAATGCGGACTGTCGAACTGTGTGCTCCCGCCACCGTGACGAGAGGCTCTCCCTCCGCACTCGAATTCCGGGTGAGGATTCTGGATCTCGACCCGTCCCGCACCCCCAAAAACCGGGGCCGGGCGCAGGCGAGAGCGCCATGGACAAGACACCGCGCACGCACGCGAGTTCTAGCAGCTGCAAAGAAACAGAGCCCACCGGACCTCCGATAGGCTGAAGAGGCGGGATCTTGTTGGCTGGGCCCCGGCCAGACAACTGGATAACGGAGAAATTGACAGGAAGTCTGCCCCAAAACCACCCATCGGCGACCGGTGGCGACAGCAGATCCACCCGCCAGACAAGCTCGATCGAGCCAGGGTAGATCCCACCGACGGAGCAGGCCCCAAGTCCCCAGCGGCATGAGATCCGGCCCTCGGATCCTCCCGGCACCCAAGGTAGCGAGATCACGGTTGCCGAATCCGGCCGCGACAGGTTCGATGGCCTGCCATGGCCGAGCCAAGGACGCACCCAAAGGGGAATCGTAGAGTCGTGGTTGCAAAGGCCAGCGAAGACCTCCCGAGCCTGTTGACGGCACTGGGCCTGGTAGCCCTGGTGTTCGCGAGCTACGCAACCGTGCTGGGAACAGCGGGCTGGATCTGGGATGACCCGGAGTACGTCACCCGCAACCCGGTGCCGAATGGCGCCATCGAAAACGGTCTGTGGGCAATCTGGACCGACACCACCGCCACCCCCCAATACTACCCGATGGTGCACTCCAGCTTCTGGCTCGAGTGGCGCCTGTTCCCGAGCCAACCGGTCACCGAGGGCGGAACCAGCATCCTTGTACCGAACCCGACCGGCTTCCACCTGACCAACGTGCTCATGATGGCGGGCACCGTCCTGCTGTTCTGGCGCATCTTGCTGCGGCTGCGCATACCCGGGGCGGTGCTCGCCGCCGCCTTGTTCGCCGTGCACCCGGTGAACGTAGAGTCCGTGGCCTGGATCACCGAGCGCAAAAACATGCTGTCAGGTCTGTTCGCCCTGGCGGCGGTGGGCTGCTACCTCCGGTTCGCCGGGATCGGAGGCCCCGGCGCGGACGACCGGCCACGCCGCGCCTACATCCTGGCGCTGGTGTTCTTCGTCTGTGGACTGCTGTCCAAGACCGTCATCGCATTCGTACCAGCGGCCTTGCTGCTGCTGGTCTGGTGGCGACGACCCGACCAGTACAAGCGCCATCTGCTACCGCTGCTGCCGATGTTGGTGCTCGGCGTGCTGGCTGGCCTGAACACCGCCCGCATCGAGGTCGAGCAGGTGTCGGCGGGCACCGTGTATTTCGACCGCGCCCGGGTCGATCGCTGCCTGCTCGCCGGCCGGGTGGTCTGGACCTACCTGCTGCACCTCGGGATGCCCTTCGAGCAGATCTTCTTCTACCCCAAGTGGCAACCCGACCCGACCTCGGTCTGGCAGTGGATCCTGCTGGCCGGCGTCCTGCCGTTCCTGGCCGCGGCAGTCTTCAGCACCCGGGTGCTGGGCCGCGGGCCGCTGGTGGCGATCCTGATCTTCGGTGGCGCACTGGTGCCAGTGATGGGGTTTCTCGACGTCTACCCGTTCCGGTTTTCCTGGGTCGCCGACCACTTCCAGTACCACGCCAACTTCAGCATGTTCGCCCTGCTCGGGGCGGCCCTGACACGAATCCGTCTGCCGGCTCGGGCCAGCGCTGTGAGCTTCGGCATCCTGCTACTCGGGCTGGCCTTCCTGACCGGCAGGCAGGGCCTGGTGTATCGCGACCAGGAGACGCTGTGGCGCGACACCATCGCCAAGAACCCCGA
>JAYZDB010000017.1:0-6770 GCA_036338025.1 Planctomycetota bacterium
CCGACTTCACTCTCGACAGCAATCTGGCCGCCGTGTCGATCAACGATCTCCTTGGCAATGGTCAGTCCAAGCCCGGTACCGTTCGGTTTGGCGGTCAAGGTATCGGTAGAAACCTGCTGGAACCGGTCGAAGATCGCTTCTCGATCCACAGGTCCGATCCCCGGACCGGAATCCTCCACAGCCACCACCAAGACACCGTCCTCCAAGCGTGCCGAGACCGTTACCTCATCGCCCATGTCAGAGAATTTGACAGCGTTGCCGATCAGGTTCGTCCACAACTGCTTGAGCCGATCGCGATCACCATGAAATACCGGCAAGCGCCCTCTGACATCCAGATCCACTGTCACGCCATTGGCCTGGCTCTCGACACTGCAGGCTCGCACCACCTCGAACAGGGTGTCCGCAATCTCCACGGGTTCTCGCTTCCATTCGTGGCAACCTGATTGGATCTTGCCGAGGTCGAGAACGTTGTCGATCAGGCGAGTCAAGCGCTCGGCATCGAGCAGGATGATCTCGGCGAACTCCATGCGGACATCCTTCTCCTCTTCCGGAAACTGGTAGAGGATGTCCGCGGAGGCGCGGATCGAGGATAGCGGCGTTCTGAGTTCATGAGACACGTTGGTCAAGAACTCACTCTTCGCATCACTGGCGGCTTCAGCCTGGACTCGGGCCTTGTCGAGTTCCTTGTTCGCCTTCGCCAGGTGTGCGGTGCGCTTACGAACCTGACCGTCCATCTTGCCAACCAGATCCGAAAACGACCGTGAGAGGTTGACGATCTCCTGCGGGGCGACACGCACCTGTTGGATCAGGTTGCCATTGCTGGTCGCCGCCTTGGCTTCTCTCGAGAGCTTGCGAAGCGGAGCACTGATTGTGCGAGCCGTCCACTTCCAAGCCACACCTATCAACGCGAGGAACAACACGACCATCACCCACGACGCAATGGTTCGGATTTCCATCGCCGCAGCGTGTCGAGATCGCGCATCCGAGATGTAGGAACCGAGTCGGCTGTCCAACAGGTCCAGGGTCACCATGATGTCTTCGGAAGCACGATCGCACTCGTCGAGCATCGTCCGGAGTTGGATTTTGCGATTGTCACCAGTCAGAGTCGTCACACGGTTGAGCCGGATCTTGTGGAAGTTCACGAATTGCTCGATCTCAGACAGCGGGAGTCGTTCCTTGCGCCCGAGCTTGGATCGTTTCATGCGGACCAACTGCGAATCAATGAGCCCGCGGACCTTGCGCTCCCGGATCAGGAGGTTCGCATCACCGGCCAGGATCTGGTCCGTCTGGATCATCCAGGTGCCAAACGAATCGGTGAATCGGGAGAAGTCCTGCTTGGTCAAGGCAAACTCGCTCGCCTCGTTCTGAGCCGTCTCGACCTTGGAGTTGAAGTGGGAAACTCCCAGCACGAGTCCGACCCCTCCGATGCCGCAAGCGACGAGCAAGACGATGATGTAGGTTGAGACCTTCATCTTGCTACCTCGGGCTCGCTGCGTTCAGGTTCTTGAGGTGTGGATCGATCACCAGCAGGGCCTCAGCCGTGACGAGTTGCGACGGAGTCACACTGCTCGGGACGCCCGCAAGGCTCATCCCACGCAAGCCCTGGAACGCCTTTTGAACTTGCTGCGACGGCCACTTGCGGTCCGGCATCACGCCCAGGACTCGACGGTCCGGCGACAACTTCCACCACAGCCGGGTCAACTGTCTACCACTCCGCCAGTCACCGCGGAACACGGCCCCAACCGACCTGCTATTTGCGTCGTAAGCTCTGAACAGCCAGGCAGTCCGGCGCTCGATTGCCTTGCCTCCATGCGGACCGAGGTGCTTGCGCAGCATCGTCTCGCTAGCCCGGGAGTAGAGCCCGTCGATTCGGTCAAACCGCAGAGCTTGCGGGTACACGCGCTGGATCACCGAGAGCACGTCGGTGAGTTCGCCTTGATCGCCCCAGGCGTAGCGCGTCGCGAGAATGGTCTTGAGCGCCGAGCGGACCACGACCACGGCCAGTGACCGACTCTTCGTCGCGACGTCGAGAGCCTTCGGCTGCAACGACAGACAGTCCTCGGACAAGAGGGGCAACAGTTGTTCGATGGACTTGCCCGCGAGTTGCCGCCGGAATTCCTTGGTACTGATTTGCTCGCGGGCCCGCGATCGACATCTTTGGAACGAGAAGTCCCGGATCTTCAGATCAAGGTCGAAATACCAGACGATTTCAACCAAGCCCCACTCTCCGCTCTCGGAACGTACGTGCACGACACCCAGCGGCTTGCGTGCCCGAACTGGCACAAAAACCGTGTGGTCTTCGCTGAAGTGAAGCGTGAATGGTAGTTCCTGCACCACCCGTTCATGGCGCTTCGGTGTCATTCCGCAAACGATGACACGGTAGCCATCCGACTTGGGAAAGCCGGTCTTGATCCGTTGCGACGCGTCGCGCAACGGACCATCCACCTGGGCCGCCAGGCCTGACAGGCAACATAGTGTGGACGTAATGATCAAGAACCGGTGCAAGGACGAAATACCTCTCGAGATGTCGACACTCCGTGAGTGGATTCCGTCCTAATTATCGACAATCGCAGCGGCTCGGCTGGACAGGTCGTGGGTCCAGCCCATGAGAACGCGCTGATGGCAGCGGTCCGTGACCAATGCAGGAAACGTCCACAAACTAGCGCGCTTCCCCGCTAAAGCCGTGGCACCGCCGACACCGCTCGTTCCAGACCTGCGAGAACCCGCACAGATTGCTGGACTCCGGGTAGGCTAGTCTGGTCCGATACTCAAACTGGCACTAGGACCAAGACCAAACTCGTAGTTCGGCCTCGCCGGGGTCAGCCTCACAGGAATCAGCCCGTTGAAGATCGCCATACTCGGCGCCGGCATCTCCGGCTCCACACTCGCGCGTCTGCTCGCCAAGGATGGTCACCAGGTCGTGGTCCTCGAGAAGAGTGACCGGGCCGGCGGCCTCTGTAAGTCACAGATCGTCGACGGTTTCACCTTCGACGAAGCCGGTGGCCACATCATGTTCTCCAAGAACCAGGATGTGATGAAGTGGATGATCGACATCACCGGCGGCGACGACGCCGTGGTGCGCACCGACCGCAATACCCGGATCCGATGGCACGACCGTTGGGTGCCCTACCCATTCGAGAACGGCGTCGGTCATCTCACCAAGGAAGCCATTGTCGACTGCCTGGATGGCTACATCCAAGCACACGTAACACGACAGCAAGGCGTGTCCTGCCCGGAGAACTTCATGGACTGGATCCAGTGGCGCATGGGTGAAGGCTTCGCCCGCCACTTCATGGTCCCCTACAACGAGAAGGTATGGAGCTGCGACCTGAGCACCATGAGCAGCGGCTGGGTCGCTGGACGCGTTCCCGAGGCACCGATTCGTGACATCCTGAGTTCGGCGGTCGGAGTCGACAGCGAGGGTTACACCCACCAGGCCGTATTCTGGTTCCCACGCAAGGGCGGCTTCGAGGCGATGGTGCAGGGAACCGTTCGGGATGGCGGCTTCGAATTGCGCACGAACACTGCCGTGGAGAGCGTCGCGAAGGTCGGCGACCACTACGAAGTGAACGGTGAGGACTACGACCTGGTCGTCAACACAGTGCCGCTACCCCTGATCGAACCCTGCATACAGGACATTCCAACCGAGATCCGGTCCGAGATCCAAGCACTGAAGCCCATCTCCCTCGTCAACGTCCTACTCGGCCTGAAGATCGACGAGCCCCTGCCTGATCTGTCCTGGATCTATCTGCCGTTCCCCGAGCAGGGGCCGGCCAACCGGGTGACCTACTTCAGCAACTACGCACCTGACAATGCGCCCGAGGGTCACGGCTCCCTGATGGCAGAGGTCACCTACCGCGGCAAGCTGAACCCCGATCAGGAGTGGATCGACGCGATGGTCAAGAGCCTGGCAACAGCCGGTGTCCTGCGGCCGGAGCAGGTCGTCGTGACCCACAGCGCCAACAACGAGTTCGCCTACATCGACCAGAATCTCGAGTTCGCAGACCGGATCGAGAAGGTCCGCCAGTGGTTCGACAATTCAGGGCTGATCACATTCGGTCGGTTCGGGCGCTACGAGTATCACAACTCGGACCAGTGCATCGCCCGGGCCATGGAGATCCACGAGCACGTCTCCGAAATCGCCAAATCAGGCGACCCGGCAAGACCCGAATTCTCCTGAATCGAAGGGCGGCAGAACCCTGGCAAGAACGAAGCCAGGCCCCTGGGCAGGTTCACGATCGACCCGGTCCCCTCAGAATCGCTCGGGGGACGTTCGTCGTCACTAGGCCGTGTGGTGCTGGCAGGCATGGAGCCGGGTCTAGTTGGGCCTGACCGGCTGGTTTCACCCCAATCGCGGAGGATTTCCCAGGAAGTCCAGCAAGGTCCCGGTGCCAGCAAGAGGCAATTCTGCCGATGGCAAGGGCAAATTCGGGCATCACTGGAGGGTTCCGCTGGCCCGACGGCGAACCCGACAAGAGGGGGTTAAAAAGTAGAGGGGCGACCGGCATGGATGGTCGCCCCTCCGGGTTCGAGAGTTCTGCGCGGCTCGCACTCCGCACAGACCAGAACCTCAGGAAACCGAAACGGTGTTTCAGGACTGAAAAGACCCTTGGTTGATCTTGCTCACACCAACCTGGCGCAGGACCGAAATCCTACCGATAAGACCCCTCTAAGACGGTTGCCGAGTCTTCGCGTCCGATGCCCTGAGACACCAGTTTCTTGAGATTCAATTCCGAGAGAGCAAACAGAGGCGAACCCCTGCTTCATGGGGTCTGACGAACCCGGGTGCTTGCATTGTTCCGTTCCCAGGGAAGAAATCGGCCTTGTTCGGATAATACGTAAACTTATACATCAGATATGGTTACCTCTATCCTGAGGGGAGGTTGGGACAACTTCCTCGGATGAGCGGATTCGCCCCCCCGTCCTTCATACCTTGGTGCGCCGGATCTGGGCCACCAGGCCAATCCCTTCGAGCAGCATCCACAGGATCATGGCCAGCAACACGGCGCTGACCCCCACCAGAAGGTAGTTGTCCTGCTGCAGATACGCCCCCATCTGCAAGACCAGCGCGGTCACTGTGATCGCCATCACAAACAGCATCGGGACCAGCAAGGGCAGGATCGGCTTCCTGCGCCGCCAGAAGTAGACCGACAGCACCATCAGGGTCAAGGCCGCCATCATCTGGTTGCTGGCCCCAAAGATCGGCCACAGCAGCCAGGCCATCTGGGTGGTCTGGCCGGACGGGTCCTTGGCCTCGCCGAACACCAGGATCAGGGCCGGCAGCAGCGCCAGGACCGTCGCCAGGTAGCGATTGGTGAGTGGCTGGATCCGCAGCGCACCACCGAGCTCGGTGATCACGAAGCGTTGGATGCGGGTCGCGGTGTCAAGGGTGGTGGCGGCAAACGAGACCACCAGCACCGCCATCATGGTGGTCGCGTAGCCGCTGGGAACCCCGATCGATTGAAGGAACTGTGCCCCCCCGAGCACGAAGGCCGTCGCCTTGTTCTGCGCGGCATGGCTCCAGGTATCGTAGTAGCCAGCCCAGGACAGGTCAGAGACGGCACCCTGTCCCGGCAGATCACACTGGCCAACCAGCGCGATCCCACACACCGCCGCCAACACGGAAGCCAGGGCCAGGCTGCCCTCGCCGAGCATGCTGCCGTAGCCGATCAAGCGCGTATCACGCAGGCTCTTGACCTGCTTGGAGGTGGTTCCGGAAGCCACCAGTGCGTGGAACCCACTGATCGCGCCGCATGCGATGGTCACGAACAGGAACGGTATAAGTGGCGGTGTGCCATCCTCGCCCCGGGCGAACCAGCTCACATCGTCTCGAATCCAGGGCGCATCGACCTGCGGGTTGGCCCAGATCACGCCGGCGAACAGCAGGCCCAGGCCAACCAGCAACTGGTGGCTGTTGATGTAGTCGCGTGGTTGCAGAAGCATCCACACCGGCAGCAAGCTCGCAACACCAGCGTACAGGAACAGGAAGACCACCCAGAAATTGGTCACCGTGCCCTTCGCCCAGCCCATCGCGAAGATCGTGTTCTCGGTGCCCGGTTCGGCGGTGAGATCGACCCGCATGGTCTGGCCGAAGTAGATGAACAGGTAGAGGAGTCCCAGCGCCAAGATCGAAGGCAGCAAGGCGCCGACCTTCTTCTTGTAGATCAGCCACCCCATCACGAGGGCGACGAGGATCTCAAGGTTGACCGGCAAGACCGAGGACGGGATGGCGCGGAACATCCCCGCGATCGCCATCGCGAACACCGCCACCACCAGCCAGGTCAGCACCATTACGAAAACCAGGAACATCGCGCGCACCCGCGGCGTGATCACCTTGCCGGCGATGTCCGCAATGGTCCGGCCGCCCTCGCGCACACTGACCACCAAGGCTCCAAAATCGTGCACCGCACCCATGAAGATGGTCCCGAGCACGACCCAGATCAGCGCCGGCAGGACACCCCAGTAAGCCGCGATGCAAGGGCCGATGATCGGCGCGGCACCCGCGATCGAGGTGAAGTGGTGCCCGAACAGGATGTGCCTGTTGGTCGGAACATGGTCGGTGCCGTCCTCGAACTCGTAGGCCGGCGTCCGGATGTCCTCACGATCTTCGTAGATCCGTTCACCGATGTACCGGGCGTACACGAAGTAGCCAAGCGCGAAGGCGAGGAGGACTCCGAGGACGACAAGTGCGACCATGGCGAGCACGATACGGCCACCGATGACGGTTGGAAGGTCTGCTGATCCAGAGTCAGAGACATGAAGCGCCCCGA
>JAYZDB010000018.1:0-13167 GCA_036338025.1 Planctomycetota bacterium
TTGGAGTGGCCAAATCAACCGGTCATTCGGCTGTGGTGAGTCATGGTGGCGTTCTGGTGGCCTCAAGTCACCGCGGTTTTCACCTTCTCGCGACGTCCGGTTTTCGCGCATCGCCGCCGGATCGCGTAAGAAGGGTCCTGATCGGCTGTGTTCTCGACAGCTTCCCCCGACCAGAAAATCCCCCTATGCAGATCCGGAAACTCGTTTTAGTCCTCGCCGCGGTGGTGGCCGCGGCCCCCCTGCCGGCCCAGGTGACGGAGCCCATCGACGGCAAGGCGGTGGAAGTCCTTCGCAAGCACGGTCTCGAACAGAACCAGGTGATGGACCACCTCAGCTGGATGTGTGATGTCTACGGGCCCCGCCTCACCGGCTCGCCGAACATCCGCAGGGCCCAGGAATGGGCCAAGCGGACCTTTGAGAAGTGGGGTCTGCACAAGCCGCGCTTTGAGGCCTGGGGGCCGTTTGGCCGCGGGTGGCGGCTGGATGGATTTTCGATGCGGGTGGTCGGGGACAATCCCTGGCCGGTGCATGCCTACCCCAAGGCCTGGTCGCCCGGGTTGCCGGGCAAGCTCAAGGCCCAGGTGGTGGCGGTCGGTGAGCTGACGGCCGCACAACTCAAGGCCATCGATCTGAAGGGCAAGATCGTGATGGTCGATGCCCCACGACCGCTGACCGAGGCTTTCGAGGGTACTGCCCGACGCATGCTGTCCGAAGATCTGCTGGAGATGGCGAATGCTGTCGGGGGCGTCGAGGGTCGGCGCGGTCGCCGTTCACGCAGTGAGGCCTGGCGCAGCGGATTCCAACGGCAGCGACAGGTGATGCAGATGGTCTACGCCAAGCAACCGGCTGCCCTCCTCAGCCGTGGATCGAAGGGCTCGTATGGCACCATCTTCGTCACCGGCGCGTCGGCGCCCAGCGTCGATGGTCAGCGGGGCAATGTTCGTGATCCGAAGGTGAAGGGTGTGTTGCCCCAGTTCACCCTGGCGGTCGAGCATTACAACCGGATCGCACGGGTCTTGAAGAAGGGCTTTCCGATCGAGATGGAGATCGAACTGCAGACGACCTTCTTTGATTCCGATCTCATGGAACGCAACGTCATCGCCGAGATCCCCGGCACCGATCCGAAGATCGGTGACCAGGTCGTGATGCTCGGCGGACACTTCGACTCCTGGCACTCGGGCACTGGCGCCACTGACAACGGCAGCGGGAGTGCGGTGATGATGGAGGCGATTCGCTTGATCAGCGTGATGATGAAGGAGACCGGCATGAAACCACGCCGTACGATCCGGATCGGCTTGTGGAGTGGTGAGGAGCAAGGCCTGCTAGGTTCGCGTGCGTATGTGCAGAAGCACTTTGCGGAGCGTGCGGAACGGCGCGGTCCGGTGACCAAGATCCTGCCGGCTCACGCCAGGTTGTCCGGCTACTTCAACCTCGACAATGGCACCGGCAAGGTGCGAGGGGTCTACCTGCAGGGTAACCGTGAGGTGGCGCCAATTTTTCGCAGCTGGCTGGACCCGTTCAAGGACCTGGGCGCCTCGACCCTGACTCTCAACAACACTGGTGGTACCGATCACCTGGCGTTTGACGGCGCCGGCCTGCCTGGTTTCCAGTTCATTCAAGATCCGGTGGCGTATTCCACCCAGACCCATCACTCCAACATGGATGGCTGGGATCATGCGGTTGCAGATGACCTGCAGCAGGCATCGACGATCATTGCTTCGTTCGTCTGGCACACTGCGCAGCGGGACGAGATGCTGCCTCGCAAGGCACTCCCCGAAGTCAAGAAGGATGGGGAACCAACTCCGAGACGGCGCGGTCGCTGATCAAGATCCATTAGTGGACCTGGTAGACCTCGGATTCGAGCAGGCGGCCGATCTTCGGGGCGCGAATCCTGAGACGATGTTCGACGAGTTGTGTAGCATGCGCGTCGAACACATCGATCGATGTGTGATCTATGTGTCTCGGTGGGCGGTCTACTATGCTGAGCATCACCAGCACGATCCGGAAGTATTGAAATGGTGGAACTGAAAAATGAGCGATAAGCAATCACCTGCGTGGCGGAGAGAATTCCAACCGGTGCCGGCGGCCCAGCGCTGGGGGAAGTTCGTCCTGCTGGTCGGCGTCGCGCTCGGCATCTTCATCTTTTGCGTTGGATTTGGATCCAGCGGTGACGCCGACACGGCTTTTCTTGCCATCGCGGGCGGGTTGCTTTTGGCTGTCGGTTGCGCGTCGGCCTTCTGCGAGTTTCTTGCGCGCCACATCTCCCAGGACATCTGTTCCCGGGTGAGCAAGATGCTCGACGATCGTGTCACGCAGTAGCGCAAGGAGACCCTCGGCATGAATCGATCCCGTCTGAATGTGTTTGAAGGACTGCGGCAGGCAACTCGGGTCGTCTTGCCCCTGCTCCTGGGATGTGTGGCCCTCAGCAACGGGGTTCGTGCCCAAAAGGCGCCGAACATCCTGTTCCTGTTCGCAGACGACCAGTGCTACGAGACGATTCGAGCGTTCGGACATACCGACATCGAGACCCCGAACCTCGACCGCCTGGCCAAACGCGGGATGGCTTTTACGCATTGCTACAACATGGGGTCCTACAGCGGCGCGGTCTGCGTTGCGAGCCGGACCATGCTCAACACGGGTCGGTTCTTGTGGCATGCGCAACGACTGCACAAGAAGTCGGAGCAGGAACGCAAAGCCGGTCGGTTCTGGGCTGAGTATCTCAAAAAAGCCGGCTATGAGACCTACATGTCCGGCAAGTGGCACGTGACGGCCAAGGCCAGGCTGGCCTTTGATCACACGGTGCACATCCGCGGCGGCATGCCCAAGCAGACCAAGGCCGGCTACAACCGTCCGATCGACGGGCAAGAGGACCCCTGGAGCCCGTACGATCCGAAGTTCGGTGGCTTTTGGCAGGGCGGCAAGCACTGGAGTGAGGTCCTGGCAGACGACGCGGAGGGCTTCCTCAAGCAGGCCGCGAAGCGAGACAAGCCGTTCTTCATGTATCTGGCCTTCAACGCTCCGCACGATCCCCGGCAGGCGCCCAAGTCCTACGTCGACAAGTACCCGCTGGATCGGATCGCATTGCCGAAGAACTTCCTGGCTGAGTATCCCTTCAAGGATGATATCGGATGCAGCGCGCGCTTGCGTGATGAACGCCTGGCACCGTTTCCGCGCACCGAACGGGCAATCAAGGTCAACCGCCAGGAGTACTACGCGATCGTTACCCACATGGATGCGCAGATCGGTCGGATCCTCAAGGCTCTCGAACGCACCGGCAAGGCCGACAACACCTGGATCTTCTTCACCGCTGACCATGGACTTGGGGTGGGGCATCACGGTTTGCTCGGTAAGCAAAACCTCTATGACCACAGCGTGCGCGTGCCTTTCCTGGTCAGCGGTCCGGGGGTCAAGCCCGGGACTCGGAGCGCGACCCCGATCTACTTGCAGGACCTGATGCCGACGACGCTGGAGCTCGCAAAGGTTGACAAGCCCGAGCACGTGCAATTCCACAGCCTGTTACCTCTGATCCGGGGTGGGGCGGATAGACCGGGGGCCTACGAGGCGATCTATGGCGGCTACCTCGCAGTGCAGAGATCGGTGGTGAAGGGAAAACACAAACTGATCCTGTACCCCAAGATCCAGCGTGCCCGTCTTTATGACCTGGCCGCTGACCCGCATGAGATGGAGGACCTCGCTGGGCGTGAGCAGTACGGACCCCTGATGAAAGAACTGTTCGCGGAGTTGCTGAAGCTCCAACCCTCGACCGGCGACGAGCTCGACCTCACAAAATCGTTCAAGCACTTGCTGTGATGGTTCAGCGCGATCCCTCCCATGGGACGGAGGGATTCGGCTCGATCTGTGCCGCGTGGCACTGATTGAATGTGTGGTATCCTTCCCGGTCGGGGCACAAATCCCTGATCCCCTGTATCCCTCCATGGGTGTGGGGGTTTTAATTACACCCCCCCCTGCTGCATCCACGAGGCCAAAGGCACTCCAAATGTTAGCACCACGTTCTTTCCTATCCCTCGCTCTGGTTTTTTGTAGTTCTACTCTTCTCGCACAATCCCGTAGTGCAGAGGTGGTTCGTCCTGCGTTGCCGGTCGACGTCAACCCCGCAGAAGCTCACGCCGATCTCGTTGTCGTCAAGTTCATCGAAGGCCGCGCTGTTCGGATGGGGGAGACCGGCCTGGAGTGCGCTACCCTCGACATCTCCACGGCCCTTGAGCTGCTCGGTGATCGAAAGGTAACGCGGATGTTCACCCGTCCCGTGAAAGAGATTGACCAGGAGCGGGCGGCGTCGATGGCCAAGACTGGCTGGCGCCTGGCAGACCTCAATAACTACTACTTTGTCCGGACGGCCGGAGAGAAGGCCAGCGAGTCCCTGATCGAGTCCCTGCTTATGGACTCTTCGATCGAGACCTCCTACGCCGAGCCGATCCCGGTGATGACGGGGGACATCGCGCCGCCGACACCGGATTTCGAGAGCCAGCAGACCTACATGGCGACGGCGCCAGGCGGGCACGGCCACTGGCTTACCCGCAGCATCGACGGCGCGCAGGGCCTCCCCGGCCAGATCGTGATGCAGCTCGAAGGTGCCTGGATCCTCGATCACGAGGACGCGGAAGAACTCGTCAGCGCGAACATCATCGGTACCTCGAACTTCGGTAGCTACAACACTTCGACCTGGTACCGCCACGGCACTGCATGTTTCGGGATCATCAACGCGACGCGTAATAACTATGGTGTCCGCGGCTTCGCGCCGGTCGCGCAAGGCCGAGTCTCTTCCTTGGCCAATGGAGCGTCCAACATGATCAACATGTGCGCGGCTGTGGCCTCGGCTGGCGACGTCCTGACTTCCTCTTTCGCGTATGTCGTCAGCGGCAACAAGCACGTGCCCCTCGACTACTCGCAGTCCAACTTTGACGCCGTCAAGGCTGCAGCTGCAAAGGGTGTGGCCTACACGTTCAGCGCTGGTAACACTGGCACCGACCTCGCGACCTTGAGTAGCCGGTACGCAGCCAGCGCGCCAGAGTCGGGTGGCTTCATCATCGGCGGCACCAATGGTGCAAACACGACGCGCGCCAGCGGCTCCAACTGGGGCGTCAAGGTGGTCGCAAATGGTTGGTACTCCGGCGTCACGACGCTGGGCTACGGCAACCTTTTCTATCCCAACAACGAACTGAAGCAGAGCTACTCGTCCAGCTTCGGTGGTACGTCTGCAGCAGCTCCGCAGGTCGCTGGGGTGATCGCCTCGATCCAGGGAGCTGCCAAGCGACAGAACGGCGCACCCTTGTCGGTCGCGGCGGTCCGCACCCTGCTGCAGACTCACGGCACCTTGATCAGCGGATCGCAGAACATCGGCAAGCGTCCTGACCTGTGGAAGATCATGAATGCCATCGGAACCCTCGATGGACTGTTGGTCACCCAGGAGGCTTCGGTCGGCGGTCAGATCACGATTGAGCTGACGATGGCTCCCGGTCGCTCCTTCATCGCGCTTGGCTCGATCAATCGTGGGACCCTGAACGTTGGCCTGAACCGGCGGGTCCTGATCGGACTCAACGGCTGCTTCACGTTCCTCAGCGGGACCATGGGACCCACCGGGAAGTTGACTTTGCCGTGGCCGGTCCCGAACGACGCGTCCTTGCGCGGCCAGTCGCTGTTCATGCAGTTCATTGACTTCAACAGCGCGAGCCAGCACCTGTCCAATTCCGTGGACGGTTACATCAAGTAGCCCTGATCTGCTCCGAGTGACACCGGCGTGGTGGCTGCGCAGTCAGCCCCGCGCCGGTGGTCGTTTCGGGGCACGTCATTTTTTGCGCGGACGTTTCTTGTCCAACCAGGCTTGTTTGGGCACCCGGTCCGGATTTTTGGTGGCCCACGGCGGTGGCGCGAACCAGCGTATCGAGCTGTAGCGCGGGTAGGTCTCGAAGACGTCGCCGGTATCCGCCGCAGTCACGCGGGGATCCTTGGTCTGGCTCAGATAGGCCCGCAGGCGTTGGTCGAGGTGCTTGGCGTGTTGTGCGTGGGTGGGGTCGTTCGCCAGGTTGTGCAGACAGCCCGGGTCTTCGAGGATGTCGTACAGCTCCACAGCCGGCCGCTTCGCTGTCGCCAGGGTCAGGTATTTCCCGAGCCGCTCGTCGTCGCGGTTCTTGATCAGGAAGCTCAGCGTCGGGCAGCTGTCGATGTCGTGGTAGCCACCGTGTGCGGGCCCGGGTCTGCCTTGTCGGTTGAGCTTGCTCGGCGTCCCCGCCGGCCAGCGCTCCGGGCGGAAATTGCGGATCAGTAGGTGACGCGCCGTGCGGATACAGCGCTGTGGATAGCCGAGGCTGTTGAATCTGGACGAAGAGTGCCGTTCACGCCCAGAGAAGACGGCGTCTCGTTCTGGCTCAATCCAGCCCTGTTTGTTGGATCGGAGCATGGCGAGCAGGCTTCGTCCAGCGAGCGGGTAGGCGTCGGGCGGCGTGACCCCGGCGGACGCGTAGATGGTGGCCGTGACATCCAGCAGGTCGACCAGGTCCGTGACCTTCCGTGAGCCAGGGACCTTGTTGGGCCACGAGATCGCCAATGGCATGTGGATGCCGTACTCGAACACGTTGGCCTTGGCGCGCGGGAACGCCATGCCGTTGTCGCTGGTCACGATGACGACGGTGTTGTCGAGCTCGCCGCGCTGCTTGAGGAGGTCGAGCATGCGCCCGAGGTGCTGGTCGAACCACTGGATCTCGTAGCAGTAGTCGAGGATGTCGGAGCGGACCTCTGGGGTGTCAGGCAGGAAGGACGGGACGAGGGCGTCGGCGAGCTTGAGCCCGTTCTCAAGACCGATCCCCTTCTTGAATTGCCGGTGCGGCTCGCTGGCGCCGAACCAGAAGCTGAACGGCTGGTCGTCCGCGCGTTGGGACAGGAAGTCGGCGAAGTTGGCGGCGTAGTCGGTGTTGCGGATGCCCGCGGGTGACTTCATCTTGCGCTTTTGGAACGCCGGCCCGGCCGGGTTGCGGTCCCGCCCGCCAGCTCTCACGTTGCCCGGCGCCCAGCCCTTGCCGGTGTAGCCGACGAAGTAGCCGCCATCTTCCAGCCGCTCCTGGAAGGTCTCATACTTCTTATGGAAGGAGCTTGCGTGGGTGCCGGCGTGTTCGATCTGCCAGATGTGACGCCCGGTCAGGAAGGCTGCGCGCATCGGGCTGCATCCTGGAGCAGGTGTGAAGGCCTGGGTGAACAAGACGCCGGCCTGGGCGACCCGGTCGAAGGCGGGGGTGGAGATTCCGCTGCACCCGTAGGCAGATGCGTAGGGGTACGACTGGTCATCGGAGATCGCGATCAGGAAGTTCGGTCGCTGGCTGGCCAGCGGAGCTGTGAGTAGGGCGAGCAGAAGGAGGTGCTGCATGGAGGCGACCGGCATGATGACAGTTGTACCGTGCCCATTGCCAAAATGTCACCGCAGGTCGCGGAGCGCGTCCAAGCAATCCAGGCCAGTTGGTGGGGTGTTCGGTAGCTGACGATCCGGGACGGGACGTTTCTGTTGCACCTAGGAGAGAATCGGGAGCGGATCTCAGTCATCATGGCCGGTAGCCATGATGCATTTACACCAGCACCTGATCGCGCTTGTAGTCCTGGCCGTCGTCCTGCCGGCCCAAGACCTTACGGAGGCTGCCAAACCTCCCGAGTACTGGCCTGGCACCAAGTGGGAAACCGTCGATCCGGCGGTGGTCGGCTTGGACGCCACCAAGCTCGCGGCGGCTCGCAAGCACGTTTTTGCTCACAAATCGACCAGCTTCCTGGTGCTGCGCAAGGGTCGAATCGTGCTCGAGGCGTACGGCAAGGGCGGCGGGCGCGAAGTTCCGCGCGGGATTGCTTCGGCGACCAAGAGCATGACTTCCATTCTTGTGGGGATGGCGATCGACCGGGGCAAGCTCAGGATGGATCAGTCGATTGCGGCCTATCTGCCGAGCTGGCAGGACACCGACAAGGCGGCAATCACGCTCCGGCATCTGCTCTCCATGACCAGTGGACTCAAGCCATTGAAGAAGGCACAGCGGCGCCCGCCGGGTGATCAGTTCATCCATAATGCAAGCATGTCGGTAGAGGCCAGGCCGGGCGGGCTGTGGAAGTACAACACGCCGGCCTACCACATGCTGTTCAGGATCATCGAGACGGCAACGGAGATGGAACTCGCCGAGTGGACGCGCGAGCACTTGTTGGCGCCGCTTGGCATGAAGGGCAGCGCCTGGAACACCAGGCAGAGCGGACAATTCACCAACTACTTCAACCTCAGTTGCACGGCGCGAGACATGGGACGCTTTGGCCTGTTTGTGATGCGTGGTGGGCGTTGGGGAGACGCGCAGTTGGTGAGCAAGAAGTTCTTCGCGTCGGCCACGACACCTTCACAACAACGAAACCCGGCCTACGGCCTGCTGTTCTGGCTCAACGCGAAGAAGGGCCACTCGGCTGGCGGTCGTCGGTTGGCCTACCGCTTTCCCGGCGCACCTCGCGATCTGGTCGCCTGCCTGGGCAAGGGCGGCCAGCAGATCCTGGCGATCCCGAGCCAGGACCTGGTGATCGTTCGCCAAGGGGACAAGCCGGCTGATCCAGCCTTCGCGCAGCGCCTGGTACGACTGGTGCTTTCATCGATCAAGGGCGGGGGATTCCCGGGCGAGCCTGAGACTGGCGGCAAGCCGTCAGCCAAGGAGATCATGCAGCGGTTCGATGTCGACGCTGATGACAAGCTGAGCAAGAAGGAATTTGGCGCGTCCAGTTTTGGCAGTCGTCGACCCAAGGCATTCGCGCAGTTCGACACGGACGGAGACGGTTTTCTTAGCGTCGGGGAACTCGCCAAATTCGTCGAGCGCCGCCGCCGGGGTCGCTGATTCCGGGCGCGATTCTGCCGGTGGCGGATTCGCATGTTGTGGCTGATGCTCTCTTGCCCTTACCGTGCGCTGTCATGCATCCCATCTCGTGTCCTCGTCTGCTCCTGGTTGCTGCGGCAGCTGCCGTCAATAGTCTCTCGATCGGCGGTACGCTGACCGGGCAAGCCTCTGTCGGTGATGTTCCGAAGCGGCCCAACATCATCTTCATCTTCTCGGACGATCACGCCACCCGCGCGATCTCGGCATATGGATCGAAGATCAACAAGACTCCGAACATCGATCGCATTGCCAACGAAGGCATGCGGTTCGACCACTGCCTGGTCACCAACTCGATCTGCGGCCCGAGCCGCGCGGTGATCCTGACCGGAAAATACAGCCACAAGAACGGCTTCTTCCGCAACGGCAACCGGTTCGACGGCGGCCAGATGACCTTCCCCAAGATCTTGCAGAAGAACGGCTACGCCACCGCGATGATCGGGAAGTGGCACCTGTCGAGCGACCCGACTGGCTTCGACTACTGGGAGGTGCTGCGTGGTCAGGGTCCGTACTACAACCCGCGCATGAAGATCAAGGGTGGCACCAGGCCGCACACCGGCTACACCACGGAGCTGACCACCGACATCGCTCTGGATTGGTTGGACAAGCGCCGCGACAAGAGCAAGCCGTTCATGTTGATGTGCCAGCACAAGGCACCGCATCGCAACTGGCAGCCAGGCCCTAAGTACCTGAACATGTACGATGGGATGACGATCCCCGAGCCACCGACCCTGTTCGATGACTACAAGGGCCGCGCCAGCCCGGCCTCCAAGCAAACCATGACGGTGGCCAATCACCTGTCGCCGAATGACCTGAAGTTCACCCAGCCCAAGAACTTCACTCCGGATCAGCTCGCTCTGTGGAACGCGGCCTATGGACCCAAGAACGCAGCGTTCAAGAAGTTGAACCTGCAGGGCGATGATCTGGTGCGGTGGAAGTACCAGCGCTACATCAAGGACTACCTACGCTGCGTCGCGTCCGTCGATGAGAACATCGGCAGGATGCTGAAATACCTCGATGACACCGGCCTGGCCGACAACACGGTGATCATTTACTCGTCCGATCAGGGCTGGTACCTCGGTGATCACGGTTGGTATGACAAGCGTTGGATGTACGAAGAATCCCTGATCATGCCATTCGTCATTCGTTGGCCTGGGGTCATCAAGCCGGGTTCGGTCAACAAGGAGTTGATCTCCAACGTCGACTTCGCGGCGACCTTCTTGGACATGGCTGGTTGCGCTACCCAGACTCCTGAGGACATGCAGGGTGAGAGCATCGTCCCGCTGCTGCACGGCAAGACCCCCGCCGACTGGCGGCAGTCGTTCTACTACCACTACTACGAGTTCCCTGGGCCGCACAGTGTCGCCAAGCACTTCGGGGTGCGAACCAAGACCCACAAGCTGATCAAGTACTACCGGGTTGGCGAATGGGAGTTGTTCGACCTCGCCAAGGATCCCAGCGAGATGAAGAGCGTCTACGGGGATCCTGCCTACGCCGAGCTCACCGCCAGGCTCGAGACGGAGATCAAACGCCTGCAGCGTGAGCTGGACGAGCCGAACCCCGAAAAACCCGTTCCTGGAGACCCGGAGTTGCGCAGGAAGCGCAACAAGCGCCGCAATCAGAAGCAGACAACCGGGAAGAAGAAGGGCTAGTTACAACTCGGTCAGTTGCCCACCACGACGCGTGCGCCAGCCGTGGCAGCGCCGCCGCCGATCAACTGCAGGTTCTGGGATCCACTGTCCTGGTTGAACCACTGCGCGTAGGCGATCGCACCCATCAGGGACTGGTCGTTGGGGATCTGCATCCGCAGGATGGCGGAGCCGTTGTTGCCCGTGACCATGCCGAGCGTTGCAATCGTCTGGCTGAAGTCGATGAGGATCGTGCAGCCTTGGATCGGGAGCTTGTCCGAACGTGCGCTGAGGTAGAACAGTGCCAGCGTGCCCGCCTTGGCGCCCGCGACCCCGAGCGCGAAGTTCTGGTTGCCGAGGGTCGGGTTGGAATTGCGTCGTATCTTCAGGGTTCCGACGCTGCCGTCACACGGTTTCCCATACAGCGTCACCGATGCGGCATTGCCGCCACCGGAGCCGTCGCCGTACCAGGGCTTGGACGTGACGTCGGTCGTGAAGTGCCGGTGCAGCATGTTCGCGACCTTGACGCACGCGCTGATCGCTGGGTGGATTCCGTCGTTTTCGAAGTCTGCGCAAACCCAGGTCAGGCCATCGCTACGTGGCGTCGTTCCGTCGGCCCAGAGATAGGGTCCCCAGGCCAGCCAGGGCGCGACCACGGCGCCGTTGCCGGCGACGTGGTTCAGGTTGCCGGTGCCCTGGATTTGTTGCTCGATCAGCCAACGGGCGGCGAACCCACCCTCGTAGGCATATGGCTCCGGACTCAGGACCGTGCCAGCGTAGCCGGCGTAGATTCGCGACGAGAAGTAGGCGATCCGGATGTTGGGAAACTTTGTCTTGAGGTTGCGGGCAATCTGTCCCAGCAGATCGCGAAGTTCCTCGGCGCTGCTGGGGAATGCCTTGGTCGGACGAGCGATCGCCTGCTTGACCCATGCTACCTGTACCTGTGCTGGAGTCAGCCCGGCGCTCTGCAGGCGCTGGTCGGCGACTGTCCAGAACTGGTGGTTGGCTTGTGCGACCTTGCGTGCATCCATCCCGCCCTGTGCTAGATCGACGACGCGAACTGCGGGCTT
Organism: Planctomycetota bacterium; assembly: GCA_036338025.1. Taxonomy (GTDB): domain Bacteria; phylum Planctomycetota; class UBA1135; order UBA1135; family UBA2386; genus JAYZDB01. Next base: position 11,593 of record JAYZDB010000018.1, read on the forward strand.
TCGCTTCGGGTCGGCGTTGCTCATCCGCACGAAGTGAGAGAACTCCCGGGTGGTGTTCGACATGCCGATCGAAACCAGGACGATTCGACCGCTGGCGCTGGGTTGCCCCTGGGCGTCCAGTGGCTGGATCGCCTGGCTGGCTATGGTGCCGGCTACGGCGTGGGCCGGAGGCGGGGAGTTTCCACCGGGGTAGAGACCGCCCGCAAAGGTCTTGTAGACCGCCGACCCCATGTCGTTGAGTGGGACCAGGCCAGTGCTTGTGCGCGTGCAGTTCTTCTGCCCAGTGAGCGCCACTGGAATGAACAGCGAGGCGGTGAGTCCGAGAGCAAGCGGCAGGACTCGGGCTACCGGAGATGGGTGGATAGGGATAGCCATCGGGATATTGTGTCGGAGCCGGAGTCTTGTGGACAGCCCCCGCGGCGTTATTGCCCGCGTTTGCGCCACCCGACGGGTTGCGTCCAGGCCTTTTTGAGTTGGTCTTGGTAGACCGCTCGGGTCGGCTTGCCGGTGGAGGTGATCTCCGCCCGGACGTAGAGCTCCTTGCCGGTCAACTTGTAGCGCGGATGCAGACCCTTGACGGTGGCCAGGACTTGTCCCACTTCGTCTGAGTATCGCAGGGTAGCATGGACCTCTTTGCCCTTGCTGTCCTTGACGACCTCACAGTGGTCGTTGTAGCCCTCCAGGGTCCCGATGAACCGAGTGGTAAACTTTTCATCACCAGCCGGTTCGATCTCGAGATCGATAGCAGTCTCGCTGCATTCCATGGTCTTGAGTACCACCCCGCTGCTGGCGTAGAAGTCGCCAGCTTGCATGGCCTGGACCAGCGCCTCGGCGGACAATTCCTGCGCGCGGACCATCACCCAGCCCCGCCCGGTGATCGAAGTCCGTGGGTCCTCATTGAAGTAGTTATGGCTGTCGTCGGTCCCGAGCCCAAACAACGGTGGGGCCTTGAGTTTGGCGATGCGGAGGGTGTTCGCGATGTCCCACAGCCGTTCGACGCCGGCGCGATGTTGATCCCCCCGGTGTCCGACGCTGGGGTGACCATTCCAAACCTCGAAGAAGCGTTCTTCGATGACCGCCGCCAGCTCTTCGGCGGTGATGGAGTAGCCGAAATTCGGGTGGTTGAGATGCGCGAACATCGCCTGACCCGTTGTTTTGCTCTGCTCCTTGACGAGCTTCAGCACTTTCCGCATCACGTCGGGGACGCTGTCGCCAGTCTGCTTGGGAATGAGCTCCTTGATGTTGGTGACGTTGATGTGGACATTGAATCTTTTGAAGGCGCTCGTCACTTCCTCGGACTGGATCAGGAGGAACTCGCCAGGCTTCTCCAGCAGGGGGCGGAATTCGTCGAGGCGCTTGAGTCGCACCTGCGCCTTGCCCTTGTCGTTGGTTCGCATGGTGACCCAGTCGTCGCCGAACCTCTGCTTGTAACGGCCAAGCCACTTGCGTCCGCCGCGCTTGATGATCGTGTTTACGTCCATCCACTTCTCGACATTGCTGAGGATGTTGTGGTCGGACAGCGCGACAAACTGGTAGCCGTTGCGTTGGTACCAGTCGCAGATCATCTCAGGAACG
>JAYZDB010000019.1:0-7184 GCA_036338025.1 Planctomycetota bacterium
CCATCGAGAATGATGGCACTCTGGTAGCTGGTGTACTTGTCGGATACGTCGTAGTAGTCTTGCACCCGCTCCGGGATGATCTCGTAGAGCACCACCGGCGAACCATTGTTGTCGACGGAGGGTTGGACCTTGTTGGCGTCCAGGTCCTTGCCCGTAAACCCGATTTCGCCGAAGTTGATCGGCAGGAACTCGACCAGTTCGGGTTTTTCTTCCGTGTAGCCCTTGCTGTATTCCTCCGGCGTGAACAGGGTCACCACGTTGCCTGCCAACTGGGCGGCATTGCCTTCACTCGCCATCGAGTAGGAGTAGTCGAAGGCGGTGGATTCAGCATGCAGCCGCTTCTTGATCAGGTGAGGAACCCAGCGAAGTTTGGTGCGCGGGGCGATCGGGCCGCCGTCTGCGTTTGGCAAGCGCAGGAACTGGTCGATGTTGAGTGGGTCCTTGAGCAACTTGTCCCGATTGCCCTCCAGTTTGATCCACGCTTCGAGCCGCTTCTTTTCCTCGGCCAGGTCGAAGACCGTCTCGTCGGTCTTCGGGTCCTTGTCGTAAGCACAGACCTGCATCTGCAGGGTGCCCAGTCGGGTGATCTTGGCTTCGATCTCCTTGGCCTGTTGAGCACTCATACCCGGCAGGGCGATGTAGATGCCGTCATGCCCGCGCCGGATCACCTGGGCATCGAGGGTGCCCTGTGGGTCGATCCGGTCTCGGATGGTGCCGAGGAGGTCGGACATGAAGGCGTCGAACGGCGTCTCCGGACCGAGTTCAGCCTTCTTCTCGTCGACCCGGTAGATCAGTTCCGTACCGCCGTCGAGGTCGAGACCGTAGCGCAGATCCTTGGTCATCAAGGATGCGATCGAGCCGGCAACAAGGAGGAGGATCAGGGCGACGTGGCCCTTGGCGTTCTCGAGCATGAAAGGTCAGTCCTTCAAGCAGGCGGAACCCGGGCCGTCGACCCACTGGTTCCTGGATGTTTGGGTGCGTGAGAGAGGCGCGGATGCCATCGCGTCTATTCTTCGGTCTCCGGAGCGCTCTCTTCGGCCTCGGCCGGAGCAGCTGGAGCGGGTACCACGGCTTCGGTCGGCAGTCCACGGTGTGAACTCGGGCCCTGGTTCTTGCCGAAGTTGGCGGGTAGCCGGACTGCCTTGCCGACCCGGTCACGAAGGTAGTAGAGGCGGGCGCGCCGAGCTTTGCCTCGGGACGTGACCTCGATGCTCTTTACCCGCGGGCTATGCAGGGGGAACGTGCGCTCCACGCCCTGACCAGAGACCAGGCGGCGGACCAGGAAGCTACGTCGCACGCCGGTACCGCTGATCTTGATCACCGTGCCGGAAAAGACCTGGATGCGCTCCTTGTCGCCCTCGCGAATGAGGTAGTGCACGTCGACGGTGTCCCCGGCGTTGAAGGCGGGGAGGTCGTTCTTCATGTTCTCGAGTTCGAGTTGGCGGATCTGATCCATGGTAGTTGCCCCTAGGGCTGGCTGCGGTTGGGCGCGCAGTTTGTCAGTTCGATGAGTCTAGCTTGGAGAGTCGATGCTGTGTGAGTCGTTCGGATTCAGCCCGACGCCATTTCTCGACTGCGCCGTGGTCCCCGGAGAACAGGATCTCGGGGGCCACCATTCCGCGGTATTCGCGCGGTCTGGTGTAGTGCGGGTAGTCCAGCAGGTCGCCGTTTTCAAAAGACTCCAACTCGGCGGATTGGGCACAGCCCAACACGCCCGGCAGGAGTCGCACGACACTCTCCAGAAGGACCAGTGCGGGCAATTCCCCGCCGGCGACAACGTAGTCACCAAGCGAGATCTCGTCCCACTCTATTCCAACGCGGATCCGCTCGTCAAAACCCTCGTAGCGGCCACAAAGAAACAGGAGTTGGTCGTGTGTTGCCAACTCCCGGGCTTTCTTTTGGGTGTACGGAGTACCCCGTGGGGACAAGAGGACCTTGTGGAACGGGCCGTGTGCTTGTTCCGTGGCCTCGACAGCTTCAAAGATCGGTTCGGGTTTGATCACCATTCCAGGGCCACCGCCGAAGGGCCGGTCGTCCACCGTTCGGTGGCGGTCCGTGGCGAAGTCCCGGAAGTTCACATACTCGAGTTGCAGCGTACCCTGGTCCTGGGCGATTCCGAGGATGCTCTCATCCAGATAGGGCTTGATCGCCCCTGGAAAGAGCGTGAGGATCGCGCATTTCATAGAGCCACACCGCAGAAAGGGCGAGCAGAGTAGGTATGAGTCATGGTGGCGTCAAGCTTGCTCGGGCCCCGGTTTTCCACGATGTTCACAGGACTGGTAGAGGGTATCGCAGAGGTGGTGTCCGTCACGACAACTGGTGACGAGATGCGGCTTTCCGTGGATCTAGGTGGGGCGGCCGAGGGCGACGCGATCGGGGACTCGATCGCGCTCTCCGGGGTCTGTAGCACGGTGACCCGGGCGGCTGGCTCGGTGCGCGACTTCGTGCTCAGCAGCGAGACCCTGCGCAGGACCTGGCTGGACCGGCTGGAACCCGGGCATTTCCTGAATATCGAAAAATCCATGCGGTCCGGCGACTTGTTCGGTGGCCATCTGGTCCAGGGCCACGTCGACGCGGTGGCTGAGGTGGTGGTGGCCATCGATCCGGAGCAGGGCGGGGAGATGTGGGTGCGCCTGCCAGGCGAGCTCCTGCACTACGCAGTGATCAAGGGGTCTATTACTCTCGATGGTATATCCCTCACCATCGCTGACCTGCAGGATGACCGGATCATGGTGGCGGTCATCCCTCACACTGCCCAGGTCACGACCCTCGGACGGCAGGCCGTCGGTGCGCCACTCAATGTCGAGGTCGACATTCTCGCCAAGTACGTCGAGCGGATGCTGGAAGCCCGCTTTGGCGATGCCACCTAGAACGCCCCGGAGAACACCTGGAAGAAGGTGCCGATCGGCGCTGCTTCCCGCGAATCCTCGATCGCGCGGCTGACCTGCCGGATCATGCTGTCGAGGCGGCGGCCCATATCCTCGTCGTTGATCAGTCGGCCGAGGGCGCCTTTGCCGCTGTTGATGTCGTCGGTGATCTTGGCGATTTCGTCGAAGATCTTGCGGGCGTCCGCCAGCAACTGCTGGTCGTTGAGCAGGGCGCCGAACAGGCCGGAGTCCTTGTCGTTGAGGGACCCGGTCACCTTGGCGACGTCCCCGACGATCGTGTCGAGCCTGGCGCCCATGGTTTCGTCGTTGATCAGCCGCCCCAGCGTCGACTTGCTCTCGGTCAGACGGGTCGCCACGGTGTCGAAGTCATCGACGATGCTCTCGACCTTGTCGCCGAGGGCCTTGTCATTGATCAAACGGCCCAGAGTGCTGTCGGTCCTGGTCAACTGGTCAGTGACCTGCGCCGCATCGGCGACGACCTTGCTGGCGGTCTTGCCGAGTTCCTCGTCGTAGATCAATTTGCCGAGCAGGCTCTGCTTCTTTTCCAGTTCTTCGGTGCTCTTGCGCAGGCTCGCCACGAATTGCTCGGCATTGTCGTAGAGTTCGGAGTTCTCGATGAACTTGCGGAGACTGCCGTTCGAGGTGTTGAGGTTGTCGACGAATTTCCGCAGGCCGTCCAGGATCTGTTGCAGGTTCTCCTGGTTGTTCTCGCCGGCGAGCACATCGCCTAGCGTGTCCAGAGGGCCGAGCGGTGCGGTGCCGATGAAGACGTGGTCCTGGTCCCGCTGCATGTCCCACTGTTGGCCGCTGCCCGGGTTGATGCTGACTTTCTTGCCGCCGAGGAAGCTGCTGTCCTCGACTTCGAAGGCCGCGTTCTTGTAGATCTTCACGTGGTCTTCCAACTCGAGTTGGGCGACGACCGGGTGCCTGGCGTTGGTGTCGTCAATCGTGATCGCGCGGACCGTGCCGCTCTGTGTCCCCAGTACGAACACGGTCTCACCGGTGCGCAGGCCGCGGGCGTTGTCGAATCGCACGCCGATGATTTGCTTGGGCGTCAGTGACACTCCGTTCAGTTCTTGTGTTGCCCACAACAGCAGTGCCAGTCCTGCGAAGAACACCATTCCCAACAACCAGTCGCGTTTCGCCTTGTTCATGATCAGTCCGCTCCACCGCCGAGAAAATCCCGGACGAGTTGGTCTTCCGATGCCATCATTTCCTCGACGGTCCCTTCTTCACCGATGCGACCATCCCGGATGATCCCGATACGGCTCGCGACGCTTGTCGCGCAGGCCCGACTGTGGGTGACGACCAAACCGGTCACCCCCAACTTGTTGGATACCTCTACGATCAGGCGATGGATCTGGTCCGCGATGATCGGGTCCAGCCCAGCATTGGGTTCGTCATAGAGCACGATCTCCGGGTGGTTTACGAGCGCTCTCGCCAGGCCGGTCCGCAGTTTCATGCCGCCCGAGATGTCAGCCGGATAGTGGTCGGCAGCGTGGCCCATCCCGACCAGGTCGAGAACCTCGCGGGCGCGGTCCTCGATGGCGGACCGACCCTGGCTGGTGTGTTCCCGCAACGGCAGCGCGACGTTCTCGAGAACCGTCAACCAGTTGATCAGGGCGCCGTCCTGGAACAGGTAGCCCATGCGCTTGCGCATCGCCATCAGGCCGGTGCGGTCGAGGTCTGGGACGCTCTGGCCTTCCACCAGCACCTGGCCGTGGTCGGGCTCGAGGATGCCGATGATGTGCTTCAGCGTGACGCTCTTACCTGCACCGGAGGGACCCATCAGAACGAAGGTCTCGCCTTTCGGTACGGTCAGGGTCATGCGATCTAGGATCTGTCGATCGCCGAACCGTTTGCTGACGTCTTGGAGTTCGATCACGGGGTTACTGGATGAGGAAGTAGAAGAACCAGGTCAGGACGTAGCCGAGCACGATGATGAGTAGAACGGAAGTCTTGACCGCTTGTTGCACGGCCCGACCGACTCCGAGTGCCCCACCGGAGGCCCGTAGGCCGGTCGAACAGCTGACGATCGCGATCATGCAGCCGAACACGATCGCCTTGGCAAGGCCGGTGTAGACGTCTTTTGGTAGAAAATTGTCGGCGTCGCTCAGCGCCTCGTGCACGGTGATCCAATAGTACTCCGTCGAGACGCTGAGTTTGTTGGCAGCGACGATGCTGCCGCCGAAGATCCCGATGAGATTGGAGATTACCGTCATGATCGGGCACATGATCGTCAGGGCCACGACCCGTGGAACCACCAGGTAGCTGGTAGTGTCGACCGACATCACGTCGAGGGCGGTGACTTCCTCGGAGACCTTCATGGTACCGATCTCGGCGGCCATCGAGGACCCGACGGTCGCAGCCAGGATCAACGCGGTCATGAAGGGTCCCATCTCCCGGCACATGGAGAGGGCGGTGACCGTCCCGATCATGCTGCCTTGGCCCAGGCGCTGCAGTTCAATGCCGGTCTGAAGCGCCAGGATCATGCCGGCAAACAGCGCCACTACCGATGTCACTGGCAGTGCCCGCACGCCGACGGTGTAGGCCTGATCCATGAAGAAGCGCCATCGCCTCGGCAGGTGATGGACTCTGCGCAGCGTGCCCAGGAGCAGATGCGAGGTGAATCCGGCACCGTCCAAGATTGAGTTGCCCCAGCTACCGACGTCTCTCACGATGCCCATGTGTCAGCCACCTCCGAGTGGAATCGGGATGCAGTTAAACAGGTATAGCGTGCCGCTCTCAGCGTCCGACTCGTAGCTGAACAGGAAGGGCACCGAGGTCTGGGTCCGTTCCCCGCGGGTCCTGGTGGTGTAGAGGTGGCCAGCGGTCTGGACGGCGTGGTCGTCCTGGCCACGGGTGCGGCCCTTGACCAGGGTGTAGAGCCAGTCGTAGGCCTCGCTGACGCCGACCTCGTTGCCGTCGCGGTAGAACCACGGCGACGGAAAGCTCCACTCGCTGGTGCCCTGGTGTTTTTTGTCGACGTGGAACAAGGGCCAGATCTGCAGGTAGTCATCTTCGCCGCCGTCTTTCCGGTCGCGGTGAACCGCTTTGTAGAACGGCACCACCCAGCGCTGGGTTTGGACACCATCGGGGTCATCGTACTTGCGCCACCAGATCAGTGGCCACAGAAACGACCAGGAGTTCTGGTGTAATCCGGTGGTTCGGGAGACCAGTGGCCACAGCCACCAGGTGTGGGTCTCCCGTCCCTCCGTGTTGTCGTAGAGGGAGTGGAACAACGGCCAGAGGATGTCGAGTTGCTTTTTCTTGTCCTTGATTTCCTGACCGCGAAACAAGGGCCACAGGAAACTCCAGCTGCTGATCTTCTCACTCGTCTGCCAGCTGACCAGCGGCCAGATCGCGAAGTTGCTCATCGGGTCATCGGTGTCCATGTACTCCGTGCCCCAGGAGAAGATCGGCCAGAGCAGCGAGTAGCGCGCAAATCGCCCAGCCTGTGAGATGAAGGAGTAGAGCGGCAGGATCCTGTGCCAGCGGGTGTCACCGTCTGATGGACCGGCACCGGTGCCGAGCAGCGGCCACAGCACGATGTGGCCGACTCGTTCGTCCTTCTCGGTGCGCGTGTAGAGCGGCCACAACACGAAGGTCAAGCGGTCGTAGGTCAGGAATTGACCAGGTCCATCGAGGTACACCGGAAACAGCCCGAAGTAGGAGTCCGGGTCTGCGTCGGGGGATTCCTGGTCGCTGCCGCCCCAGAAGAACGGGAACAGGAAATACCAATCCGATTCCGAACGGCCGTCGACGAACTTCCGGTGGTCGTAGGAGGCCAGCGGAAACAGCCGGGCGTGGGTCTCATCGGCCGAGGTGCGGACCCGGCCGAGCGGCCACAGGAACTGGTGGTCCGACCGTGACACCGGAGTTCGGCCAGACATCCCGGCTGCTGCCTTGGCCGGCTCTGGCCCGAAGCCGGGTAGATCCGGGTGGGTAAGGCGCCGGTAGAACGGGCGGATCCGGAAGTCGCCGCCACCCTCGGCAGTCGCCTGGTAGTGGATCAGGGGCCAGGCGACGTCCATCTCGAGCACCTTGCCGGCCTCGTCCAGCCGGTGCCGGTAGATCGGCGACAGGTTGAACTCCGACGGCAGCACGGAGCAGCCGCCGAGGCAGCCTGCAGCGAGGTACAGCAGCAGCTGGCGTCTGATCCCCATCCCTCTCAAGTTCGCCCGTTCTTCATGGTCATGAAGCTCTAACGAAAAGACTCTCGCGAAAGACCCTTTCTCACGCAAACAGTCTCAGGATACTTTGCGTCGATGTCTCGCATGATGTCCGCCATCCAGC
>JAYZDB010000020.1:0-7495 GCA_036338025.1 Planctomycetota bacterium
GAAGAAGAACGCCCACAAGTTGCCACCCAGGTCCATGGCTACGCGAGACATGAACTGGCCTTCCATTCGGACTGGCGCGGTAGCCCCATCGCTGATCATGTGGAGCACAGGCGCCTGGGCGATGGTAGTGGGAGCCAGCAGGGAAGCCGCCAGGACAGCTGCAGTCGTGATGCGCATGGTTGGACTCCACTCGTGGAGCGGATTTGGAGAAATAGAGACGGGGGAGATACGAGTCGCTCAGGGTCCCAGGAATGACTTCCCGGTGGAATCACTCAGGAAGCCATACAGGACCACTCTACCACGATCGCCACCCACGGGATTCGCCCCCGATTGCTTTTGCGGCGTGCCTAGGTGTGTCAGGGGCGGGTTCTAATTCGCCTTGGAGCAACCCGGATCCCCGCGGCTCCGCCCTATCGCTTGTGCGTGTAGCGTCGGAGCTTGCTGTCCCACTGCAGGCGGTCGCGGTGTTTCTTGATCCAGGGGCCCCAATCGGATGCGCCCTCGTCGGGAAGCAACTGCGCAAGACGGGTGCGGACCGCCTTGACCACCGCCGCCTCGGGATAGCTCAGGAGCGCGGCGAGCAGATCGAGATCGACCGACATGCGCTCGTAGCCGGCGGCGGCCCACGGTCTCAAGCGCTCTTCGATGCGGCGGATGCGTGCTCGCTGCTCCTTGGAGTCGTTTTGGATCCGGCTCGCGCGCACGACCGGGAGAGCGAGGAACCCAAACGCATCCAAGACCTTGTCCGCGTCAGCGCGCACCTGCACATCCGCGTCCCCAAGGTCCACCAGCAACGCCTTGATCTCCGCCCGCTTTTGTCGGCGGAGGTCTGCTGGGATCCGACCCCATTCCAGCTCGGCGAGCCGGTTCTCAAAGGCTGCGCGGTCCTTGATGGGAGCACCCAGGGGGAGGCAAAAGCTGAGGGTGCGGCCGCTGCCGGCGGCGTCCAGTTCGACGAAGCACCCATTGGCCGAAAGTGCGGGGTCTTTCTTGAAGACGTACAGGATGTCCTTGCAACACTTACAAGACGGGCACGGACCGCGCTTGATCTCCTCCTTGGTCAGGGCCTGTTTCAACAAGACCTCGACCAGTGGCGTGCCCTCCTCGCTGCAAAAGACGAAGAGCGGCGCCTTTCCTGCATGGGTCCTACCGGAGAGGAGGAACTTGTCGCCTCGGGCATAGGCGTTTCCGGTGACCAAAAAACCGTTGCCGGCCGGTGAGACGAAGATGCGGCGGTACCCGAAGGCAATCATCTGCGGTGACGAAAGCGTCTTGTAGAGGCTGGACTTCTGCTCGCCGTCCTCGGTCCAGATGAAGTTGTGGAGGTAGCGCCAGCTGCTCTTCTCTTTCCCGGGGACCAGGGTGAATCTCGGATTGGCGGAGATCGGTGGCCCGGCCGGTCTCGGCACCTCGCAAGGACCGCCGCAATGTTGAGCGGCGCTCGGCGTTCCGATCGAGAGCGGGACGACGACCAGCAGGCCAGCGGGTAGCAGGTGTCTCATGAAGTGCACTCCATCGACGGACTATAGCGGTTTTGATCCAACTCACCCAACGAGTCCGACAACACCGGCTTCTCCGCGATCGCCGGCCAGTTGTTCCTGGCGATTCTCATCGCCCGCCTCGTCGGTCTGCACCTCGCCTGCCGCCTGCGCCAGCGGGAACCCGCTAGGCCTTCACCTTGAAAACGATGGAGTAGAAGACCGGCAACACGACCATGGTGAGCACGGTCGCGACCAACAAGCCGAAGATCACCGTAACGGCCATAGAAACGAAGAACGCATCGATCACCAAGGGCATCATGCCGAGGATCGTCGTCGATGCGGCCATGCCGACCGGTCGGAGCCGACTCACGGCTGCGGACAACAGGGAATCCATCGCAGACTTCCCACCGGCAAGCTGCACGTTTACCTCGTCGATCAGGACGATGGCGTTCTTGATCAGCATCCCGATCAGGCTGAGGAAGCCGAGCAGCGCCATGAATCCAAATGGCTGGCCGGTCGATAGCAGTCCACCAGTCACTCCGATCACGCCCAGCGGGACACACAACCAGATCACCAACGGTAGTCGCAGCGAATTGAACAGAGCGATCGTGATCAACACCATCAACAACACAAAGGTAGGAATGTTGCCGAACAGCGCCGCCTGGGCATCGCCGGAGTCCTCGTACTCGCCCCCCCACTCGCGGGAATACCCGGTCGGTAACTCGATCGCTTCGAGCTTCGGCCGCACGCGGGCAAATAGTTGGTTCGCCGCACCATGGATCGGATCGCAGTAGACGGTGATCGTGCGCTTGCGGTTGCGCCGGAGCACGAGGGCATCCTCATTGACGACTTCGAAACCGGACACGACCTGCCGCAGCGGGATCATCCGCTGAGCAACTGGATTGTAGATCTGGAGGTTACGGATGCTGCCGATGTCCGAGCGTTGCGGTTCCTCGGCCCGGAGGATGATCGGCAGGATAAGGTCGTCCTCGCGATACACCCCGACCCGCTCGCCTTCGAATCCGCGGCGGATCGCAGCAGACACGTCGGGCCGCCGGATGCGTGCCAAGTTCGCGGTATTCTCGATGATCTGGGGCCGCACGACCTTCACGCGTTGGCGCCAATCCGTCTTGATCGACTTCGCGTCGAAGTCCTCCTGGTAGATGTTCTTGGCCTGCGTGGCCAACTGACGCAGGACGTCGGGATCGGGACCGCTGTACCGGACCTGCACCTTGCCGGTCGATCCCGGGCCGAGCATGAACTTCGAGGCGTAGGTCAGCGCATCGGGGTACCGCTCAGCGAGATAGTTCTCGATCTCCGGCATCATCGAGTCGATCACGGCGGAGTCCGTGACATCGATGAATAGCTGGGCGTAGGCGCTGTTGGCCTTCTCCGGGCCGTAGGTCAGCAAGAACCGCAAGGCACCCTGTCCGACGCAGGAGCTGACGTGGGTCACCCCGTTCTTTTGTAGCAGGTACTCTTCGACCTCGGCAACGACCGCCGTGGTCCTGTCGATCTGGGTACCCTGCGGCATCCACACATCCACCATGAACTGCGGGCGTGTCGACGGCGGAAAAAAGCTGTGTTCCACCATGCCGAAGCCGAACACCCCCGAAAGGAACGCCAGCACCACGACGCCGACTGTGATCAGGCGCTTGCGGATGCAAGCAGACAAGAAGCTGCGGTAGCGGTTGTAGAACGACGTGTCGTACGGATCCTTCTGCTCTGCGCCCACCGCCACCTTCGGCACCTTGAGGAACATGACACAGAGCAGCGGTGTCACGGTGACCGCGGTCACCCAGCTCAACAGCAGCGATACCTGGATCACCTGGTACAGCGATCGACAGAACTCGCCGGTCTTGTCCTGCGAGGTGCCGATGGCGGCGAACGCGAGGATTGCGACCATCGTCGCGCCGAGCAGCGGCCAGGCGGACTGCTTCACTACCGACGACGCGGCATCCTCGGGCTTCTCGCCGTTTTGCATGCGGACGAGCATGCCGTCAACGACGACGATCGCGTTGTCGACCAGCATGCCGAGCGCGATGATCAGCGCACCGAGCGAGATGCGCTCGAGCGCCACGCCCATCGGTTTCAGGAAGATGAACGAGGCCACGATCGTCAACAGGAGCACGAAGCCGATCAGCAGTCCGCTGCGCATGCCCATGAAGAACAGCAGCACGATGATCACGATCGCGACCGCTTCGAGCAGGGAGATGAGGAAGTTGCTGATCGCCGCCACCACGGAGTCGGACTGCACCGAGATCACGCCGAACTCGATACCCAGCGGCAGATCGGAGCGCAGTTCCGCCATCCGCTGCTTGAGCTTGATGCCCATCTCGACGACGTTGCCGCCGGCGATCGTCGAGATACCGAGCGCGATCCCGGGCTTGCCGTCAAACCGGACCAGCTGGGTCGGCGGCTCGACATAGTCCCGGCGGACATCGGCGATATCGCGCAGGAACACCTGCTGTCCCGAGCGCCCGCTGACCAGCAAGGTCTTGAACTGCTCGATGGTCTCGAATTCGCCAGTTGGCGACAGCGCCAGCAGCTCCGGGCCGACCTGCACCGACCCGGTATCGGTGACGACATTCTTCTTGCGTAACTCCTGGATCACCAACTGCTCGGAGATCCCGAGCTGCGCCATCCGATCGCGGTTGAGTTCGACGTAGATGCACTCTTGGCGCTCGCCGTACGAGGAGATCTTGGCGACATCCTGGACCAGCATCAGTTCTTCCTGCAGCCAGTCGGTGACCTTCTTGAGTTCGGCGTAGCTGTAGCCGTCCCCGTAGACCACCGCCAGAATGCCGAAGACGTCGCCGTAGTCGTCGATGACCATCGGCGTACCGGCACCCGGCGGGAGTTCGCGGGCAACGTCGCCGACCTTGCGGCGCAATTCGTCCCAGACCTGCGGGAGGCCGTTCTTGTCGTACTTGTCCTTGACCGTGACGGTGACAGTCGAGACGCCCCGCATGGACCGGGACACAACCCGCTTGACCTGGCCGAGCTGTTGCGCGGCGGTCTCGATGCGGTCCGAGACTTCCTGCTCGACCTCGACGGGTGACGCGCCGGGATACGGCGTAATGACGAGTGCGTCCTTGATGGTGAACTCGGGGTCTTCGAGCCGGCTCATCGACCCGTACGAGACGGCGCCGGCGCCGAGCATGACGACGACCAGGACCAGGGTGACGACCTTGTTCTTGATCGCGATTGCGGCGAAATCCATGGTCCCTGCCGCCTACTTCGGCTGCCACTCGCGGACCAACTGGCCCTCGCGAAGGTAGTGGATGCCCGAAAGCGCAATGCGTTCGCCACTCTGCAGGCCGCTCTTGATCTGCACGCGGTCGCTCGTCATCTCGCCGAGCGTCACCGTCCGACGCTTCACCTTCATGTCTGCGCCAACCACCCAGACACACGATTTGCCGGTGTCGTCGCCGGCCACGGCGGCTGCCGGGATTCGCACACCACTCGAACCATCCTTGACGGCATCGGTCTTCACTTCGACGTGGCCGGTCATCCCGGAAAGCACCGACACATCTTGCGGGGGCGCGAAGATCAAGGTCGCTTCGTAGGTCCGCGAGACCGGATCGGCCGTCGTCGAGAACTCAGAGATCTTGGCGTCGAACTTCCGGTCCGGAATCGAGGACACGACCACCTTGGCGTTCACCCGCGCAGATCGCTCGGCGAGCGTGAGCTTGGGTTCGGCCAGGATCGCATCCGTCTCGGGCACCGCCACCTTGATCTCCATCCACGACGGGTCCTGCAAGGTCACCACCTCTTCCTTCGCCTTGACGTTGGCAAAGTTCTCGACCAGGGTCTTGGCGATCAGGCCGGCAAAGGGCGCCCGGAGTTCGGTGTCGCGGAGCGCCTTCTGGGCGTTTTGCAGCGCCGACTTCGCGGACTGGTCGAGTCGCTCGGCTTCCTCAACGGCCTTCTTCGCCACCCCACCGACGGCGAGCAACTTGCGCTGCCGCTCGAGGTCCGCGGCGGCGGACCTGGCCTGCGCCTGGGCCGCCGCGAGATCCGCTTCGAAGCTGGTCTGGTCGAGCCTGGCGATCAGGTGGCCGACCTCGACCTTCTGGCCGCCCTTGACGGGAAACTCGATGATCTTCCCGGGAACTTCGAAGCCGATCCGCACCTCCTGGGCGGCAGCGATTTTGCCGAGATAGTCCCGGCGCCAGCCACGTTCGGAAGCACCCAGCGTCATGATCTTGATCGGTCGGCCGCTGTCGTCCTGCTCTGGCGGTTGGTCCACGCTGCATGCCTGGAAAACGCCGAAAAGAATGACTCCGAACGAGGTCTGTGCAACGAGGGATCTCATGAGTACTTCATGCCTCTGGATGGCTCGATCTCGAACGTACGGCCGAGACCGAGGTGCTGGGGAACATCCTGGCAATGGCACCGGAATTCCTGCTCATCATGCGAACTCCGTGGCGGTTCAAGACGAGGGCGGGGCTCAAAATGGTCGGCGTTTGATCCGTCCGGATCAAGCCGAATCCCCTGCCTCAGCCAGAGGCCTGAGTGCAAATCCTCGTTTCAACAAGGGAGTCGCTGTACGATCCGGGACGCGAGAAGCACGGTCCCCGATCCGGCCGGCGTCGATGCCCGTCGAAGCCCCTTTCGCATCGAATTCTTCTCCACGATGATCCGTCCAAAGACCACCGGGTCCATCGCACCCCGCATCCCTGCTACCGTTCATCGGACATGACAAGTCTCGCCGTTTTACTGCTCGCGGTTCTTCCCCAGGACCAGGAACCCAGGGCCGCTCCGGTCTGGCACAGCGTGCGACTGGACAACGGCGTTCACCTGAACGTGATCGAAGTCGTCGACGCTCCGAAAGTCAGCATCTTCAGCTTCCTCCCGATCGGACTCGGCGGCGATCCAGCCGGGCGTGCACAGTTTTCGCACCTGGCCGAACACATGTTGATCCGCAGCACCGACCCGAAGCGGTTGCGGATCGGGAAAATGGAGTTGAATGGCGAAACTACCAACCAGGTGATGCGTCTCGAGAGTTTCGTGCCTGCCGGTCAGTGGCGCGAGGCCGTGTCCCGCCATCCCCGCTGGCTGTGCGCTCGCGAGTTCGATGCCGATGTGCTGGCCAGGGAGAAGGTCCGCATCGCCAGCGAGGAACATGCCACCGTGCCGCAGGGCTTCAACCACAAGTGGGCGACCGCCGCCTGGGCGCAGATCCTCGGGGGTCGAGGACACGCAGCCGTGCACGGCGACGTCGCCAAGGCGACCATCGAGCAAGTGCAGGAGTACGTCGCATCGCAGGTCAGACTCTCCAAGGCGCAAGTCTTCGTCATCGGTCCAAGCCCGGCCAAGGAAGTAGTCGCGTTACTGCGCAAGGGGTTCGCCGCGCTCAAAGTAGCGGACCCCAAGACCGACCATCCCGGGTCACCTCCACCCATCGCGGCAGCAAAGCCCGGCCACCGAGAGGTCACCTGGGACCTCGCCGCCGACCACTACCTCGAGTGGTACGCCTTGCCCAAGGACACCACCGCAGCACAAGCCGAGGTGATGGCCCAATTCCTGACCATGGCCTGCTTTCAAAGTCCCACGTTTGCCGAGATCCCCGGTCGCGCTGTCGCCGGCGCGGTCATCCGTGACGGCCAGTGGTTCGTGTTGTTTTCCTGCAACCTGCCAGCAACAACCAAGTTGGCTGAGCTGCAGGACGCGACCCGTTCCGCGATCGAACTCACACCGAGGCTGGCCAAGGCACAGGTCCGCGGATCGATGTTCGCCGACCGATTCGCCAGGCTGCCTGACTTTGTCGCACAGCGCCAGGAGGTCGCCAACCCGCGCATTCGGGGTCTGGTCGAGGCGCACTTCGCGATGCAGTGCGGCTACGCGTCTACACGTCTCGGTGTACCGATCGCTGAGGTGCCCGCGACCTACCGGGCGTTGGATGGCGCACGGATCGCAACCTTGCTGACGAAGAGTTGCGGTGCGGACTCTCGTCACAGTGCCCGCATCTCACGGCGTTCCAGGTAGCTCCGACTACGACGAGGAGGGTG
>JAYZDB010000021.1:0-8245 GCA_036338025.1 Planctomycetota bacterium
TTGGCGAGACGTTCACGTTCTCGATCTGGGCTGGGACCTGCCACTACAGGAAAGGCTTAGAAAAGGTAGAGGTCAAACACGGTGCAGAGGAGCATGAGCATGCTCACAACACCGTTCATGGTGAAAAAGGCGAGGTTCACCCGCGACATGTCCGCGGGAGAGATCACCCGGTGTTCAAACAGGAGCACCACGGCAACCACCCCAACGCCAACATGGTAGAACGCACCCAGACCGGACTCGACGCCAAAACCAAAGAACAAGCCGACCGCCAAGAGGTGTGCAGCACGGCTGATACGCAGCGCCGCTTTGCGGCCCAGGGCCGCGGGAATGGAATGCAAACCACGTAGACGGTCAAACTCCTCGTCCTGGCAGGCGTACAGGATGTCGAACCCCATCACCCAAAAGGCCACGCCGAGCCCCAAAACCCCAGGACCCAACAGGCTGGCGTCAAACGCACCAGTGACAGCGACCCAGGCAGCCACCGGTGCCAGTCCCAGGCACACTCCGAGCCATAGGTGAGACAGGGACGTGAAGCGCTTGGCGTGGCTGTAACCCAGCAACACCAACAGCACCGGTCCGCTCATGTACAGACAGACCGGATTGAGCAACCAGCATCCGGTCACGAACACCGCGCAGGCCACCACGGTGAAGACCCCCGCGCCGCGCGGTGACACCACACCAGCGGGGATTTCCCGGCCAGCAGTACGTGGATTGTCCGCATCGAGTTGGCGATCGACGAGCCGATTGTAGGACATCGCTGCCGAGCGGGCAGCCACCATGCACATGCCCAACCACAGCAGATCCATCCCATCGACAGTGCCCTGCGAAGCAACCAGGAAGGCAATCAGGGCAAATGGCAGGGCGAAGATCGAGTGCGAAAACTTGATCATCGACAAGTAATCACCCAGCTTCGCCATCAGACCTCACCCTCGTCCCACGGGCTGACCCCGAGTTCACTGGCTGGCGTCGACCAGCGTTGCCGAATCGGGCTGTCGACTTCGAGCCGCGAGAGGATCTTGCCGACAACGAAATCAACCAGGTCGACCATGGTCGACGGACGATGATAGAACCCCGGCATCGCCGGCAGGATCGTGGCTCCCATCCGTCGAAGCTTGAGCATGTTCTCCAGGTGGTGTTCGGCGAGCGGAGTTTCACGCGGCACCAGGATCAAGGGACGATCCTCCTTGAGGGCCACGTCAGCGGAACGTTCGATCAGGTTCGAGCTGAAACCGTGCGCCACCCGCGCCAGGGTTCCCATGCTGCACGGCACCAGGACCGTCGCCTGGATCGCGGCGCTGCCGCTGGCGGGGGTGGACTCCACCGCCTGCCGATCGTAGACCGACAGGCGCTGCCGGTTTTCGAACAAGCCGGCGAGTTCGTCCGGCGCCTCCGAAATCTCAACGCCCTCTTCGTGTCGCAGTACGCGCAAGGCTGCGCCGGTCGCAGACAGGTGCACGTAGTGGCCAGCGTCGAGTAACTCCTGCACCAGACGCAGGCCATAGACGATGCCTGAACCACCCGAGAAACCGACTGCAAACGCTCTGGGGTCCGTCATCACTCGTGCTTGCTCAAGTAATAGAACACGTCGTACATCGCATGGGTGTACACGCACACCCCCAGGCCACGGGTGATAAACAGGATTCCGAGCTGGATTCCCGCCATGGCCCGAAACACGAACACCTTCGGTTCGAGCTCCGCCAGTCCAACGCCGACGTGATGGAACAGCGAAAACAACAGCGAGGAGGCCAGCAGGGCCAGACCGATCGCGATCGACCGGTGCATATGGAACGATTTCAACGCGCGCACGAACAACCAGGCCAGACCAGACAGCAACACCAGACGGAACACCAGCTCCTCAAAGACGCCGGCCCCGAGCGAACCGATGAGGTTGGCGAACAACGGACCGTCCACAGCGTTGAGTTCAAGAACCGGCATCGAATGGCGGGTCAGCTGAGCCGCGATCGGACCGAGCATCAGTCCATAAACCGAACCCTCCAACACCACCACCAGACCAACTCGCACCCACGGAATTTGACGCCGCAGCAGGGACCAGGCCGCAATCGCCACTGCCAGCGCCACCGCGATGCTGTACACGTCGAGCACCACCCTGGGCAAGGTGTAGAACTGCTCCTTCACCCAGTACTCGGCGAGGTTCATGGTGCGCGGCACGAAGAACTGCCGCAAGACCTCATAGGTCAACCACAGAGGCATGATGACAAACAGCCCGACCGCCGGATCACGAGACCATTCGAAGTAGCCCTCCGGGACCGCGACCGCTGCGCCTGCCCGGTCAGGCTTGCGCTTCGGAGCCGAGGGTCGAGCGCTAGACTTCGACTTCCGCCCGGTAGAGTGCTGCGATGCCACAGGTGAGGATCTTCTGTTGGGGGGAACCAAAGCCGGCCTTCGTCATCAACTCGAGAAACTCGGCCCGTTCGGGAAACGCCATCACCGACGCGGGCAGATAGGAGTACGCCCCACCTGTGTCACCCGAAATCAGCCGGCCCAGGACCGGCAAGATTCGTCGGAAGTAGAAAAGATAAAGCCCGGAGATGATCGGCGCACTGGGTTTGCAGAACTCCAGCACCACGACCCTGCCACCGGGTCGGATCACGCGCCGCATCTCGGTGAGCCCGGCGAGAGGATCCTGCACATTGCGGATTCCAAAGGCGACGGTCACCAGATCGAAGGCCTGGTCGGGGAACGGCAGCTCCATGGTGTCGCCGGCGATGAAGACTGGCGGCACGGGACGACCCGCGGCAGCGGAACCCGGTTCCTGCCAGGTCCTGGGAATCTTGGCCTGCGCCTTCTCGAGCATTTCAAACGTGAAATCGCTCCCGACCACCACCGCCCCGGCCCGGGCGAGATCGAGAGACAGATCGCCAGTACCGGCGCAGACGTCCAGGACACGGTCCTCGGACCGGACCTCCGCCATCTGGACCGCGATCTTGCGCCAGCGCCGATCCACGCCTGCCGACAGCAAACGGTTGGCGAGGTCGTAACGACCTGCAACACGGGCAAACATCTGCTGGACCACGGGACCCTCGGGCATGGTGGGGATTCTGTCCATCTCAGCGCCCGATGACCAGTACGAGAAATCGCGCGACGGCATCACCACGCCCGACATGCCGATCAAAACCGGCGGTGCAAGCCGGTGCAGGGCCGCCCCTCACTGCGGCCGCGCAGTGCGGCGAATCTAACCAGGAATGGACACTGGGTCGTCGCTCCGGAGCCGCCTAGCCATTATCCTGCCGCCCGCGGGGTCCAGTCTGGAGCAGTCATCCAAGCAACCGCAAATCGGCTTCCCGCCCCGGGTTGCCCTAGCCAAGCGCCGGCAAACGTGATCTTTCACCAGGATCAAAATCCCGAAGAACAAGCCTACGACCGCGCCCTACGGCCGCGGTCCTTCGACGAGTTCATCGGACAAAAGAGCATCCGGGACAACCTGGGCATCGCCATCAACGCCGCCCGCAAGCGTGAGGAACCACTCGATCACGTGCTGCTCTGTGGCCCGCCGGGCCTGGGCAAGACCACCCTCTCCTACCTGATCGCCGCCGGCATGGGCACCGAGATCACCGTGACTTCGGGGCCGGTGCTGAGCAGCCCCAAAGACCTGATGGGTCCCCTGACCAGGCTGCAGCGCGGTGACATCTTCTTCGTCGACGAGATCCATCGGATGCCACGCGCGGTCGAAGAGTACCTCTACGCGGCGATGGAGGACCAGGCTGTCGATGTGATCGTCGATCAGGGACCGACCGGCCGCAGCGTGCGGGTGACGGTGGCTCCGTTCACCCTGGTCGGAGCCACCACCCGTGAGGGCCTGCTGACGGCAGCATTCCGGGGCCGATTCGGGCTGATCGAACGGCTCAAGGCCTATCCCGACGAGGACATCCACAAGATCCTCATACGTGCCGCCGAACTGCACGACCTGCCGATCGACACCGAGGCAGCCGCCCTGCTGGCGCGGCACAGCCGTGGCGTACCCCGGCACGCACTTCGCATCCAGCGACGGATTCGCGACCTCGCACAGGTGCGGGGCCTGGCCCGCGTCGACCTGGAAATCTGCCAAGAAGGTCTGCAGCGCCTGAGCATCGACGACCTCGGCCTCGAAGACATGGACCGCAAGATCCTGCGGGCCCTGACCTCGCACAACGAGCCGCTGGGGCTGAAGACGTTGGCCGCGATGGTCGACGAAGCCGAGGACACGCTCGAGGATGTGTTCGAACCGCACCTGATCCGCTGTGGCCTGATCACCCGCACACCGCGCGGCCGGCTCGCCACCCCCAAGGCCTTTGAACATCTCGGCGAGAGTGACCAGGGCAGCAGCGGCACCAGCCAACTGCCGTTCGAATGATCCCCCACTTCGAGTTGCTAGGCGTCAAGGACGGGGTCCGACGTGGACGCTACCACACCGTGCACGGCAGCTTCGAGACACCCTGCTTCGCGCCGGTAGGAACCTACGCCACCATCAAGGGCCTGACCCCCGATCAGATCCGCGCCACCGGCAGCGAACTGATCCTCGCCAACTCCTACCATCTGCACGTGCGCCCCACCCCCGAGGTGGTCCGCAAGGCCGGCGGGTTGCACGAGTTCATGAGTTGGGACGGTCCGATCCTCACCGACTCGGGCGGCTACCAGGTGTTCTCGCTCGACGATCGGATGAAGATCGACGACGAGGGCGTGACCTTCCAATGCGTGATCAACGGTTCGCCGCGCTACTTGACCCCGGAACGCGTCCTCGAGGTGCAACGCGACCTCGGCCCCGACATCGCGATGGTCCTCGACCATTGTCCTCCCGGCGACGCCGGCCCCGAGTTGACCCGCGCGGCTCACGAACGAACCTTGTTGTGGGCCCGCCGCAGCCGGGACCTGCACGAGGCCTGGGGCGGCGCCGCACGTGGACAGGCGGTGTTCGGAATCGTGCAGGGCGGCATCGATCCGGAGCTGCGCGCTGCCAGCGCCGAGAGCCTCAAGGCGCTCGAATTCGACGGCTACGCGGTCGGTGGATTGAGCGTCGGGGAGACCAAGGAGCAGATGAACAACGCCCTCGCCAGCGCCGTCCCGCAACTACCAGAGGACAAGATCCGCTACCTCATGGGGGTCGGGACGCCAGAAGACTTCCAGACCGCAACCAGGGCCGGCGTGGACTTGTTCGACTGCGTAACGCCGAGCCGGCACGGCCGCAACCACACCGCATTCAGCAAGCAGGGCATCGTGAAAATGCGCAACCTGCAGTACGCCGAGGACCCCGAACCGATCGATCCGGATTGTGGCTGCTACACCTGCCGGAACTTCAGTCGTTCGTACTTGCGCCACCTTTCCGTCGCCAAGGAGATGCTGGCCGGTACCCTGCTCTCCATTCACAACATCACGTTCTTCCAGGGCCTGATGGCTGAGATCCGCGCCTCCGTCGCAGATTGACAGCCACAGCCACCCACTGACGACCATGAATCGCCCGATCCCCCGCGGACCTGTTGTCCAATTCGCCATCGTCTGGCTGCTGTTTTCGAGTGCCTGCGCCGACCAGCACGAAGTCAAGAATCCCACCGGGGCCACGTCCGCTGGCACCAGCAAACAACCCAACGCCGCCGCCAAGATCCGCATCGGCACCTGGAACATCGAGCACCTGGGGTCCCGTAGCAAGTTCCAGAACCGGGCCGGCGCGCCGCCAGACCGCACCCCGGCCGAAGTCGCTCAGGTCGCGAGCTTCATCGAACAGATGGCGGTCGATGTGTTGGCAGTACAGGAGATCGCCAACCCCGCAGCGCTGCAACGGCTGCTCAAACACCTGGCAGGTAGCTACCGGTTCGCGCTGGGCACCACCGGCGTCTACGACGACACCCGGATCAGCGTCGGCTTCTTGTGGAACAGCACGCGCGTCAAACTCCTGCACTGCGGTGAGATGACGGAATTCCCCCGCAAGGTCGGTGATCTCTCGGTGTTCCACCGCAAGCCCGTCAACGCGACATTCCGGACCGTGCACGCAGACGGCAGCCCGGGCTTCGATTTCCGCGCCATCACCGTGCACCTGAAAGCCAGCCAGGGCAGCAAGAACGAGCGCAAGCGCAGCACCGAGACCAAGATCCTCGCCGACTACCTCCGCGAACTCGCCAGCGACAGCGAGGAGGATCAAGACGTGGTGGTCCTCGGCGACTTCAACCACACCTACGGCGCGCCGGCCTGCGAAGTCTTCACCGCCGAGGACCTCGTGCAATACGCCTACCCGGGCGGCGACCGCAAGCTGGTGCCGACCATCGTGTGGTTCGACGAACCCATCGACCACATCGCGCTGACCAAGGGCATCCGCGATGAAGTGGTGGCGGGCAGCCTGCGAGTCCACAACCAACTGGTCGACTGGAGCCTGCAAGGCGCCGCCCTGACGGCCTCGAAAGCCGCCTGGCGCACGGTCTACTCCGACCACTTCCCGGTCACCCTCGACCTGCAGAGCGGCCGTGATCTCGATCCGAACGCGCAGTTCGCATCCGCTGGCCAGGCCCTTGAAATTGGGCTGGCAGACAACAAACGGAGCAAATAGCAGTCATGGCCTGGATTGAAACCGTCGCACAGGGTGAAGCCCAAGGAGACCTCACCCCGATCTACGACTCCGCCATCCGACGATCCGGCCGGGTCTACAGCATCCTACGCCTGATGTCTTTGCAGCCCGAAATCCTGCAGGCCTCGATGGGCCTCTACCAGGCCACGACAACCCACCCGAAGTCGCCGCTACCGCGCTGGTTTCGCGAGTTGATCGCGGTGCACGTATCGCGGCTCAACAACTGTTTCTATTGAGAACACACCCACCTGGGCGACCTCCGTGCCGAGGCCCCGAAAGACATCATCGAAACCCTGGTCTCCAGCGATCCACGGCCGGTCTTGTCCAGCACGCACCAGGCCCTCTACGACTACGTCATCAAGCTGACCCTCGAGCCGGCCAAATGCTGCCAGGCCGACGTCATTGCACTACGCGAAGTCGGTGCCAGCGACCTGGAGATCCACGCAACGGTGCAGGTAGCAGCCTACTTCAACTACATCAATCGGGTAGCGGACTCCCTGGGTGTGGACCCTGAGCCCGAGATGCAAGACCCAGGTGAAGCCTGACCAGGCGACATGGCGAACGACACCACCAGCCGGCTGCCGCTCAGTACGAAGTTGATCCTGGCCAGCTTCGCCATCAAGTTCGTAGTCGACGTCTGGGTAATCTCGGCCCAATGGCCGGACTTCTCCCGCCCCAAGCTCGG
This sequence comes from Planctomycetota bacterium, assembly GCA_036338025.1. Taxonomy (GTDB): domain Bacteria; phylum Planctomycetota; class UBA1135; order UBA1135; family UBA2386; genus JAYZDB01. Next base: position 7,236 of record JAYZDB010000021.1, read on the forward strand.
CATCGCCATCACCGTGCCTTTCGTCATCTGGGGCCTGCTCAAACGATGGAACTGGGCGATGTGCATCGCCGGCGTGGTGTGTTTTTTCTGGATCGCCTTCCTGGTGGCCCGGTCGATCGCCCCATTCCTCACCATTGGCAAGCTCGATTCACCCTTCCCCTGGTCCAATCTGCTGGCTCTACCGACGGTGATCCTGGTGCTGAACAGCCTGCGGTTCGAAGACGAGGCCGGACCATCGAAATCGTGACCTCCAGCCGACATATGCGGCCTGCCGCGTATTTCGTTACGAGATTCGCACCTCCGACGTGATAGCCGCCTCCGTATGCTAGGGGTTCGATTCTCCGAACCAAGTCTCCATAGCGCATGCGCAACACTCCTCGCCTGATCCAGACCTCACTCTCCACCGCCGTGCTGAGCCTGCTGCTGGCAGCGGTGATTCCTCAAACCGGCCACGCCCAGTCCACGGTCTACACACCGGCCCTGGTCGACAAGCTGAGCTGGCGACCGATCGGGCCGGCCAACATGTGCGGCCGGGTCACCGACTTCGAGCCGGTCGAAAGCCGGCCCGGCACCTGGTACATGGCGGCGGCGGCGGGCGGCCTGTTCAAGTCGGTCAACGCCGGCACCACCTGGAAACCCCTGTTCCAGGATCAAGGCACCGCATCGATCGGCGACGTGGCGGTCGCTCCATCCAACCCTGACATCGTCTGGGTAGGCACCGGCGAGGAGAACGGGCGCAACTCGGTGTCTTGGGGCGACGGCGTCTACAAGTCCACGGACGGCGGCAAGACCTTCACAAAGGTCGGCCTGGAACGCAGTTTCCAGATCGGCCACATCGCCATCCATCCCCAAAATCCCGACATCGTGTACGTCGGAGCACTCGGCGAATTATGGGGCGACAACGAGGAACGCGGTCTGTATCGAACCCAGGACGGTGGCAAGAGCTGGCAGAAAATCCTCGACCTGGATGACAAGACCGGCTGCATCGACGTGCGGATCGAGCCCTCGAA
>JAYZDB010000022.1:0-7083 GCA_036338025.1 Planctomycetota bacterium
AGCGAATGCAGCGCTTGCGGCCGCTGTACGCCGAGGAACTCCGGCGTCATGGTCTCACGGACCCGGCGCTGACCGCTTCATGAACTGCTGGAATTGGCGCCGCAATGGTCCTCGCGGGAGTTGTTCCGCGATTTGCTTCTCCAGCGCATGGGCGGCGGTGGCGTGGCCTGTGCGGTAGAGCAACTCCCGCCGTAGATGGAGTGGAATGGCGATGCCGCGTGCTACTTGCTGCGCCTGCTGCAGGAGTTCGGGCTTGTCGGCGCGGGCCGATTCCAGCAGCAGCCAGGCGATCTGCAGGTCCGGAATGTCGAGGTCTTGCCGTTCGCGTTCGAGGCTCGGGACCTCGATTCCGAGCCTGGACAAGTAGAGGGCGGCTGTCAGGCGGGCATTGGAGTCGCGCGGCGACGACTGCAGCACGAACTCCAGGTGCTCGATGGCGGCTGCGGAATCCTCGTGCCAGGTGGCCTGTTCGCCGAGGAACAGGCGTGCCTTGGTCTCTACCCGCCGGTTGCTGAGTTCCCGCGCCCGGCGGACAACACCTTCCAACAGCCGCTCCGCCCGGTCGCGGTTGCCGATCGTCGACAGGACGTGTCCCCGGTGCAATTGGACGCGCAACAGCCCCAGGTTTGAGCCGCGTTGGTCGAAACCGTTTTCGGCTCGGGTCAGGTGACCCAGGGCGGCGGTGAAGTCGTTGCGGAGGGCTTCGACTCTCGCCAGGTCGGTCTCGAGGTGGTAGACGAGGTCGCCCTCCTCGGATGTCGCGTGCTGCAGCGCTGTGCGGATGTCTGCGGCCGCCGCATCGGCCCGGCCGAGATATCCCTGTACCCGCGCCCGGATTCCAAGCAGCCGGGCGATCCTGGCATCGTGGTTCGGTTCTCCGGCCAGGATTTTCTCGGCTGTTGTGAGCTGGGAGAGCGCCGCGTGCATGTTGCCTTGGGCGAGTTCGAGCCGACCGAGAGCGGTGCGGGCGTCGGCCTGTGCGGTCGACTCGTCGTGCTGTTCTGCCAACGCGAGGAGGGCCTCGAAGCTCTGCTGGGCGCGGTCTTCGCGCTCCGCCAACTCATCGGTTTGTCCTGACAAGAGCAGGTAGCGCAACCGCCGTTGGAGATATTGTGAGTCCTTCGGCAGGGCGGCGAGGTGGATGCGCAGCCGGTTGCGGATCTTCAAGCTCTGCTGCCGCGAACCTGTCGCGGTCAGGTGCTCGAGGCCCGCCAACAGAGGGGTGATCGCCGCGTCATGTTCTCCGGCGCGCGACAGGTGCAGTCCAACCTCGAGTGGAGTGGCTCCGCGGTCTTCGAGAATCCAGGCTGCTGTCCGGTGCAGGGGCCCGAGTACGGCCTTTGGCGTCATGTCCAACATGACCTTCCGGAAGTCCCGGTGACGGAACCGGCCTTCGCCCCGTTGCGTCATGATGATGCGTCCTTGGAAGATCGAGAGGGTCTCGAGGATGGCGAGCTCGGATTGGCCGACCAGGTTGCTGAGGTCCGAGATCGGGAACCGGTTACCCAACACCGCTGCAGCGACGTGCACGAACCGCTGCGGTTCGGTGAGGTTGGCGAGCCGTTGGCGTAGTTGGCCCAGCAGCGAGTCCGCTGGCCGCAGGTGGGAGACCGGCAGGCGGAACCGGTACTGACCGACTGGGCCGGAGAGTTTGCCCTGGTGTTCCAGCGCCGACAGGGCATCCAGGAGGTTGCCTGGACTGCCAGCCAGGGTCGCGTGGGCATCCCGCAGCAGCGCTTCGTCGACGCGGTGTTCGAAGAACAACTGTCGTCCCAGGGCGATGAACTCGTCCTCCGGGAGGCCGGCGAGTGCGATGTGACGCGCGCCGGTCGGTGGCCGTTTGCTGTCGAGGCTGACCAGGATGACCAGGATCTGCTGGTTCACGATGCCCTCGATGAGTTGACGCACGACCAGGGCGGATGTCGTGCTGAGTAGCTCGGCGCGATCGATGCGCAACACCAGGGTCTGGTTTGCGGGTCGCATGGCCAGGATCAGTCGGGTCAGGAGGCTGGCACGCTCTTCGGCAGAGGATTCGGTCGCCGTTCCGCAAACCACCGCTGTGACACGATCGATTTCTGCCTGCGCGAGGTCGGTGGTTGCGGCTATGCGTGCCGCCAGCCGTGTCGGCGCCTGGGGAGAGTTTGGCAGGTCGCCGCGGAGGAACCACTCGAGGATCATCTCGGTAATGGGGGCTGCCCGTTGCGGTGCCTCGCCGCCGCGGGCCTCACCGCCGAGAAAGGTCAGGTCTGAGCGGCGTTCCAGCACGCCTCCGAGCCAGTGGTCGAGCAGGCGACGGCGGCCCATGGCCCGGGGACCCGACAAGAAGACCGCCCGGCCGCGGCCTTCGGATGCCCGGCGCAGGTGCCGATCGAGTTCGCGCCGCTGGTCTCGACGTCCGACGAATGGCGCGTTGGCCATCCGGCGCATCGCCCGCAGGCGTCGCTGGGCCGACAGTTGTGGAGCGCGTTGTTCGTGGCGCAGCCAGTAGCGCGAATTCTCGCCGCCGGTCAGTGTCGCCTCCAGTTCGGTGGCGTCGCGAGGCCGGTCGGACGGGCGCTTCGCCAGCAGATCGAGAATCAGTTGTTCCAAGAAGGCGGAGATCCGCGGTTTGAAGTGCGAGGGTCGCGGCGGTTCTGCTTCGAGATGGGCCTGGATGACCTGGTCCGGGTCGGCGTCGTTGGCGGCGAAGGGGTGCACTCCGGTCACCATCTCGAACAGGACAACGCCCAGGGAATACAGGTCGCTGTGGGGCGTTGCCGGTTCGCCGCGGAGCACTTCGGGGGCGGCGTAGCTCAGGCTCCCGAAGAAGCCGCTGCCAGCCGAACCAGCCCGACTCCCCGAGGCTCGGCGGGCTAGCCCGAGATCCATCAGCTTGACGGTGCCGGACTCGGTCAGGGCGAGGTTCTCAGGTTTGATGTCGCGGTGCACGAGGTTCAGGCGGTGAATGGCGCGCAGACCACTGGCGGCCAGGAGTCCGATCCGGCGGGCCAGATCCTCGACTACGGAACCCGACTGCTGCAGCACTTCGCGCAGGTTGCGGCCATCGATCAACTCCATCACCAGGTATGTCACCTGGGCCCCCGGTCGGTCGACGGATTGGACATCGTGGATGCGGACCACGTGCTCGCTGCGGATCCGCTGGCCGAGCCGCCCCTCGTCGATCAACTGTGCGCGGGCGTCGGGGTCTTCCAGTAGCGCCGGGTGCAGGAGTTTCACGGCGACCTCTGTGCCGACGGAGAGTTCCCCGAGCGCGCGGCGGAGCCTGGCTCGGTACACCGTGCCCGTGGATCCCTCGCCGAGCTTCTCGAGAAGTTCGAGGCCGTCGGAGGTCATGTCCATGGATCTAGGCTGTGGTCCGGTGTCTACCGGACGCTTGGAATCGTCATGCAAGGTGTCAGTTTCTACTCCTCGCGTAGATCGAGGCAGTGGTTCGAACTCGTGGCAGGGGGCAGTTTTTCGGAATCTTGGTTTCTCGGGGATCTGGTTCGCGTATGCGGTGGAATTTGCAGGCGGGTCTTCCAATCACGGGACTCAGGTCGTTTCCTATCCACACTGGTTCTTGGAACTGCGTTGACGATCCAACTCTACAACACCCGCACCAGGCAAAAGGAAGACCTGCAGCCCATCACGCCGGGGCGGCTGGCGATGTACCACTGTGGTCCAACGGTCTACTCGTCACCCCACATCGGGAATTTCCGCTCGTTCTTGCTGGCGGATCTCATGCGGCGTTTCTTCGAGGACCAGGGCTTCGAGGTCACGCAGGTGATGAACGTCACCGATGTCGGTCATATGACCGACGATGACGAAGATGCCGGCGAGGACAAGATGTTGGCGGCATCCAAGAAGGAGCAGCTCGACCCCTACGAGATTGCCCGCAGGTACGAGGGTGAGTTCCGGGAGTGCCTCGATCTGTTGGGTTTCCGCTTGCCACACCATCTGCCGCGGGCCACCGACCACATCCAGGAGATGGGGGTGATCATCGCGGATCTTCTGGACCAGGGGATCGCCTACCAGGTCAACGGCAACGTCTACTTCGAGATCGACAAGTTCGCCAACTACGGCAGCTTGTCCGGCAAGGTCATCGACGACCTCGAGGAGGGCGCCCGGGTTGCCGTCAACGAAGAGAAACGTGACCCCCGGGACTTTGCCCTGTGGAAGACCGACGACAAGCACCTGATGCAATGGGACGCGCCGTTCCCGGGTGGACAACGCGGTTTCCCGGGCTGGCACATCGAGTGCTCGGCGATGGCGATGAAGTACCTCGGGGAGAGTTTCGACCTCCATACCGGGGGTGAGGACAACCTGTTTCCCCACCATGAGTGTGAGGTTGCGCAGTCCGAGGCGTCCACTGGCAAGCTGTTTGTTCGGACCTGGTTGCACGTCAAGCACCTGCTGGTCGAGGGACAGAAGATGTCCAAGTCCCTGGGCAACTTCCTGACCGTCAGCCAGGTGCTCGAGAAGGGCTACACCGGTGCCGAGCTGCGCTACGCGATGATGAAGGTCCAGTACCGGCAATCCCTCAACTTCACCTGGGCTGGGATGCAGGACGCGAGGGCGTCGATCCGACGAGTCCGGCAGGCCTGGGAGCAGGTCGTGCGGGTGGTGGATGGCGGCACCGGGGGCAGCGATGACCTGTCAGCCCAAGTCGAGACCGCCCACGCCGATTTCACCGCGGCGCTGGCTGATGATCTCAACACCAGCGTTGCCCTGGCGGCGGTGTTCGCCCTGGTGTCCGCTGCCAACAAGGCGACTCTGGATCCCGCCTCGGCGGAATTGGTCGATCAGGCCTTCGCGCGCTTCGAGGATGTCCTCGGGGTGTTTGGTACCCGGCCGACCCTGAACGAGGAGGCGCCTGCCGACCTGGTCGAGATGGCGCAGGCGCGCGAGGATGCGCGCCAGGACCGGGACTTTGCCGAGGCCGATCGTCTGCGCGACCAGATCCAGGCGGCTGGTTACAAGATCGTCGATACCGCCGAGGGCCCGCGACTCGAGAGGATCTAGCCAGCTATGAAGAATTGGCTCCCGATCCTGACCGGTTTGCTGGCGGCGGCGTTCTATCTCCTGACGCTGCAGCGCGGCTACTACGATGACGGGATCCGATTCGAAGGCATGTTGGGTGCCGGAGACCTCGCCTACATCCACGTCCTCTACCTGCCGGTGGTGCTGGGACTGCGCGATTTGCTGTCCTCCGTCGGCGTCGATTCGGAGCAGGCACTGAAGATCACGGCGGCTCTGTCAGGTGGTTTTGCGGTCGGAATCACCTGCCGGGTCGCTCTCGACACGTTCATCTATCCCGCCAAGGCAATTGCCGTGGCCCTGCTCCTGGCCGGCCTGTTCGGGTTCTGGTTCCACTCGACCGCCACCGAACTACACGCCTTCCACGCTGCCTTCGCGTCCTGTCTGCTCCTGGGACTCATCCGTTTCGTGGATGCTCCCGAACGCGCGACCCCCGGCTTGTATCTGCTGTTGTTCTTCGGCGCTGCGACGACGCCGGCTTCCCATGCCAGTGGTGTCGCTACCGGCCTGCCGATCCTGTGCGCCCTGTGCTTCGCCGGCGGCGCGCGCCGGCGTCTGCTGATGGTGATCGGCGCCGGCTTGGCGGTCTGGGGTGGGGTCTACTACTACCTCTACGAGCTATTCGAGGGCTACTCGACGGCGCAGTCGGACAAACTGCCGCGCCTGCTCGAGAACCCCGGCTTGCTGCCCGGACAGATCCAGGCGGTGGCCGCCGAGTTGCTGCTGTACTCCGTTCCGGCGTCGACTCTGATTCCAGCCGGCTTCCGCGTGTTGTGCCAGAAGGTGCCGAAGCAGGGAATGTTGTGCCTGTCCTGGATTCTGGGTTGGGCAATCCTCGCGCTCCCGGTGGGGGATCGAGCCTACGGTTCCAACTTTGTCGCCACCATGCCTGCCCAGGCCCTGCTGGCGATTGCTGCCTTGCATGGTCTGGCGGTCTCACCTTGGCGGATGATCTTGACGGCGCTGCTGGCGTTCCTGCCCTTGCCGGTCTTTTGGTACCTGGGAGAGCTTGCGGCGGTGATTGGATCCCTGGGCTCAGCGCTGGTGTTGTGGGTGTTGGTACGACCGGCAATCGCTCGGCCGCGCTGGCCGTTCCTGTTGCACGTGGTCTTGTTCGCCGTGTCGGCGGTAGTGATGGCCCCGATCATCCAGCGCGATCCGATCCGTGATCAGATTGCTGCGGTGGCGGCGCTGGTCGACCCGGATGCGACGGTGGTGTTGCTGGAGAAGTCGCCCAACAAGCATTTGATCTGGGCGCGCTATTTCCCAGGCGCGCAGGAGCCGAATGCCCGGGTTTGTAATCCGTTCTTCGTGGACTACCTGGTGCCCGAGAAGGTCGCCCCGACGCTCGATGAGTATCGGCGGCGGGTGGCGGCGCAGGCAGCCAGGCAGGGCCGGGTGTTCCTGGTCAGGGAGTCCGGGGACGGCGGTAGCCCGTCCCGCTACGAGGCCGAGGTGGATACTTTCCTCGGCGATTTGAGACGGGAATATTCGACCCATCCGACCGCGCTCCCCGGGTTGTTCGAATTGAAGAAACGACAGCCCTGACCAGCGGCCGAGGGGACGGATACCCTGGGAGTTGGCCAGACTTGCCGGTTATCGCTACGCAGGCGTAGCAATGCGGTCGGGGGCTTGTGGATCGACACGGAACCGGTACTCCTGCCGCCTTCTCGCCGTAGGATGCGTCGCTAAGATGGGGCTGTGCCGGGCTGCTCCCGCCACTCGCTCTCCCGACTTCACCGCCAGTCCATTGAGGCTAGCTTCTGCATGACCCCTGTTGTTCTCCGACTTGCTGCCACCCCCTTGGTCGGGCTCGCTCTGCTCACGGATCTGAGCGCACAACCTGATCCCAAGAAACAACCGATACCGCTCGGGACGGTCGAGGGCACCGCGGTACGTGAGCAGATGTGGCGGGCTCCGACCGCCGAAGAGTGGAAGAAGCCGGTCCTCATCACCTGGCAACGGACCTGGGAGGATGCGGTCCTGCTCTCCAAGGAAACCGGCAAACCGATCCTGATCTGCACCAATATGGATGGTGAGATTGCCAGTGAGCACTACGCGGGCGTG
>JAYZDB010000023.1:0-5716 GCA_036338025.1 Planctomycetota bacterium
GGCCAGCAGTGGTTGAGGTTCCCAACAAGATGCAGACGGTTGCGCGGGTTCGAGAATGGCGGGTGCCGGTCTACCTGCAAATCACCGATGAGATGAACCCCTTGCCGGGCGAGTCGATACGCGTCAGGATCGAGTCCAGCAGGATCATTGGCGGCTGACTGAAGACCAGCGCCTACCGACCAATCTGCAAGGTCAGCCCACGTGACAATGCCATCCTGTATGGAGCCGCCGGATCGTCCGCGACGCCCTGGGCATGCAACGAAACCCCTAGCAGGCTCGACGTATTGGGCACCACACCCAACGGAACCTGCGAAGTGCCGGTAGCGGTAGACACCAGGATCATCAACAGGACCGGATTGACGTGAGCCCAACCCTGACCGAGCGGGATCACCCGGTCGGGGATCGCAGTCAAGCCAAACGCGATGGCGGCCGGAGCGTTTGGCCGCACACTCCAGAGTTGGACGCTAACGCTGCGACCGACCGCCGGTGCATCGTCCAGCGACAGTCCTGGGTGGCCCCATTGCCAACTCGCAATACCCGAACCAAAGCTCCACCACGCCGGCAGGGCGATGGTACCACTCGGCAGGGTTCCCGTGCTCTCCCAGATCGTCGAAGCAGTGCCTTCGCTGGTGCAGTAGACACGAGTCCCGTTGACGTCCGTGCTCAGAGTGAGAGACTCGGCGTTGCCTTGATTGGATGCGTCGTACAGACACACCGTGTTGTAGAACGCGCTGACAAACGAGTTGGTCGGATCACCACGCAGGTAGGTGTAGAAGATGTCGTCGTTACGAACGACCACCCAGCGACCGTCCTGGCTGACATCTCCAGCGGAGAACTTCGGCGCCGCATGAGGAAACTTGGACTCAAGCTGAAGCGTCTTGATGTTCTGGGAGTCGAAAGGTGGCGGATAGCTGTAGAGATAACCGTAGCCGCTGCTCTTCTTCTCCTTGGTGAGTACGTAGGGCACGCCATCGATCGGGTCGATCATCAGCGTCTCGGCGTCATGCACGCTGGCGGGATAGCGGAACGCGAAGATCTCGTAGTTCTGGATCAGGATCGTGTTGCCCGGCGAGCTTGGTGTAATCGGTTCAGGAAACCGGATCAGCGAAAACACTGAGTACTTCAGGTCATTGTTGCCGACGTCGGCGATGTAGATGTAATCACGACCGATCTCGGGACCTGGCCCAATGGCGATATCTTCCCAATCGCCGTTCACGACGCTACCGACCTGGTAGCGCTGCACTTCCTTGCCGGAAGTTGAGAATGCCACAACCATGTTCGAGTTGTTGGCATCGTCATGTGCCCAGAGTACCCCCGGGTTGATTCGGCTGGCCTCCATACCCGAGACCTCGTGCATGATCTGCGGCGACAAGATCACCGGCAACGAGCCGGCAGCCTTGAAGCGGGCAAATTGGATACAAGCCTGGCCTGGCAGCTGCAGACACAGGAAAAGCAGGATCGGGAGCATCCTCATGGCTTCAAGTATAGCCTTAAGTCAGCGGCCCTGTAGAACCAGAGTCACACCGTCCGGGGACCTTCGGACCCGGATTACTCGACGGAGAACCGGTGCACCGTGGTTTGGCGGTAGGTCTCACCCGGGGCCAGGAACACGTTCGGGAAGTTCCGCTGGTTCGCACTGTCCGGGTATTTCTGTGCTTCCAGACACAATGCGTAACGGTGGCCATAGACCTTGCCTGCCTTGCCCGTGTCACCCTTGAGGAAGTTCCCCGAGTAGAACTGCAAGCCGGGCTCAGTGGTCAAGATCTCCATCGTCCGCCCACTCGTGGGGTCTTGCAGTCGTGCCGCAAACTGGAGGCTGCCGTCGTATTTGTCGAGAGCGAAGTTGTGGTCGTAGCCCAAGGCCGCCGTCGGCGTCAGGTGTGCGATTCCGGCCCCGATCCGGGTTGGTTTCTGCAGATCGAGGGCGCTACCGGTGACAGAGCGCAGCGTTCCGAGCGGGATCAGGGTGTCATCGGTGGGGGTGTATCGCGTCGCGGCGATCTGCACGACGTGATCGAGGATGGTACCTGAACCGGCACCCGCCAGATTCCAATAGGCGTGGTTGGTCAGGTTGACGGGAGTCAACTTGTCGGTGGTGGCCTCGTAGTCGATGCGCAACTCATCGGATTCGGTCAGGGTGTAGGTGACCTTGATCTGGAGATTGCCGGGATAGCCCTCTTCCATGTCCGGGCTGGTGTAAGCGAACACGATCGCAGGGCCATCCTTGCCGCTGACCGGTTCTGCCTGCCACACGACCTTGTCCAGGCTGCGATCTTTACCACCGTGCAGGTGGTTGGGCTCGTTGTTGATCGCGAGCGAATAGGCCTTGTCCTCGATGCTGAATTCCCCCTTGGCGGTCCGGTTTGCTACCCGCCCAACGGTGCATCCGAAGTACTGGTTGGCATCGGACTGGTAGCCACTCACATCGTCGAAACCCTGGATCACGTCTGCCATCTGCCCGGCCTTGTCGGGCAGGTGAAGCTGCACGATCGTCGCACCGAAGTTGGTGAGCCTCGCAACCAGACCATTCTTGTTCTTGAGTTCGTACAAAGAAACGGCGGTACCGTCCTTGGTGGTGCCAAACGGTTGAACCGTGGAATTCATGGGCTTGGATGAGGATCGAGAGGTCGGGTCGGGCGATTGGCTGCAGGTCGGCAAGAGCAGGAGCAGCCCTAGAGTGACAAAGGGTCTTGGCATGGTGCGTACTTCGGTTCGTTAGACGGGACCGCGGATCTGGGACCTTACCTGGGAATCATAGATACGGGAAAGCTCGGCATGCAATCCGTCGGAAAGCGCCGGCAAGTCACTGACTTCGGCATTGCGGCGCGCCTGCTCGGGTCTGGACACACCGGTGATGACGGATGACACGGCGGGATGATCGAGGATCCACCGCTGGGCAAACTGCGCCATCGTCATCGAGTCCGGCACCAGGGGGCGCAGGGTTTCGACGATCTGGAGGCCTTGCTCGAACGGCAAGCCGGAGAAGGTCTCGCCGACGTTGAAGGCTTCACCATTGCGGTTGTAGGTCCGGTGGTCATCAGCCGCAAACGTCGTGTCCGCCTGGTAGCACCCCGACAGCAGACCGCTGGCGAGCGGCAAGCGGATGATCAGGCCCACACCACGCGCCGCAGCAGCATCGAAAACCTGGTCTCGGGGATCATGTCGCAGCAGGTTGAAGATCAGTTGCAGACTCTCGAGACCATCCTGTTCGAGGCAGATCAGCGCCTGATCGATGGACTCGATGCTGGCGCCAAAAGCTCGGATCAGCCCCGACTCACGCAGCCCACGCAGATGATCGAAGATCGCCCCATCCTGCAGGACCTCGGTCGGCACGCAGTGCAGCTGCAAGAGATCGATCTGCTCGACGCCGAGGCGTTCGAGCGAGCCCTCCACGTGGCTTCTCATCACCGATTCGGTGAAGTTCTGCGGCCATCCAGGTGAGGCTGCGCGCCCGAGCTTGGTGGCGACGAACACCGGTGTATCAAGGGTGGTCAAGAACTCCCCGACCAGCTGCTCGCTGCGGCCTGCACCGTAGATGTCTGCGGTATCGAACAGCGTCACCCCGTTGGCGTGCGCGGTGCGGAGCACATCAAGGGCGGTTTCGTGGTCGATCTCGCCCCAATCCGCGCCGATCTGCCAGCAGCCGAGGCCGATCTCCGAGACTTCCCGGCCAGCGATGCTCCGGTTGCGCATGGGGCCCGACAGTATCGCCGCCTCGCAGGTGCGTCCCGAACTTCCGTGGGTTTGTAGGGAGGGCCACCGCAGAACTGGCACGCGGTGGTAGACCCAGGTATGGTGCTGGCCGAATCGGGCGAGATCGCCTGCCCACTCCCGAAGTTCAAGGTCGTCACGATGCGTAAAGTCGTCATCCTCACTGTCGCTTGCCTGTTGCTGGGACTGGTGGCCTGTGCCAAGGACAGCTCAGAAAAAACCTACGGCTTCGTCACCAACGGCATCGCGGCCTTCTGGACCATCGGAATCGCCGGGGTGCGTGCTGCAGAAAAGGACTTCGGCGTAACTGTCAAGGTAGCCCAGCCGACTTCCAAGGGTGGCGTCGGTGATCAGAAGAACGCCCTGGAAGACATGCTGTCGATGGGTGTCGCCGGCATCGCCATCAGCCCGCTCGATCCGGCGAATCAGACCGGCCTGCTGAACTCGGTAGCGGCCAAGACGATCCTGATCACCCACGACTCCGACGCACCCGACTCCAACCGTCGGTGCTACATCGGGGTCGACAACTACGCTGCTGGTCGTCTGTGCGGCGAGTTGGTCAAGGAGGCCGTTCCGGACGGCGGCAAGATCATGCTGTTCATCGGCAACCTGGGACAGGCCAACTCCCAAGGCCGCCGACAAGGCGTCATCGATGTGTTGATGGGGCACAGCAATGATCCGAAGCGGCGCACGCCCAACAAGTATCCGATCAACTCGAGCGACGGCAAGTATTCGATCCTCGGCTGTCTGACGGACGATTTCGACCGCGTCGTCGCCAAGGAAAACGCTGAAGACACCTTGACGGACAACCCGGACCTCGCCTGCATGGTCGGGCTGTTTGAATACAACCCGCCACTGATCCTTGAGGCCCTCAAGTCGGCAGGCAGGTTGGGCAAGGTCAAGGTCATTGGTTTCGACGAGAACGACGCCACGCTCGACGGGATCCGCAAGGGGACGGTCGCGAGCACAGTGGTCCAGAACCCATACATGTACGGCTACCGGTCCGTCCAGATGCTGATCGACCTGGCAAACGGCAAGGACTCGGCCGTGCCGCCGGGTGGCTTTCTCGACATCCCAGCGCGCCGGATCGACCGAGACAACGTCGACAAGTTCCAGGCGGAACTCAAGCAACGCCTCGGGAAGTAGCGCAGGTGCTGCAGGTTCGCGATCTGTCCAAGTCCTTCCCCGGGGTCAAGGCACTGCAGGATGTGAACCTCCAACTGGACGTCGGCGAGGTGCTGGCGGTGGTAGGGGAAAACGGCGCCGGCAAGAGCACCTTGATGAAGATCCTCGCCGGCATCCAACACGCCGACTGCGGCAGCATCTCCATCGACGGCAAGCCGGTGCAGATCAACTCGGTCCGTGACGCCCAGGCGCTTGGCATCGCACTGATCCACCAGGAGTTGAACCTCTGCTCAAACCTGAGCGTCGGCGCCAATATCTTCCTGGGGCGCGAACCACGCAAGCCACTGCGGATCGATACCGCACAGATCCGCGCCGACAGCCGAGAGATCCTGGCACGCCTGGGACTGCAGGTCGATCCCGACACCCAGCTCGATCGCCTCTCCCTGGGCCAACAACAGATGGTCGAGATCGCCAAGGCCCTGACCGCCCAGGCCCGCATCCTGATCATGGACGAGCCGACGTCCAGCTTGTCCGGGCGGGAGACCGAGGCCCTGTTCGCAGTAGTCGAGAAACTGCGAGCCGAGGGCGTCGGTGTCATCTACATCTCACACCGCCTCGGCGAAGTCGAGAGACTGGCGGATCGAGCGATGGTCTTGCGGGATGGTGCGGTCGTTGGAGTCCTCCAGCGCTCCGAGATCGACCACGCTACCTTGGTACAGATGATGGTAGGCCGCGATGCCACGAGTCTCTACCAGCACCAACCTCGCAGCACCGGCGCCGTAGCCTTGCAGGCCAGGGGCGTTCGAACCGCAGCATTCCCACAACACGCGGTGAACCTCGAGCTGCGCGAGGGTGAGATCGTCGGGCTGGCGGGACTGGT
>JAYZDB010000024.1:0-3926 GCA_036338025.1 Planctomycetota bacterium
GCGGGGAGCGCTTGCTGGGGATCGAAGTCGAGAACCTGGTCCTACACCGGACAACCCAGGAATCTGCACCCCTGGATTTCTGCCGTCAGTTGATCGCTGGGCTTGCGGCAGACATTGGTGCCACGGTCCGCTTCGACGGGGAAGTGCTCAACCGGGTCGATGGTAACGGATTCTCCTTCACCATGGAGCCGGGCGGACAGCTCGAGCTTGCCACCGAACCCTGCGCCAACCTGGGCCAGATCGATCCGACGATGAGCATGGTCCGTGCACTCGTCGACGCCCGATTGTCAGGCACGGACTACGAACTCACGTCGTTGGGACACGCTCCCGTTACGCCAGTTGAAGAGCTTGGTCTCCTGCCTCGTAGTCGCTACCGCTTGATGGATGCATCCATGGTTACGCGTGGCCCGTTGACTCGCAACATGATGCGAGGGACTGCCGGGTTTCAGCTAGCCTACGACGTTGAAGATCGGGAGGACGCTGGCCGCAAATTGGCACTGCTCTACCGTCTGGCGCCGGTGATGTTGGCATTGACCGCCAATTCACGGATGGTTGCGGGCATCGATAGTGGTTACGAGAGCTTCCGTCACCACGTCTGGTTGGAGACGGACCACGAACGGGTCGGAGTGCCTGAAGGATGTCTTCACGCTGAGACGGCGATAGACGGTTACAAGCGATTTGCACGCGAGGCGACCATGCTGTTCTTGCGTCGAGATGGAGATCTTGTCGAGGCGCCCGAGCAGAGTCTCGAGGCGGTGGTGGCGACTGGCATCGTCACTGGAGATGACCTTGAGTTGCACCTGACTTCGCTGTTCCCGTTTGTCCGGATCCGCAACTACCTCGAGGTTCGCTACCTCGATGCCGTCGCCTGGCCGCTGGCGAGGAGCGTGTTGGCGCTGCTGTCCGGGATTGTCTACTGCCCCTATGCGACAAGACGCGCTGAGGAACTCTCCGAGAGTCTCGTGCCTCAGGACCCTGTCCAACTCCGGACCCTGCACGAAAACGCAGCCCGTGACGGGCTGGAAGCTCGTACCTTGGACGGGGTTCCGTTTCGGGAACTGGCTCGAGAGTTCCTCAAGTGCTCCGAGGCGACGATCGGCAGTGAGACGTGCAATTGGTCTGAGCCCGGAGATCTGATCCAAGTAGCGCGTCACATCGGTTAGCTTGGGAGCATGCGCCTCTTTGCGATATCCGATCTGCACCTCAGTTTTGGTGTAGACAAACCGATGGACATCTTTGGTCCTCAGTGGGTGGGGCATGCGGACAAGATCCGCGAGTCCTGGGACGCGCGAATCACGGATGATGACTGGGTGCTGGTCGGGGGTGACACCTCGTGGGGCTTGTCGCTCGAGCAGGCGCGCCCCGATCTGGATTGGCTGGGGCAGCGCCCGGGCCAGAAGATCCTCATCAAGGGCAACCACTGTACGTGGTGGACTTCGCTCTCGAAGGTGCGAGCTGTAATCGACGAGTCGATCCACCTCTTGCAGAACAATGCGATCCAGATGCCGGATGGCACCGTGGTGATTGGAGCCCGGCTCTGGGATCCGCCGGATGCACCGTGGTCGGATGACAAGGCTGAGAAGATCTTCAACCGCGAGATCGGTAGGTTGAAACTCTCGATCGAAGCTGGCGAGAAGTTGGAAGGCAAGCGGACCATCGCCTTGATTCACTATCCCCCGCGATACACCGATGGGCGCACGACGGCGGCTGTGCCGTTGTTGGAAGCGGCTGGCATCACCCACTGCATCTACGGCCACCTTCACGGCAAAGATCACCGCAATGGGTTTCAGGGCGAGGCCGGAGGTGTCCGCTACTACCTCACTTCATGCGACGCGATCGATTTCGCCCCGATCGAGATCGTGTTCGGCTAGCCGGCGCTAGATCTTGTCCCAGTCCACTGCGTCCTTGCGGAGCTCCGGCAGCGTTACGTCCATGACCTCGACGTACTTCTGCATCGCACCGGTGTTGAAGACAACCACCGGCGCGTCGGTGTCGATGTGCCCTTCCTGCACCGCGGTGTCGAGGCAGCCTAGGCAGGCGGCGCTCTCTGGGCACAGTGCGATTCCCTCCAGTTCGGTCGCCAGCCGCATCCAGTCCTTCAGGCGGTCTTCGCTGGTTGCCATCGCCCGGCCGCCGGATTCGCGGACCGCTGAAAGCACCAGGAAGTCCCCGATTGCTTTCGGGACTCGCAGCCCCGAGGCGAGGGTGTGTGGGTTGTCGATGGTGGTCCCGTGATCTTCGCCGCGGTCGAAGGCCTCGGCGATCGGAGCACAGCCGTCCGATTGGCAACTGAACATCTTCGGCTTCGCGTTGTCCTGGAGGAAGTTGATTGCCTCGAGTTCCGCGAATGCTTTCCACATCCCGATGAGTCCGGTGCCGCCGCCGGTTGGGTAGAAGATCGCTCCGGGTAGGGACCAGCCCATTTGCTCGGCGAGTTCCAGACCCATGGTCTTCTTGCCTTCGATCCGGTACGGCTCGCGCAGGGTGCTCATGTCAAACCAGCCCCTCTTCTCGATGCCCTCGCGCACGATCACACCGCACTCGTTGATCAAGCCGTCAACCAAGAATGCCTTGGCCCCGTGCCATACGGCTTCGAGTTGGTTGATCCTCGGTGTATCGGCCGGCATGAACACGAAACACTCCATGCCTGCCCGAGCCGCGTAGGCGGCGAGTGCCCCCCCGGCATTGCCGGCAGTCGGGGTCGCGACCTTGGTCACCCCGAGTTCCTTTGCGACCGAAACCGCCATCGCCATGCCGCGTGCCTTGAACGAGCCGGTCGGCAGCTGGGACTCGTCCTTGATCCACAGGTTCGGCACACCCATCTTGGTCCCCAGGCGTGGGCAGGCCAGCAGCGGAGTCATGCCCTCGCCCAGGGACACCCTCATGCCCTGGTCGCGAAGCGGTAGCAATTCCCTGTATCGCCACAAATCCGGCTCACGCGTGGCCAGCGTGGACTTTTGCAACTCCCGGGCCACCGCGTCCAGGTCGTAGCGGACCAGGAGGGGGCGGCCATTGTGCCCCGTGTGCAGGGTGTCGGCGGCCAGCGATGAGCCGTCGTCGGTGGATTCGAGGTGGGTGACGAAATTGCTCATGATCTGCAGGTTCGAACGGGGACGGCCCCTGCGGCGTGGAGGTCGGCGCAACCGCCGTTATGCTCTGTGGTCGTCTGACCACAGGCTTGAAACCTCCATCAGCATGTCCAGACTCTAACTTACAGTTGGCCCATCCTCCCCCCATGATTGAACAGCCTTTCAAGGACCTGGTTGCGTCCCTCGCTGCGAAGTCCCCGACCCCTGGCGGTGGAGCTGCTGCGGCGATGTCAGCCTGTCTTGGCGCCGCCTTGTTGGTGATGGTCATCCGGTTCAGTCGTGGCAAGAAAGCTACGCTTGAGCACGATGAACCACTCGCGCAAGCCGAGGAACAACTCCTGACGCTGCTGAGTCGCCTCGAGCCGATGGCTGAGCGGGACTGTGCGTCCTTTGATGCGGTGTCCATGGCCTACAAGCTTCCCAAGGAGAGTGAGGCAGAGCAGGGTGTGCGGAATCAGGCGATCGAACAAGGCATGCTCGGTGCGATGGTTGTGCCGGAGGAGACCTTGGCGATCATCCACGATGTTTTGGAAACGATGGTGCCGGTGTTGGGATTCGTCGGCCGCAACATCGGTAGTGACCTCGGCAGCGGAACCGAAATGTTGGTGGCGGGAGCCGAGGCTGCCTTCTTCAACGTTCGAATCAACGCAGCCTATCTAAAAGACAGGGCCAAGGCTGAGTCGGCCCTGCAGCACAATGAGTCGGTCCTTTCAGAAGTGCGCGATGTTCACTCGTCGGTACGCACGGCTGTCGAGAAGATGATGTCCTGAGGCGATCTCCATGGTTTCACCCCTAGCACTGATCATCCTCGATGGTTTTGGGGAAGCTGCAGCGTCG
>JAYZDB010000025.1:0-3683 GCA_036338025.1 Planctomycetota bacterium
CGGCAAGGGTGTGATTGGGTACTAGCCGGGACCAGTTCCCTGCAGTACCAGTACTGCGGCTTTGGGTTTCACGCCGCCGCGAAGGCGGATCGCAACGCGTCGGCGGCGGCCCCGCGAGAGCCAGCTCTCGGCTGCCGCCGAGAGAGTCCGTGAGTCCAGGCGCAGCTCGCTTCGGCTGGGAAGCCCGTGTCCACGCGCTTTAGGCGAGGGACCGGTGTCGGACTGGTGGAGTGTAAGGGAATCGAACCCATGACCTCTACAATGCCATTGTAGCGCTCTACCAACTGAGCTAACACCCCGTCCAAAACCCCGCGCTTGCGCGCGGCGGGGGCAGCGGAACTTAACGGCTCGGTTGCCGGGATCAAGCCTCCTTTGGTGATGCTGGTCACCGTGGAGAAATGCAACTGGCGGCCGGCATGCGCATCAGCTACCTTGGGGGTCTGGGTAGATCGGTCACGTCAAGTGCTACCCAAAGTGGCGGTTCCTGCAGCGATTCAGGGACGTTTGGCGGTCGCAGTTGGTTTTTTGGAGGGGTTCCCCGGTGGTCAAGAAGAGCAGTTTCCTGGACAAGATTGTCAGTCGTTTCCGTGGTGGGTCCGTGCGGGTCGACTCGGATTCCCGGTCCGGAACGCGGACGCGCGGCAATGGCGACACCAACCGGGTCAGCGGCACGGACGGGGACCCGGCGGTGGTCCAGCCGGTGCGCGAGGAGATCATCCCGCGCAGCAGGCGCAGGATGTCGCCTTCGGAGGAAGCCGCCATCAAGATGACCCACAACTTCCAGGAGTTGTCGAGCGTGTTGCAGGGCATGCAGACGCGGATGGACGATCAGAGCGGCCGCATGAACCGGATGGACCAGAACCTCGCCAGGCTGCCAGCGGCTGCCGATGCCCAGATCGAGGTGCTGCAGGGCCTGGCTGGTCAGATCGAAAAACAAAACGTCATCAACACCTCGATGCTCGAGACCTTCGCCGGGCTGCCCGACGTCATGAAGGGCGTGCAGGTATCCCTGGAGAAGAACGCCGCCAGCGATGAGCGGACCGCCCAGACCCTCGGCGAGTTCAAGGGCACCATGGATCGCGTCCGGGTCTCCATGGGGGACGTGGTCAAGAGCTCCCAGGTGCAGGCGGAGGCAGCCACCAGCCTGGTGGAGAACCAGCAGCAGACCTTCCGCAAGCTCGAGGTCACGACCAAGGAGGGCTTGGAGAAACTGCGCTTTGCCCAGGAGGACCAGGCTGATCGGATGACCGAGATGGTGGACGAGCACAGCCGCTGGAACCGATCGGTGCTGGCGCTGCTGATCCTGAGCTTCGCTGCCCTGGTGGCGATCTTCATCGCTGTGTTGAGCAGCTAGGGGCGGACCTTGACCAGCGAGCGCTGCATCTACCTGGTGCGGCATGGCGAGACCACTGGCGAATCGTCCATCCGTTACCACGGACGCAATGACGTGCCCTTGTCGGAGCTGGGTGAGCAGCAGGTGGCGCGCCTGATCCCGCTGGTGCAAGACCTGCCATTCCACGCGGTCCTCCACTCGCCGCTGGACCGGGCGCGGGTCTCTGCCAACATCCTGCTCGATGGTCTGCGACATCCGCCGGGCCTGGTCGAAGAGGTGGCGGATTTCACCGAGCTCGGCTTTGGCGCGATGGAAGGGCTGACCGCCGAGGAGATCGCCGTGCGGGAGCCGGCCTGGTTCGCAGAATGGCAGGCTGGCCGCGCCGATGGATTCCCGGGCGGTGAGAAATTCGCGGGCTTCGCCGAACGGGTGCAGCGGGCGGTCGACGCGGTGCTGGCACGGCACCCGGAGGGTGACCTGCTGCTGGTCGCCCACAAGGGGATCATCAAGCGGGCGGTTGGTCACCTGCTGGGCCTGAGCACCGAGGCCGTGAAGCGGCTCGACCCGTCTCTCGGCAGCCTGTCGGTGCTCTCGTGTGGCGAGCAAGTCAAACTCGAGCGCTGGAGTGTCCTGCCGGACTCGAGTTGATAGCGCCGCCAGCTGGTCGGGACGAGATTCGGTGGTGACTGGGGGGTCTGTGCCGTTAGATTCCTGCGCCAGGCGAGGCCCGACCCCATGACGACACCGCGACTGAGATTCGCTCCTTCTCCTACCGGCCCGCTCCACATCGGGGGGGCGCGCACCGCGATCTACAACTGGGCGGCGGCCCGGGCGATGGGCGGACGCTTCCTGCTGCGCATCGAGGACACCGACCAGGCGCGCTCGACCGACGAATCCCTGCACAACATCCTCGAGGCCTTTCGGTGGTTGGGCATCGACTGGGACGAGGGACCGGAGGTCGGGGGAGACTGCGGGCCGTACCACCAGAGCCAGCGCCTCGACCTGTACCAGGAGTACGCTGAGAACTTGCTGGCTTCCGGCCACGCCTACAAGTGCTACTGCACCCCCGAAGAGGTGCAGGCCGGTCGCGAGGCGCTGGTGGCCGCCGGCAAGTCGCCGATGTACGACCGCCGCTGTCGGGACCTCGACGAGTCCCAACAGCAAGCCTACGAAGCCGAGGGGCGTAGCTCGTCGCTGCGGTTCCGGATGCCGCTGGACGAAGAGTTGACGTTGGCGGATCTCGGCAAGGGCGAGGTGGTGGTCAACCTGCGCGAGGTCGATGACTGGGTGATGGTGCGGGCCGGCGGGATGCCGCTCTACAACTTTGCCTGCGTGGTTGATGACTTGCTGATGGGAATCACCCACGTGGTGCGCGGCGAGGAGCACTTCGTCAACGGGGTGAAACAGCAGGTGATGTTCCGGGCGCTCGACAAGCCGCCGCCGCAGTACGCCCACATCCCGCTGATCCTCGGCAAGAACGGCAAGAAGCTGAGCAAGCGCGACGCCAGCACGGCGCTGCTCGATTATCGGGACCAGGGTTTTTCTCCGGAGTCGATCTTCAACTACATCGCGCTGCTCGGGTGGAGCTACTCAGGCGAGCAGGACCTGTTCACCCGCGACGAGATGGTGGCGAAGTTCGTGATCGAGGAGATCGGCAAGAGCGGCGCCAAATTCGACGAAGAGAAGCTGCACTGGATGGCGGGCGAGTATCTCCGCCAGGTGGATATCGACACGCTGCTGGCGCAGGTTCGACCGTTCGTGGTGGCAGCCGGTGCGGTACCCGAGGCGGCGTTTGCGTCGCATCCTGACTTCGTCAAGGCCCTGCTGCGGTGCAACCAGGAGCGCATCCGGCTCTACACCGAGTTGGCCGAGAAGCTCGGCTACTTCTTCAGCGAGGGCGTCGAACTCGATGCCGCCGCCGAAAAGAACATGCGCAAGAACGCCGACGCCCCGCAGTGGTTGGCGGCCTACGCCGACCTGCTCGAGGCTTCCAACTTACCGCCGTCCTACCCGGCCGATCGCGGTGAGGCCGACCTGGTCGCTACCCTGCCGTCGCAGAAAGACGCCGAGGTGCCCGATCGAGACAGCGCAGCCTACCTGTTACCAGCGCACCTGGAGGCGGACGCGCGCGGACTGGCAGAGCGACTGGACGTGAAGTTTGGCCACCGGGTGCACCCGGTTCGTGCCGCACTGACCGGCACCAACAAGGGGCCTGGCCTGTTCGACATCGTCTACCTGCTCGGCAAAGAGAAGTGCCTGCAGCGGCTACGCGCCTCGCACTAGCCGGCTGCTCTCCCTGACCGCGTTTCCAGCGCCGGACCAGCTTGCGCATCGGGCCGTAGATTTCCGA
>JAYZDB010000026.1:0-7815 GCA_036338025.1 Planctomycetota bacterium
CGACGCCGTGGAAGCTGACGCCCTGCACCTTGCGGTCCACGACGGTCTTCTGAGGAGTGACGACCCTGAGGTGAAGTTCGCTCATCGCGCTGGCCTAGCCCTTGTTGGCCTTCGCGACGGCCTCTTCGATCGCGCCGACCATGTAGAAGGCGGACTCGGGGAGGTCGTCGTGCTTGCCTTCGAGGATCTCCTTGAAGGAACGGACGGTGTCGGCCACCGGGCAGAAGATGCCTGGCGTGCCGGTGAAGGTCTCGGCGACGAAGAACGGCTGCGCCAAAAAGCGCTGCATACGGCGGCCGCGGTTGACCACCTGCTTGTCCTCGTCACTGAGCTCCTCCATGCCGAGGATCGCGATGATGTCGCGCAGGTCCTGCAGGCGCTGCAGGGTCGACTGCACTTCACGGGCGACCCGGTAGTGCTCTTCACCGACGGTGTCGGGGCTGAGCATCTTGGAGGTGGACGTGAGCGGGTCGCCGGCCGGGTAGATGCCCAACTCAGCGATCTGCCGCTCGAGGATGATGGTCGAGTCGAGGTGCGCGAAGGTCGCCACCGGTGCCGGGTCGGTGATGTCATCGGCCGGCACGTAGACCGCCTGCATGGAGGTCACCGAACCGCTCTTGGTCGAGGTGATGCGCTCTTGCAAGGCGCCCATCTCGGAAGCCATGGTCGGCTGGTAGCCCACCGCGGATGGCAGACGACCGAGTAGAGCAGAGACCTCGGAACCGGCCTGCACGAAGCGGAACACGTTGTCGACGAACAACAGCACGTCCTTGCCTTCGACATCGCGGAAGTACTCCGCCATCGTCAGGCCGGTCAGGCCGACGCGAAGACGCGCGCCAGGCGGTTCGTTCATCTGGCCAAACACCAGGACTGCGTTGTCGAGCACCGAGGCCTTGTCGCCGTCGGGCGTGGTGTACTCGGACTCGGCCATCTCCAGCCAGAGATCGTTACCCTCACGGGTCCGCTCACCGACGCCGCAGAAAACGGAGAAGCCGCCCTTCTCGACCGCGGTCACCCGGATCAACTCCTGGATGAGCACGGTCTTGCCGACACCCGCACCGCCGAACAGGCCGATCTTGCCGCCCTTCGCAAACGGACACAGCAGATCGATGACCTTGATGCCGGTCTCGAACACCACGTCAATGGTCTCCTGTTCTTCGAACTTGGGAGCCTCACGGTGGATCGGGTGGTGGTCACTGGCCTGCACGGAACCGATGATCTCACCGGTGCGCGGGTGTGCGACACCCTCGTCGAGCGGGCGGCCGAGCGTGTCAAACAACCGGCCCATGGTGCCCGCGCCGACCGGCACCTTGATCGGACCGCCGGTGTCCAGCGCGGACATGCCACGTTGCACACCATCGGTGGTCGACATGGCGACTGTACGCACAGTGGAGTTACCCATCTGCTGCGCCACCTCCAGCATCAAGTCGATACTCTTGGCCTCATCCTTGACGGTGATGGAGTTGTAGATGGCCGGTAGGTGTCCCTCGGGGAAGACAACGTCGACCACGGGGCCGAACACCTGGAGAATCTTTCCTTCCACTGCGGTAGCAGTCACGATCTTGTCCTCTGAGTCGGTATAGCTTGCTGGTGAATTCGAATGCTCACGACTAGACGGCGCTGGCGCCGCCAATGATGTCGAGAAGTTCCTTGGTAATGCTCTCCTGGCGAGCACGGTTGTAGACCTTCTTGAGGTCCTTACCCATACGGGTAGCGGCATCCGACGCGCCCTTCATCGCCATTCGGCGAGAAGCGTGTTCGGAGGCCTGGGATTCGAGGATCGCGTCGTAGATGACGGTCTCCAGGTAGCGCGGGATGAGTCGATTGAAGATGGTGTCCGCGTCGGGCTCGAGCATGTAGTCCGGCTTGTTATGCGCGGCCTCTGCCTCGCCACCCGTCGCGATGTCACCGACCGGCAGGAACGGTGCCGGCGTCGGGATGAATTTCACGACGCTCGTAAACTCGGTGTAGAGCACCACCACCTCGTCGACAGCCTTGCTCTCAAACGCGGTGACCAATTCAGTCGCCACCATCTTGGCAGCCGGGAAGTCGACCTTGTCGAGCGGTGGCTCGACGAAGTAGCGCTCGATGTCGTAGCCGCGCTTGTAGAGGTAGTTGTAGCCCTTCTTGCCGTAGCAGTAGATCTTCAGCTTGCTGTCCGGGTTCTTCGCCTTGCAGGACTCCTCAAGCTCGTGGAACTTCGCGAGCATATTGGAGTTGTAGGCGCCGCACAGCCCACGATCCGAAGAGACCACCAGCACCGCGGTGGTCTTCACCGCGCGCCGCTCAAACAAGGGCAGCGAGGCGTCGTTGCCGACGAACTCCGCCAGGTGATCGATCAGGTGACGGATCTCCGCGGTGTAGGGGCGCAGCGACAAGGCAGACGCCTGGGCCTTGCGTAGCTTCATCGAAGCCACCATCTCCATCGCACTGGTGATCTTGGCGATCCCAGCGATCGAGTTGATGCGCAGGCGCAGTTCCTTGATGTTTGCCATGCTGTCGGCTTGCGGGTGCTAGTAAGGGGTTCCTCTAGGCGACGTATTCCTTGACGTGTTCTGCGAGTACGGCATCAAAGGCAGATGCCAGCTCGTCGGTCCACTTCTTGTCGACCCTGATCTTTTCGAGCAGGTCCGCGTGGTTGGCGCGGCAGTGTGACAAGAACGATTTCTCGAACGCCGAGACATCCTTGGCGGGAACCTGGTCAAGAGCGCCGGAACTCGCTGCATAGATGATGGCGACTTGATCCTCAACAGCGACCGGCACGTACTGGCCCTGCTTGAGCACCTCGACCATCCGCTCGCCCTTGGTCAGGGCATCCTGGGTGGCCTTGTCGAGGTCACTGCCGAACTGCGCAAAAGCGGCGAGTTCGCGGAACTGCGCCAGGCCGATCCGCAGACCACCCGCGACCTTCTTCATCGCTGGAATCTGGGCGGCACCACCGACCCGCGACACCGAGATACCGGCGTTCACGGCTGGTCGCTGGCCGGCGTTGAACAGGTTGGCCTCGAGGAAGATCTGACCGTCGGTGATCGAGATCACATTGGTCGGAATATAGGCCGAGACGTCACCTTCCTGGGTCTCGACGACCGGCAGCGCCGTCATCGAACCACCGCCACGCGCATCTGACAGCTTGGCCGCGCGCTCCAGCAGACGGGAGTGGAGGTTGAACACATCGCCCGGGAAGGCCTCGCGGCCCGGCGGACGACGCAGCAGCAGCAGCACCTCGCGGTAGGCCAGCGCCTGCTTGTAGAGGTCATCGTAGATGATCAGCACGTGGCGACCTTCGTCACGCATCCGCTCGCCGATCGATGCGCCGGCGTAGCAAGACATGTACTGCATGGCAGCCTCCGCAGATGCCGGCGCAGACACCACACAGGTGTAGGACATAGCACCTACTTCCTCGAGCTTCTGGACCACGGACTTCACCGTCGATTGCTTCTGACCGACCGCCACGTAGATGCAGAGCACCTGTTCGGGGTCATTGACATCACCACCACCGGTATCGCGCTGGTTGATGATCGCGTCGATGCAGAGCGCCGTCTTGCCAGTCTGGCGGTCCCCGATGATCAACTCGCGCTGACCGCGACCGATCGGGATCATCGAGTCGATCGCCTTGATCCCGGTCTGCATCGGTTCGGTCACCGGTTGACGTTCCGGGACGGACGGCGATACGCCCTCGATGGTGCGGTAGTCGTCCTCGGAGACGTTCATCGCCCCCTTACCGTCGACCGGCGCACCGAGAGCATCGACAACTCGACCGAACATCTGCAGGCCAGTCGGCACCGAGATGATCCTGCCGGTCGTCTTGACCGTATCACCCTCCTTGACGAGGGTACCTGAACCGAGCAGCACCGCCCCGACATTGTCCTCTTCGAGGTTCAGAGCGACGCCGAAGACGCCGTTGGGGAACTCGAGGAGTTCGTTCATCATGCACTCGCCGAGGCCATGCACGCGGGCAACGCCGTCACCCACCTGCAAGATGGAGCCGACGTTTGATTGCTTCATCTGGCCGTCGAAGCCTTCGATCTCCTGCTTGAGGATGTCCGTGACTTCAGATGGTTTGAGATCCATTCGATTGTCTACCTGTGTTTGTGTTGGTTCGTTTGAAGACCATCCGGTCGCCGCTGCTGGGCGTCACCACTAGAGCGGTGCATCCATCAAACGCCGGTGAAGGTCTTCGATTGCAGTTGCAACGGAGCCATCGTAGAGGGTGTTTCCGATGCGAATCCTCACCCCCCCGATCAAGGTCTCGTCGACATTGACCTGGAGAGTCACTTTCTTGCCCACCAGAGTGGTGGCGCGGGTTTCCAGTTCCCTGACGGTCAGCTCATCAACCAGCCTGGCGGTCTCGAGGACGCCCAGGACCTCGCCTCGCGCAGCTCGCTGCAGCTCCGCAAAATCCTCCGCCAGACTCGGCAAGACGGCCTCCCGCCGCCGACGCAGTACCACCCCGACGAGGTTCCGGGTCAGGTCATGACCATCACCCAGGATCTTGTCGAGGACCTTTTGACGTGCATCAGCATTCGTATCCGGACTGAGCACCGGCCCGCCCACCGCTGGATCGGAGAGGATCGATGACAAACGCGAGAGATCACTCCCGACGGCATCGACCACCCCGGCCTTTTCTGCGACCCCGAAGATCGCCTTGGCATAGCGCTGAGTGAGAAGACTCATCCGATGTTCCGAATAGGTTGAGGCATCAGTTGTCCGATGACCCAGAGAGGAAATCCTCGACGAGTCCACGATGCGCGGCGTCGTCGACGTCCCGTTGCAGGATCTTGCCAGCAGAGGCAATCGAAAGGTCGACCACCTCGGCCCGGATCTCCATCAGGGCGCGACGCTTCGCAGCTTCGATTTCCTGGCGGGCCTTGTCCATCTGACGATCAGCCTCGGCCTTGGCTTCTTCCAGGGCATCCTGAGCCTGACGCTCCGCACGGGTCTGGGCGTCCTGGACCATCTTCCGGGCCTCGGCGCGCGCTTCTTCGCGGGCCTCTTCAGCCTTTGAGACCGCTGCTTCGGCGGCCTGTTGGGCCTTCTCGGCAGCAACCGCCGCCTCTTCCACCTTGCTATCACGCTCGTCGAGGGCCCGGACAATCGGGCCAAAGACGAACTTGATCATCAGGGGTAGAGACAACAGGAAGATGACCAGCGTCCAGATGACCACGCCCGGCTGCCATTGGAAGATGTTGAACCCACCTTCCGCTGCAAGCATGCCAATGGATAGAGCGGACATCACTTGAAGCTGAGTAGCAGACCAATCACGGCCGCGAACAATGCGACACCTTCGACCAGCGCAGCCATCAGCAGGGCGTTGCCCTTGATGACGTCGGCGGCTTCCGGCTGACGGGCGATACCCGTGCCAGCGGCGCCACCGATCTGGCCGATTCCGATGCCAGCACCGATAGCTGCGCCACCGGCGGCGAGACCAGAGCCGATGTAGTCGGCGGCTGCTTGGGTTAGCACTGAGAGCATTCGATTCTCCTTGAGATCAGGTTACTTGATGTTTGAAAGACGAATCCGAGCGCCGGCTAGTGAGCCGGATGCATCGACTGTTGGATGAAGATGACGCTCAGGTAGGTAAAGATGTAGGCCTGCAGGAGGGCGATGAAGCCCTCGATGATCATGATGAAGACACCCATGCCGACGGCTGGAACGGCGGTCACGAAGGCCAGCCCGGTGCTGATCTCCGTCGCGCCTTCGCCCGACAGCATCTTGGCGAACAGGAAGATCATGCCCAGGAACGAGTAGACCACCATGTGGCCACCGAGCATGTTGGCAAAGAGTCGGACCATCAATGCGAAGGGCTTGATGAACAAGCCCACCAACTCAACCACCGCCATCAAGGGGATGAGCGCCATCGGCATGCCGTGCGGCAGCAGGTTGACGAAGAACTTGACCGGACCTTGCTTGAGCATGCCGAACAGCAGCATGCACACAAAGATCACCGCCCAGGCCAGGCCACCCGTCACGTAGAACGAGGCGGTGGCAGTGACCCCGATCACCGGCAGCAAGCCGAGCAGGTTCATGAAGGCGATGAAGAAGAACAGGTACATGAAGAACGGCGCCCAGCGGCGCCCAGCCTCCTTGCCCATCACCGGGTAGATCAGTTCGTCCCGCAGCCAGTGGCACCAGCCGCGAAACACGCGCACAAAACCGCTGCTGACCCCGCCACCGAAGCTGCCCTTTACCACCGAGAAGATCAGCAGGATCAGGACAACCGCGAACAGCTGCCAGAGGTTGACGTTGTAGAACTCCCACTCGCCCAGGAACCCGTGCATCTTGTGTGGCACCAGGTGCTTGAAGTTCTCGACGAAGAACTCCTCATCGGACATCTCCAGGGTGTTGGTAGGACCCTGATGCTCGCCGTGCTCGCCGCCCTGCGGGTCTTGGGCCTCCGCCACCGCGCTGGCCCCACCGTCCGGACCCGTCTGCGCCGGCAGCGCAGGCAGGAGCGCCAGCAGGAGGGCAAGCAGGGGTAGTAACCGTAGTAACTTCATCAACGCGGGAGATTCTGAGCCGGGGATGATCCGGTTTCCGGATCTTGGCTCCGCTGCTTTGAGCGGGCTACCAGAGCGCGACTGACCACCATCGTGCCGGCCATCCGGCAAGCCACGACAGCGAGCGCAAACGTGATACCAAATGCCGCAACGTGCTGGAATTTCAAGCCTTTAAAGATCAAGCCCAGAATGCAGGTAGCGGCGCAGGCGAATTGGAGCGCGAAATCCAACACAACAGCCCGGATAAAGCCAGTACTGTTCGTGGGATCTTCCGGCGCCTTCATGGATCCAAAAGCGATCAGTCCGTTGCCGATCGCAGCCGACAGCAAGCCAACGGCTACCCCGGACCAGAAGTAGAGCGCTCCGACCTGGATCTGGAGATCCTCGGGCAACACCTGCCAGGTCACCCCCACCAGCAGCAGCACCACCAGGCCACCCCAGACCGTGCCACGCACTGCCAGCCGGCCGGCGCCCGGCCCTTGCATCGGGGTGGATCTGCTGGGGTCTGGGGTCACGAGTCAGGGCCCTTTGGAGGCGAATCGGGATTGTCAGGGGGATCCGTGTCCGGAGTCGTGCCGGGACTCTTGCGGTCGGCCTTGAATGGCAGCAGTTCCGGGGAGGTCACCGAAACTACGTGCAGGAAGCCACCGACGCCACCGAGGAGAACGCCGAGCAAGACAAACAGGGGCTGTAGACCGGTCCAATCGTCCAACAAGTAGCCACCGTAGGCAAACAAGCCGACCACGACAGCCATCGTCATCCCCGCCCCCAGATGCCGGGTGGGACGTTGGTTGGTCAACTGGGGCATGGCGGACACAAAAACAGCATGGGGCCGGCAGACAGCCAATGCCGCCTGGTCTGGCGAGCAATATAGACAGGCGATCCGGGGGTGCAAGAAAGGCCGGCAGCCCCCAGGGGTTTTTGGCGCAATCGTCCAGGCGGATCTCAGGACCATCACCGACCTTGCCAGCTGTCTGACCTCGCACCGCCCCGGTTCCTGAAGTATGGTGGCCGCCCGACTTTCGACCCCCAGCGCTAGCAACCGCGTGACCACCGCCCACACCCCGAAAGAAACCCTCGCGCTTCTCGACCAGTACGTCATTGGCCAGGACAAGGCCAAGCGGGCGGTCGCCGTCGCGCTGCGCAACCGTTGGCGTCGGCGGCAACTCGAGCCGGAACTGAGTGCCGACGTCTACCCGAAGAACATCCTCCTGATTGGACCGACCGGGGTCGGCAAGACCGAGATTGCCCGCCGTCTGGCAGATCTGGCTCGCGCGCCGTTCGTGAAGGTAGAAGCCAGCAAGTACAGCGAAGTCGG
>JAYZDB010000027.1:0-15464 GCA_036338025.1 Planctomycetota bacterium
GCTCGGTGACTTGCCGAGGCGAGATGCCTTTTTGCGAGGCGACGAGAATGCGGGCGAATTCCAGCCGTGGGTCCTTGTCGTTGTCGGCACCGAGAACGACTGCGCTGCCTGGATGGCCGCTCATCTTGAAGGAGGGGGCAAAGTTCTTCGGCAGGCCGACCTTCTGGGCGCCACGTTCGAAATTATGGAGGCACACCAGCATCTTCTTGGCGGGAACCGGTCGGTTGTGCATGGACAGCCGCTTGGTTTCGACGACGGTGACTTCTTTGGTGTCGGCGAGCTTCCTGGGTCCTCGCAGCATCTCCTCGATCTGCATCCGGTAGAGGACGTGGTGCTTGGTGGGGATCACCCGGATCGATTTAGCAACCGCGATCAGATCGGCGGCGGCAACCGCTCGCCGCAGTCTCTGGCCGGTCAGCGGCGTGAGGATCACGGCCAGAGTCAGCACCAGCCCGATGTTTTGGCGGATGTGGTGGTTCATCATTTTGCTTCGCTTCCATCCACGGCTACGTAGTTGCGTAGGCACGCGTGCTCAAGGCTATTGAACCGGGTTTCTGGAGCGAGTGCTGCGTCAAAATCGAACGTTGGACTCATACCGGGCTTGTCATCGGCATCAGGCACCCATTCCCTGACCGTCGGGACCAAAGGACCGGCGAATTCCGTCGGACCTGGCCCGATTCCGCCTGGATTGTCCAGGTTTGCGACACTCTGTGTCGGTGGTTGATGTGTGTGACAACGGGGCCAGGAAATTGTGTTGTGAACTGGCATAGCCATGGGCTGGTAGAGCGAGGCATCGTTCCTATCTCAACTCCAGGGAAGGAGATACCGAAGATCCTGGGGCAAACAAGGGCTGCGTACTGCGCAACTGGGAAACGACTGACGCATGATGAAACTCGCGGTAGGAGAGGTCATTCAGGGGTACCGGATCAAGCGATTCATTGGTCGCGGTGGGTTCTCTGCGGTGTTCCAGGCGGAACACGAAGAAACCGGCGCCAAGGTCGCTTTGAAGGTCGGGAGCCTCTCTGGTGGCGGTCGGCAGGTGACGCGTCTGCTGGATGTCAGCGCTCGCCGTACCCAGGACGGCATCAGTCCTGATGAGTTGCCCGCCGAGGCGATCTTCTTCGAGCACGGTGGCGTTCGGATCGACCTGTTCGACGAGACCGAGGTCGACGCCATGCTGCGAAGCGAGGCGGACGTCTTGGAGGCGAGCTGCTCTCCGAATCTGGTGACCCTCAGGGAGCGCCTGGTGGTCGATGATCGCCCGGTGCTGGTGTTGGACTTTGTGCGCGGCAAGACCTTGCGGGAGAAGGTGCGGGGCCTCGAAGGGATCCATCTCAATTGGTTCCTGGCGGTGGTGAGAGGACTCATCGCACTGAAAGACGCGGGCACCATGGACTACCACGGTGACCTCAAGCCCGAGAACATCATCATCAAGCCGAGCGGCAAGATCGTGATGATCGATCCGGCGATGCGGCGGTCAGACCAGTCGATGGTGACCACCACCCCGCACTACAATCCTCTGCTTCGCACCGACAGCAAGGCAGACGTGGTGGCGATCGGCATCATGATCTACGAGATCCTGACCGGTACTTTGCCCTTCGACGATGTGCCGTGGGAACATGCCGGCTCGAACAGTGGTGGCGAGACACTCAGACTGTCCTTGTCGTTCTTCTTCAGCTACTGCCCGCCGCAGAAGTTGAACCCGAAGACGCCACCGGAGCTCGAGCGGATCATTTACCGCTGCATCACGGTGCCGTCCTACGGCTTGCAGGAACTCAAGGCGGACCTCGAAGAGTTCATCGGACAGGCCTGATCGAAACCGTCTTGGACCAACTGCGCGGGACTCAAACCAGCGCGGTGAAGGCCTCGCTCGCCAACCAGGAGAACAGCGGCAGCAGGACGTAGGTTGCGAAACGCCGCCATCCGGCCTGGCTCACCGGCCAGGTCGGCGTGTCTGCGACAGCCTGGCGCAGGATGACCAGTTCCGATAGCTCCTGCACGCCAGCGAACCGCGTGCTCTGCAGTGCCTCGAGATCCCCGGCCAAGGCCCGGCCGAGCAAGTCCATCGCGGTTTTCTTGGCGCGCACGATCTGCCGCCGCACTCCGACCAGCGGCAGCAGGAACAGTGCGAGCGAGGCAAGAGTGGTGATCGCCAGGGGCACAGCGAAGAAACTGATGTCGAAACCGGCCAAGGGCAGCGCCAGCACCAGGCTACCGGCGAGGCACAATGCCATCCGTGGTCCCGATCGCGAAAAGCGGTGCAAGGGATGCACGTCGAGCGGGTCGACCTCACCGACGCAGAGGCCGAGGCGGTACAACAGCCAGGCGCTACGGATGAAGGCGCACACTATCAAGGTAACGAAGATCTCGAACACGAACACATCGGTGTTCGTGAACACGCTGTAGCCCGGCATCCGGGAGTACCATTGTGCGAGTTGTGTCAGCTCTCCCATCGCTGCCATGTGTGCCGCCCAGAAACCACATCCGACCAATGGCACCACCAGCCAGGCCAGTCGGGGCACGCGAGTGAACCGGGCCAGTGTTTCGTCCGCGGCCCGCGTGTCGACGACTCCCCGCAGTGCCTTGCAATCGGCGTACGCCCCGCGCAGTGCGAAGTGTGCGGTGAGGATCAGGTAGGTGAGCTCCAGGGAGAAGTAGATTGGGATGCCCCAGCCAGGGCGGATGTGCATCACCCAGCCCTCGCCCGAGGCTCTCATCGGCAGGTATGACCGGGCCAGCATGCAGACACCGAAGTGCAGAGCGCCCAGCAGGATCCCGACAAGGATGTACGTGGGTTGCTTGCGGGCCACCAGGGCGAAGGGCCAGGATGGGTGGGAGTGCGGTGGCATGACCGGCACGCTAAGTGCACCGGGTGGCAGACGCTAGCGATGGGGATGGAGCACCGCCGGATCCCGGTGGTATGGGCCCCCTGGATCCGCTGGCCCCGCGGTCAGATGGCAGCAGCGAATCTTTTGTCCTCGCTTGGTCCGGGGCAGGGAAGATCCTTGGCTCTTCGCAGTCCAAGCCCCATCATCTCGCTACGGCGTCTGTCGCTCCCAGTGGCGGCGTTGTCCGAGATCCTGGCAGAGTGCTAACGATGACCGTAAAATACTATTTGGCAGCAGGATACATCCTCTCCCTTGGTTTGGCGGCCTGTGCTGGTAGCAGTCAGGTCCTGGCCACGAGCGAGTTCCTGGCCTCCCAGAACAACTTTCACCAGGCCTACTGGGTGATCGCGAATGCCAGCGAGACCTATCCCGATGACCCGGAAATCCAGCGGATGTTCTGGCAACGGCGCCGCGACTACCTGCTCGAGCGTGGCCGGGAGCTTCTCTACAACGAGCGCGAAATCGAGGCCATCCGCGTGTTCGAGCAAGTTCTCACCCTCGAGCCCGGCAGTCCAGTTGCCGAGGGGTGGATCATGCGTTCGCTGCACAAGCTCGCCGAGAGTGAGGTGAAGGACGGCGAGATTCTGATGCACGAGGGGAGGATCGAGGAGGCCTTGGTGCACTTCACCGCGGCGCTGGCCTACGTTCCACAATTCCCGTCTGCAAGCACGGGCGTCGACAACGTGACCGCCTACAACTCCAGGAGAAACCAAAAGGCGATCAAGCACTACAAGCTTGGCTCGCGCGCTCGCGGGGAATACCCGCCGAGCTACAACAGGAGCGCATACCACAGCCGGATTGCCCTCGACATGGACAAGACCATGAGCAGGGCCGAAGAACTGAGAGTTTCGTCCATTCGCCGTATTGCGCACGATCGCATGGCAGCCTCGGAGAAGTCCGAAGAGGACGGCTTCTATTCTGCGGCGCTCGTTGAGTGCAAACAGATCAAGGCGATCCTGCCTGATTACGAGGGGGTTGACGCGCGGATAGCACGCTTGGAGAAGGAAGTCGACGCTCGCAAACAGTGTCGCGACGCCGAGATGATCTTGCGCAAGGGCGACTTCGATCGGGCCGACGCGCTGCTGGCGAAGGCCTTCGATCTTGCTGTCAGTGGGGACGTCAAGGCGATCATCAGCGGCGTGATGCAGGACAGCAAGCTACGGCGTTACAAGGAGGCCTTCATGAAGGCCCGCGACCTTGAACTCGACTGGAAGCTCGAGGCTGCCCTCGTCGGCTACAAGGCCGTTGAGGAGGTGTTCAAGAAGGACTACCCGGCTTCCGACCAGGAGGGCTTCGAAGGCGTTCGGGGTCGGATCCGCGAGGTCGGTTCGACGATCGCCGAGGCGAACGATGCCTTTGCCAAGGGCGTGGCTGCCGAGAAGGCCAGCAAGCTCAAGGAAGCCATCGATCACTTCGCTGAGGCGGTGGCGGTCTACCCTGGGTTCAAGGGCCTGGAGGCTCGGATCGCCAAGCTACGCGCCCAGCTCCAGTAGCTCTCCATACGGGCCTGGGCAATCTCGGGTAGACTCCTATCCGTTGTGCGCATCAACTCGCTGACCACCCGGTTCCTGCTGGCTCTCCTGGTCTGCACGGCGATTCCGTTTCTCGGTTTCGGACTGTATGTCCGCGGCGAGGTCGGCGACCGCGAACAGGAGCAGATCGTCAATGTGTATCTACCGCGCTTCGCAGATGATGCGGCGCGTAAGATCGCGACGACTCTCGACACTGCAGTCCGCAGCGGCTGGCATTTGGTGAAATTCGCCGAATTCAGCCTGTTGACGGAGGCTGAGGCTGAGACCGGTTGTGGCGGCCTGCCGCAGTTTCAGGACCTGGTCTACAGCCTCTACCACGTCAATCTGGACCTGGACATGGTGGTTCTCGCTGGTGAAAGCGGCGAAGTCCTGAGCGTGATGCGGAGTCCTGGGCTGGACTCGCAGAAGGAAGAAGAGTTGGCCTTGCTGGAGCCGACCAACGTTCGGGAAACGGCGTGGTTCCAGAGCGCTCATTCCAACAAGCGCGAAGTCTCCCACTTCGGGCGTCACCTTTCACCGTACCTGCACCGTAACCCGGACCAGCACACCAACGATCCTCGCAATTACAGCCTCGGGGTCAGCTTCCCCGTGCACACCGCCAACGGGAAGTTGGGGGCGCTGTACATGCTCTTGCGATGGAAGACGATCCAAGAGGTGATCGACGAGACCCGGCAGTTCCTCCGGGCCAAGGCAGGCTTCGAGAGCGCGGAGGTGATGTTGACAGACCGCACAGGGCGTATTCTGGCGCACTCGGAGCGCGCACAGTACGGCGTGCTTCTCGAGTCAGAGTCACTAAGGAATTGGTTGCTCACCGGCGACAGCGGAGGCCGGGTGTTTGTGACTCCCGAAGGGGAAGAGCGCGGATTGGGTTTTGCCAAGACCAGTATTCCAGGTGGAGATGCCAACGAATGGCGCATCGGCGTGCACGCTACGACAGCCGAGTTGTTTGAGGTAAGCCGCGAATTCGGAATGTGGTTGCTGCTGGTGGTTCCGGTGATCGCAGCGCTGGTGATATGCCTCGCATACGCGTCGTCCCGAGCGATCATCCGGCCGGTGCGCCGCCTGTCCGAGGCGACCCGTCAGGTTGCTCAAGGCAATCTGGATGCCCGCGTCGATCAGTTGGGCGGCGATGAACTCAGCGACCTGGGCCGCGCCTTCAACACGATGGCGAGCGACCTGATGGAGAATCGCGAGCGACTTGTCGAAGCCGAGCGTCAGTCTGCCTGGGCCGAGATGGCCCGACAGATCGCCCACGAGATCAAGAATCCCCTGACACCCATGCGGATGAGTGCGCAACTCATGCAGCGTGCGCGTCGCGAGGGCGATGAGCGATGGAAAGAGTTGGCCGATCGTCTGGCTCAGAATGTCTTCGAACAGACCGACGCCCTCGATCGCATCGCCGCCGACTTCCGCCAGTTTGCGGGATCCCCGGCGCGCAAGGTCGCGGAAATGCGGGCCGATGACCTGTTGCTGGGTATCCAGAAGTTGGTGGCGAGCATGTCGGAGGCAACGGAGGTCGACATGGTGTTCGAGGCCGGTGCTGGTGACGCCGTGATCGACGTTGATGTCCAGGAGATGCGACGGGTGTTCCTCAACCTGATCCACAACGCGATTCAGGCCTGTGGCGACCAGGGCCGTGTGGCCATCTCGTCACTCTTGGTCGATGGTCGGGTCGAGTACCGTATCGAGGACAACGGTTCGGGGGTTCCTGACGACACCAGGCCGCGACTCTTCGAGCCGTACTTCACGACCAAGACCGCCGGGACGGGCCTCGGCCTGGCGATTTGCCACAAGATCGTCGAGGCGCATAACGGAGAAATAAAACTCGAAAGTTCTGTCCCCCAGCGCACGGTTTTTCTCCTAACGCTACCGTTGCGGTCGGAATGACGCTGAATACCGCGATCCGTCCGAAAGACTGACTCGCGTCTGGTCCACTGCCATATTCCGGCGTCCGTAACCCCATCGTTTTCCCATGTCTTCGAAGTCCAAGGTACTCAGCCTCCTAGCGGTCCTTCTGTGTGGCCTCGTCGCGTTCTTGGTCTACGAGTTTACGGTCGGCATCGGGCCGAATGCGCTGCCCGATACCGGTAGCAGCCGTGGGCTCGCCGATCCCCTGACTTCCGACAACGCCGGTAAGAGTCCTGAGATCCAGACGGACGCCGAATCTGGCCGCACGACGGTCGCCGTCGACCCCAATTCGATTACCGGGGTGCGGGGCGTGGTCCTTGATGCTCGCACCAGGGCGCCGATGCCTGGTGTGGAGGTGGTTGCGATGCGCTTGATTCCCAACCTCGAGCGTCCGATGACGCGGCTTCGGTCGATGTTCCGGGAAGGGCTGTATGTGGATACTTCGAGACCGACGGAACTTCTTGGAAGTGCGATCACTCGTGGCGATGGCTCGTTCGAGTTACTTGGATTACCCAACGGGAAGATCTTTCTCGACGCCCGCTCCGATCGGGCCTACGTACGCAACCCGGGTGTGGTTCGTCTGGCGCGCGGTCAGGTGCAAGACGAAGTGGAGCTTCTTGCATCCCCTGGCGGTCGAATCGTGGGACGGGTGGTTGGACCTGAAGGAGTGCCTTCTTCCAACACCAGGGTGAGTGTTCGGCCAGGCCTGAACTCGTTTCTCGGCCAACTGACTCAACGCAAGTACAAGTGGCTCGAGGTCATCACCGATGAGGATGGCCGCTACGAGATGTCCGGCGTGCCGACCGGTGATGGTTACAGCGTGACCTATGCCTCGCCCGACATGGCTTTGGAAGAGCGGCATGGGGTCGATATTGATCTTGGTGAGACGGTCACCATCGACATCCAGGGCAAGATCGGGGCTTCGGTGACCGGGCGGGCGATCGACGCCAATGGGACACCGGTGGTGGGTGCCCAGGTGGCGATGGTCTACCTCGACATTAGCAGGATGCTGTTCAGCGCCGACGGCCGTGGAGAGGCCCTCGCTACCGACGAAAACGGCTACTTCCAACTGCAGCATGTCGCTGCAGGTCGCGTCGCGTTCATTGCCGCAACCCACGACCTCGCACCGTCGAACATCCACGAGTTGGCGGTGGTCGACGGTGGTGTCTACAGCGATATCGTCCTGACCCTCGACACCGGGTTGACCTTTACCGGCCTCGTCGTCGATGGGGACGACCAGCCGTTGCCCGGAGTCGATGTTGAAATCCGTCCTCTGGACTTTCGAGGTTCTGAGCGTGGCGGTCCGGACGCCTTGAAGATCGCGCTCAAGATCCGAGTCGTGAAAGCACGTACCGATTTGGCAGGGCGATTTAGCACCAGCGGCATTGCGGGCAATCGACTCATGATGAAGTTCTCGAAGTCCGGTTACATCACGATCCGGAAGAACGGCACCAAGGTCGACACCAAGGACTTCAAGGTCCAGATGACTCGTGGTGTTACCCTGCGCGGTCGGGTTGAGCTCGCCGACGGCAAGCCGGTCAAGCGCTTCCGTGTCCGCGCGAGTTCACGAGAGAGCCGGCGCGACCGGACCAGGTCAGCTGACAACCGCCCGAAAGAGGACGGCGGAGCCTCGGACGATGCCGAGAAGGACGAGGATCGTTCGGGAGTCAGTGTTGAGTTCAGTGTAGGGACCGACGAGAGGTCCGCGAGGCGCAACCGACGCTCCTTCGGGCGTGGTCGGGGAGGGCGTGACTGGCGCGGATCGGGCAGCACGACGCGTGTTCGCGAGGGCGCCGAGTCCGGCGGTGAGTCTGGGTCACGGTCAGGATGGGACGAGGTCAAGAGTGCTTCGGGCCGGTTTTCGATCGCTGGTATCCCGTCGGGGACAATCCGAGTCAGTGTCCGGGCCGATGGATTTCTCGACCCGAAATCGCAAGAGGTCGTTCTGCAGCCGGGCGCTTCCAGTGAGGAGTTGGTGTTCATCGTCGATCCGGGAGCGATCTGCCGCGGCATCGTCAAGGACGAGGTCACCGGCGATCCCGTCGCCGAGGCCACCGTGACCGCCTACAAGGGTGAGAAGAAGGACGACGAAGGCGGTTTCCAGCTGTTCAGGCCCGACGCGGATGCCGAGGACTTTGATTTCCTTGGCATGGCCGCCAGTGACAGTCGGCGTTCGTCGATGACCAACGGTCGCGGTGAGTTCGAGATCAGGGGGCTGACCGGTGGTGACTATCGGTTTACCGCTCGGCATCCCGACATGGCCAAGGCTTCCGTGAAGGACGTCGAGGTCCTCACTGAGCGTCCGACCGAGAACATCGAGATCCTGTTGGCGACCGGCGGGGCAATCGAAGGCGTCGTGACGGGCAAGGGCCAACTCCCCTTGGGTAGCGCAATGGTCGTGGCCATGAGCCTCCAGGCTGGGTCCCTCAAGAGTGACGCTACGGACGCTCGCGGCTTTTATCGCATTGATGGTCTGCCACCCGGTCAGTACATCGTGTTCAAGTCCAAGATGGATGAGGGGACCGCGGACATCGGCATGGACCTGATGAATAACATGCGGTTGAAGACCACGACCGTCCGTCGAAACAAGACTACCCGCCGGGATATTCACGACGAGACGGATGACAGTGTCCGCATATACGGAACGGTACGTGACGCGGGCAAGCCAGTGCCTCGAGCTGTGATCACCGTCCTCGGTCGTGACAAGGACGGCATCCTGGGTATGGGGATTCGCACCAAGTCGACCGCGGATGACGGAACCTACGAGATCATTGGCTTGGGCGCCGGTGACTATCTTGTTCAGGTGGCGCGTTTCCGCGGCCGGGCGGAACAATCGAATATCACGATCGAGATCCCTGACGGGGTGCGGGAGTTCCGCGTCGACATCGATATGCCGCAGAGCTACATCGAAGGCCTGGTCATGGACTCTGCCGGCAACGCGGTAGCAGGAGTGCAGGTCCAGGTTGGTCTACAAGGTGACGCGCAAATGGACGGGTTGCTCGGCATCATGATGAAGAACGGTATCGCCCAGGGCCGCACCGATGCCGACGGCCGCTTCAAGATCCCGGGGCTTGCCGAAGGTACTTATCGCCTGACTGCTTCGGGAAGCGGGATCAGGTTCGGCGCCGGAATGCCGCGGCAAGCTCGGCGCGCCAAGCCCAATTACGGCCAGGTGGCCATGGATAACCTCGTCCTGGACGGGGTCAATCCACAGACTGGGCTGGTCCTGACCTTGCCGTTAGCGGGTTCCATTACCGGCATCGTCGTCGATGGAGAAGGTAACCCGGTAGCTGGTGCGGTGATTCACGCCAGCAGCGATGATGCGAAAAAGCGCCGTGAGCGCAGCGCCGAGAAGATGATCACGGATCTCTTTGGTCTTCAGATGCGTCCGACCAAGTCGGGCGCTGACGGCCGATTCGAGGTCAAGGGCCTGACCCCCGGCAAGTTCCGGGTGCAGGCGGAGGTTGATGGACTGGCGCCCGGGCGCAAGGACGGGGTTGTAGTCGAGGAGGGGCAGGCCACCGAAGTACGCCTGCGTGTCATCAAGGGTGCAACCCTCAAGGTGCGTGTTCGCAATATCAATGGCAGCAACATTCCGCTTGCCAACATTTCCGTGTTGGACAGCAATGGCAAGTCAATCGTGTCCAACGTCTCTGTGATGTCCGTGTTCATGAGGTACATGCGCGGCAAAAAACAGAAGGACTCGTCGGGATGGCACGAATTCGGCGGCATCCCGCCGGATACCTACACCATGATCATCAAGGAGAAGGGCCAGCCAGAGATGCGGATCGTTCGGACGGTGCGTGATGGCGAGAAGGCAACCTGGGACATCGACATGGCCGCTGAACTCGAGCGACACAAGGCCAGCAAGAAGAAGTAACTGCGAGTCGCTGTCTCGCCGGGCTATGGTCGTGCGAATGGCGAGGTCGGAGAAAGTCGAAGGAGATCATCCCAGGACAGCGGTGATCATCCCGGTGTTCAACGAGGAGGCGAGCCTTCCGTCTGTCCTCGCGGACATTCCCGCAGATCTTGTCGATGAGGTCATCGTGGTGGACAACGGGTCGACGGATGGATCAGCAAGCCTCGCACGTGCCCATGGAGCTACCGTGGTGCAGGAAGATCAGCGCGGTTACGGAGCGGCATGCTTGCGAGGGATCGCGGCGAGCGTGGGGCATGAGGTCCTGGTGTTTCTCGATGGTGACTACTCGGACTACCCGGAAGACATGCGGGAACTGCTCGCGCCGGTGGTGGATCGAGAGGCCGATATGGTGATCGGTTCGCGCATGCTCAAGGCTGATTCCCGCAGAGCACTGCTCCCCCAGGCGAGATTCGGCAATCAACTGGCTGCCCTCCTGATGCGTTGGCTGTTTGGTATCCGCTGCACCGACCTGGGGCCATTTCGGGTCATTCGTCGGCGTGTGCTCCTCGACCTGGAGATGCAAGACCGCGATTTCGGTTGGACGGTCGAGATGCAATTACGGGCCGGGTTGCGCGACCTGACCGTC
Source organism: Planctomycetota bacterium (assembly GCA_036338025.1). Classification (GTDB taxonomy): domain Bacteria; phylum Planctomycetota; class UBA1135; order UBA1135; family UBA2386; genus JAYZDB01. Next base: position 10,834 of record JAYZDB010000027.1, read on the forward strand.
CAGGAATTGCCGGTCCGCTACCGCCAGCGCATCGGCAAGAGCAAGATCACCGGGACCCTTGGTGGGACCTTGCGTGCTGCCTACAAGATCCTGAAGACGATCTTCGCCTATCGGATCCGACCACCCCGATTTCGTACGGACGCCGCTCCGGACATGGTGCGGCGCCCATAGATCAGTAGTGCAGCGTCAACTTACTGTTCTCGCGGAGCTTGAATATCAACTGCTCTTTGCGGTGGGATCGTACGAAGTGGCGGATGTCTTTGTTGTTCGGATCCGGGTTGACGATCATCTTCGTATTCATCCATTCGATGCGTTTGACGAAGTGGCTGCCAAAAAGCGTCTCGATTGGACCTCTCCACTTCCCGTTCCTCAGTGACCAGGCAGTGCGGCAGAAGGTCGCGGGCATCCGTGGGTCGAAACGGTGCAGGTTGTTGAGTACGCCGCCGAGTCGGGCAGAGGTGGCGTCTTCCGAATGGGAGGTAGCAATCAACTCGAAGTTCTTGCCGTCCTTGTTGAGTAGCTTGGAGATTTCCTGGATCTTGAGTTGGGCCTTTGCCATGCGGTCGCCTACGAACAGCGCGCCGGTTTTTCGGTCGCGAGTGTTTATGAAGATCTGGGATATCTTCAGGTAGCCATTCATTGCTTCGCTGTAACGCTTGTAGAAGGAGACCACGCCAGCCTTGTCGAGTTTGTCGGGGATCATCGTGTTGAGTAACCCCTCGACTTCGAGTCCCAGGCCGCGGTCCTTTTGAAACGCCTTCCGGTGGAATTCGAGCCCCGTCTTGGTTGAGGGAAACGCCTGGCGGTTTCGCTGTTGGTAGTCGAGTTGGTAGGCATGGAACGCGGTGAGGTAAGCCTCGCCCTGGCGCTTGCGAATTTCGGACTCCTTGATTCCCAGGCGACGTGCTTCGGCTTCCAGCGCGAGGACGTCCGCGTACTGGCCGGTCCAGTTGGCCATGCGAGGGATCTGGATCTCCCGTTGCCCAGAGGGCAAGGCGATCAGGTTCTTGAAACCCGAGAAGTGCCGAGCCTCGATGTGGTTGATGATGTCCTCGAGGACTACCTTGCGGCCGTGGACGGTGGCCATCAGGCGGTCCTTGTCACGCGGGTAGACCAGCGTGCCGGGCGGCGAAGCCGGTGGGCCAGCGTTCGTCGTTTGGGGTGTCGAGTCCTTAGGGGGAGGCTTGCCGGCTGCTTGACCTGCGGCCTTGCCAGGCTCTGTATTGGTCGTTTCGATGGGCGTTCCGTCGCCGTCACCGGCCTCTGGCTCGGCAGGCGCTTGCAGGCCATTGCCACACCCGGACTGGAGCAGCGCCAGGCACATGCCGCAAACCAGGAGAGCGCCGGGCACCAGGCGGACTTGTCGTGGATTCATGTCGATGGGTCTTTGTCCGGCGGGCGGACGCGTCGTTCCAAGGATGGGACAGGTAGGGTATAGGATCGGTAGAGAATCGCGTAACGATGGCCGAGACGTTCGAAACCTCCCCGAAAGCGATTGCCGTCCTAAGCCGGTTCCGTGAGGAATTCGGTGGCGGGGACGCCAGGCTGTTTTTTGCTCCTGGTCGGGCAAATCTCATCGGCAACCACGTCGACTACAACGGCGGGACCGTCCTTCCGATTGCCGTCAACCAGGGAGTTTTTGTAGCCGCACGCCTGAACGAGGACGGCACTACCCGGCTGCGCAGCTTGGATTGTGAGCCGCCAGTCGACCTGGATCTGACGGCCATCGGTGCGGTGTGCGACAAGTCCCACGCCTGGGCGAGCTACCCACTCGGGGTGTGCAAGTTCTTCTCCGAGGCGACGGGTCGGATCTGTGGGGTAGAGATGGTGTTTGGCGGGGACCTGCCCATTGCTTCGGGCTTGTCATCCTCGGCGGCGGTCGAGATCGCAACGGCGTTCGCGCTGGATGCTCTACATGGGACAGCACTGCCGTTGGCCGAGCTGGCACGGATCGGATTTCGCGCCGAAACCCTCTACATCGGTTTGAAGTGTGGGATCATGGATCAGTTCGCGTCGGCTTTGGGCCTACTGGACCAGGTCTTGATCCTCGATTGTGGAGGTGAGACCTTCGACTACGCACCGATCGATTCGGAAGCCGTGGAGTTTCTCATCCTCGACACCGGGGTGCCGCGTAGCCTGTCCGAGTCACACTACAACCAGAGAGTTGGGGAATGCGCCGAGGCTCACCGCGTCCTGAGTCGAATTCAGAAGCGCCGATGGTTGGCGGATTACACCGCCGCCGATCTGGCCGCGGTGGGCCCAAAGCTCGTTGGTGTTGCCCATCGCCGAGCGACCCACGTGGTCACTGAGATGGAACGGGTGAATGCTGCGGTTACCGCGCTGCGTGCACAAGATCTCCCCGAACTGGGTCGACTTCTCAATGCCAGCCACGCTTCGTCCAGCGAGCTCTACGAGGTTTCCTGTCCAGAACTCGACCTGATCACGGCGGCCGCTCGGGAGTGTGACGGAGTTTTCGGTGCACGCCTGACAGGCGCCGGCTTTGGCGGTTGCGCGGTGGCGCTGCTGCAGCCGGGTACGGCGGATGCCGTGCAAGCTCACGTCACGGCCCGTTTCGAGGCCAGGTTCGGGATTCGTCCGAGCTTTTACTTGCTGAGTTCCGGGCCTGGCCCCGGCGAACTGCACCTCGACTAGGGTTTCCGCAGTGGTCGGATGATCAGGTCCTTGAGTGCGAAGTTGCTGCCTTCGCCGACCCGGGTCACGAACAGGTCGTTGTGATGCCGGATCAGACCGAACTCGTCGAGACACGCCACGCCTCCGCAAACCTCCATTGCCATCAGGACCAGATCGCTGGCTACGCGGCTCGAGTCGACCTTGACCTTGGCAGCTTGCTCGCGCGGCAGGCGGTCTTGGTCGTAGAGTCTACACAGGTGGACCAGCCAGGTAATGTTGCGCTCCAAGGCGATGTCCATGTCGATGATCACATCCTGCACGCGCTGGAAGCGTCCGATCGGCTTGTTATCGAATTGGATGCGTTCCTCGGCGAAGGAGCGGGTCTTGTCGAGTGCGAACGCCAGGGATGCCAGAGCCAGTGATGCGATGTACAGCCGCCCGCCGTTCAAGGTAGTGACCATTACCTTGAAGCCGTTATCGATTTCGCCAAGTACGTCGGCATCACTGACAGCGACATGGTCAAAGATGATCGAGCCGGTACTGGACTGCTCCCAGACCCGCTTGCCACTCATCTCGACGTAGCTCACACCTGGATCATCCATTGGCACGATGAAGCAGGTCGAGCGCTTGCCGTTCGGCGCGTCCGGCGAAGTGAGCGCATGCACGATGACGTGACTTGCCCAGTGCGCGTTGGTTGACCAACATTTTTCGCCTTGGATGATCCACTTGTCACCTTGCCGCTTGGCGGTGACCTCCGGGTTGGCGGCGTCGGACCCGCGGCCGGGCTCCGTGAGGCCGAAAACGAACATTCGCTTGCCGGCGGCGAGTTCCGGGAGATGGGCCGATTTTTGGGCGTCGGTGCCAAACAACTGCAGCGGCTTGGCTCCCAGCGAGATGGCTGCACCGGGAGTGATGGCGACTGAGTGGCTGTGATACCCCAGCGCCAGTCCCATCAGGATCAGGTCGGATTGGTTGCCACCCTGACCACCATGGTCTTCCTCGATGGGGAGGCCGAACAAGCCCAGTTCGCCCATCTTCTGGATGCAATCATCGGGCAGGAGTTTGTGGTCGCGTTCCCACTGCAGCACATGCGGCGCGACCTCCTTGTCGGCGAAGTCTCGCACGGCGCTGTAGAAGTCGAGTTGTTCCTCCGAGATCAAATCCCCGAGGTAGCTGTCCAGACGTCGAGCCATGCCTTCGTTGTAGCGTCGGCTCGCCCGGACTCCACCCCGATCTCAAGACCCTGCTTCGGCTACGCGTTTCCGGAATCGTTGATCTTCTTTTTGGGCTTCGGTGGAGTCGTCACTTTGCCCTTGGGGGGTGTGGTCGCCCCGGCAGGACGCTTCTCGGCCGGCGTGGGGGGTCTACCCTTGGTACCGGCTTCGCCAGCGGTCTTGAGGGCGTCGAGAAACAGCGTAGCGGTCTCGTTCTCCGGCGAGAGTTTCAGGAGTTTCTCGAATGTCTCGGTCGCTCTCTCGGTCTGTTTTGAGAACTTGAGGTTGTAGGCGAGAACCAGTAGCGCGGCCTCGTCGAAGGGCTTGTCAACGACGTACTTCTCGAGGTCCACCATCTGCTTGGCGAAGTCTTTCGGGTCCTTGTAGAAGTCCCGCTTGTCCGCTTCAGCGAACACCATCGCGGGGTCCAGGTTGACGGCCTTCTTGATGATGAACGCGGCGTAATGGTAGTCGCCCATCGCGAACAACGAGTCGGCGAGCACGAAGTGCAGGGCAGCATCCTCGGGAGCGTAGGCGATCGCGCGCAGGTAGCTCTCAGCGGATTCGCGGTAGCGCCGTTCCTTGAAGTAGAAGTCACCCAGAGTCACATGCCGCGCGATGAGGGTCTCGGTCGACTCCTCGGCAGGTTTCGTCGACCCCGCACTCGGTGAGGTGTTGGGCGAGGTGATGACCACCGTCGAGGGGTAGGGGCTGTAGTCGCCCTGATCATTGACGTAGATGTAGGTAGGAGTCGCGTAGGTGTACGCGTCGGGGTACCACCACGAT
>JAYZDB010000028.1:0-16971 GCA_036338025.1 Planctomycetota bacterium
CAAGACAAACGGACTCGTGGGGCTTAGCGCATACGCCTTGTCCAACACCTGCTTCCACTGACCGGGATGCTGGAATTCCAACATGTCACGCTGAGAAAGCAGCATCGAAATCGATCGGGGCTGGCTGACGACATCCGCAGCAAACAGCGACGCATTGTCACGCCAATTGAAGTCACGCTTAAGGATCACCAGGCTACAAACCGCGCACCACAGTCCGAGACTCCAGACTCCAGATGTCTGCAGGCGCGTCCCGCCTAGCCTGCCCGCCAGCCATGCCACCAGGAACGAGCACGCCAGGGTAGGCGTGTAGTACAGCCGTTCAGCGAAGATGGTCTCGATGGGAAACGGGATGTTGGAGACCAGCAGGGAGAAGCCGAAGAACGCCGCGGTCGCCAAAAACAGCAGGGGATGTCGGGTGGCACGTAGCAGCCCGAAAGCCAACAGGCCAAGCAGCAGGGCAAAGGCCAGCAGGAACCGGGAGTCTGCCAAGGACTCCACCATGGTGAAGACCTCTGCCCCGTAGTCGCACGCGAGACTGAACGGCACCAACAACTTGTAGATGGCGTAGCCCATCAGCATCACACCGGTCCCAAAGCGCTGATCTGGCAGATACCAGAGCGGATTGGACTCGTAAGCCGGGGAAAAATCTCCGAGGTCGCTGGTCACGCTGAGATAGAGCCCCAAAAAAACCAGGAACGGCGTCAAAACGCCGACCAGCCACGGCAGCAACTGCTGCATTGGAGTTGGTGCCCCATCTCGGCCCAACCAAGCCATGGCAAGAACGAACAGGGGGAGAAAGACAACCCAGGGCGCGGCGCTTTCCTTCGACGTGAATGCCAGGAACAGGGCCAGCCCGGTGCCGGCCAGATAACAATAGCGACCACCACCGGACCGGCGCAGCGCGGCGACGTAGCCTAAAAGCCCCAGTACCCCGAACAGGTAGCCCAAAATCTCACCCCGGCCGACCAGCGAGAGGACCGGATCGGATCGTAGGGCATGCAGACCAAACACTGCCGCACCGAGCACCGGCCCGAAGCCCCCGCCTGCCAGGAGCGACAGCATCCGGAACGTCAGCCACACGGCGAAACAGTGCAGCAGGATGTTGACAAAGTGCTGTGGTCCAGCAGACGCCCTGGCTGCATCAGGAGGCACCGACTCCGCCGGCCTCTTGGTCACGGCGTGGACGAGAGCCCAACTCAACACCGTGGTTGGCCGGTAGCCGCGGCCCAGTCCAGCCACACTCTCGCCATAGTAGCCCGAATAGTAATCGCCGATCGGCTGCACCTCGGCGACCATGTGGTTGGGGAATCCACTCACGCTTGGAACCCGCACGATATCCATATCGTCGTATGCGAAGCCGTTGACCAGGCTCGGGGAATAGACCCCAAATGTGAGCACTACCAGGATCAGCAAGCACTGCTTTGGGCTTAGCATCGGGATCAGGGTTTAGGGCCAAGGCACGCCGCCATCCAGTACGGACTCAGGTAGCCGATGCAAACTCGACTTCGCCGGGGCAGTGCTGCATACTCGGGTCACAGAGCCGTCCCGAATGCACTCACTCTCACTGTGGTCTCCGCTGTTTCTGGTCGCTGTGATGGGAGCCTACTACGCGCTGCAACCGGGCAGGCGCTACCGCGGGCAGAACTGGCTCTTGCTGGTCGCCAGCTACATCGTCTACAGCTGGTTTGATTGGACCTATTGCCTCGCACTGGCGACTTCCACGCTGGCTAACTTCGCCATCGCGAAGCGAATCCACCACGCTGAGGGGCAGGCACGGCGCCGGTGGCTGACAGCGAGCCTGGTATTCAACCTCGGGGTCCTGTGCTACTTCAAGTACCTCGGATTCCTCGTCGACAGCGCAACCGGACTACTCGCCTCTCTGGGTATGGAGATGAGTTGGAGCGTCACACACTTGTGGCTCCCGCTCGGAATCTCGTTCTTTACGTTCCAAAATCTCGGCTACACGCTGGACGTCTACAAGGGCCGGATCAAGCCAGTCGAACAGTGGCAGGACTTTGCCCTGTTCGTTGCGTTCTTTCCGCAACTGATCATGGGGCCGATCGAACGGGCCGCACACCTGATGCCCCAGATCCAAGCCCCGAGAACCCCGACGGTGGACTCCCTCCAACGAGGTGCCTGGCTGGTGTTCCTGGGGTTGACCAAGAAGATCTTGATCGCCGACCAGATTGGCATCCTGGTCGCGCCCCTGTTCGAGCCAAGCCCGGAATATCTGGCTGGCGATGTCGCAATCGGAGCTCTGCTGTTCACCCTACAGATCTATGCCGACTTCGCAGGCTATACGGACATTGTGCGCGGTACCGGGAAGATGTTCGGCTTCGAACTCTCACGTAACTTCAAGGTGCCGTACCTGGCGCGCAACATCCGCGACTTCTGGGCCCGATGGCACATCACCCTGTCGTCCTGGGTCAACGAGTACGTATTCATGTCCCTGGCGGTGAACCCGCGCTGGAACCGCCGACTGCGGACCAGCGGTCTCCTGATCGTAACCATGGTCACAATGGGCGCCTGGCATGGTGCCGGTTGGATGTTCCTGAGTTGGGGTCTCTACCACGGCATACTGCTGGCTCTCTACCATCGATCACGACCGTATCTAAACCGGCGGGCCCAGTTCGAGACGCCCACCGGCCAACGGGCCTTCCACGTAGCCAGCATAATCCTGACCTTCAGCCTGGTGACTTTCGGTGAACTCCTGTTCCGACCCTCGAACATCGACCAATCCATGGCGATGTACCGTGGCTTGCTCACGAACTACGGCCTGTCGGCGACTGCCTTCGCCGCCTTGTTGGTCGGGGTTCGAGCCTACGGCCTGATCTTCCTGCTTGATATCCTGGAGGAGCGAACCGGCGACGATGAGGCTATTCTCAAGTGGCACTGGATCGTTCGGCGCCCCTTGCAGTTGGCGATGTGCTATTTCCTCTTGGAGTCCTTCGCTTACGGAGAGTCCAACATCGCAGACTTCCACTACTTCCGATTCTGAGCCATGACGGAATCTAGGCCGCGTCACAACTGGATGATCCGAGCCCTCACGACTCCCATCGTGCGGTGGATCACGTGGTTTGGGATCGTCATCGCGATCGGTATGGCGGTAGGCCGATGGACCGCCCCAGCACTTGGCGGTCTGGGGCCGGCGATATTCTGGATCGGGGTAGTGGCACGGCCGTTCGTACTAACCACGGCGGTCGTACTTTTGCACCTCATCGAACACTATCCAAACATCCGACCGGCCTTGAGGTCGATATCGCAAGCTTGCGGGGTCGCCACATTCATCGGAGCGCTGGCACTCGCAACCTTGGAGGCCCAGTACCGTGCGTTCCATCCAATTCCAGCAATGGAGTTCGAATCCAAGGATCCTTTGATCTACCTGCAGCGACCCGATCCGGACCTGGGCTGGCGGAGCGCGCCAAATTACTCGCTGCCGATGGACTTTCTCAGTGGCACGCGGGGATTCACGACCAACTCCCTTGGCTTTCGCGATATCGAACAAGAACTGGATCTGACGAAGCCACGGGTGGTGATCATCGGCGATTCGTTCCCGCTTGGATGGGGCGGTGACGTAGAAGATTCAATCACGCCTCTGCTCCGCAAGACCCTACCGGAGGCTCAGATCTTCAACGCCAGTTGGCAGGCCTACACCAAGGACCAGATCCGCTGGAGCTACCAAAATCTGGCGCGACCTTTGAAACCAAAAGTAGTCGTGATGATGTTGATGAGCGACCCGTTTCGTGACACCAGCCTTCCGCTCTACTTCGGTCTACGAAAACCATACAACCTGTTGGATGGCGACAAACTCATCCTGGCTGGCACGCCCGTCGAGTTCTACAAAAACGCCGAGGAGAACCGGGCCTACTACATCGAATGGCAAGCCCGTCGGGTCTCCGGCCCGGTCTCCGCGTGGCGCTATCTCACCCACGACTTCCTGCTAGCCTACTCCGCCTTCGGTCGGCAGGTCGTCACAACGCTCGAATGGCGCGATGCCCAGAGGCTGGGGATGCCACCGCTCGACGCCGTCGAATCCAAGATCATGTCAACGCTCAGGGCAGAGGTCGAAGCGGACGGCGCCCACCTGATCGTGGTCCCGTCACCACGGGTCGACATATTCAAGGTCCTGAAAGATCCGGTCCGGGCCATGCAGAGGTATCTGGACGACTATCGACACCTCGGGATCGACACCATGGACATCACACCCCTCCTGCTGAAAGACTGGCCCCAGTGCTTCAACGGCGACAAGCACCCGAATGCACTGGCAATCCAGCGAATTCACGGGCCCTTGGGCGACCGCATCCGCGCCCAGCTAGGCTCCAACTAGGCGCCAGGGGGTGGAGGGCCCCCACCAGGATGCGGGACCATGCGAGTCCCACCCATTCCGCGCATCCACCACCGACCCGTTGCATCGACCACGCCGGTCCGCGAAAGTCTGTCCCCATGGCCGTCGATGAAACTGCGAAGCGCGCCTTCGAGAGCGCCAGCCAGGCTCAGTGGCGGGAGCAGGTCAACAAGACCCTCCGCGACAAGACCGACAAGGACCTTGCCTGGACCATCCGAGACGGCGTGAGGATCGAACCGCTGCACGGACCGGGGAACCTCGGGCAATTGCCTCACATCACTTCGGGAGCCACCGCCCTGCTTCGACACTCGCGGTCACGTGCCATCCGACAACAGATCGACCTCGCAACCCCTGCGGCCGCCGGACGGCTCGTGCGGCAATGTCTGGAACGCGGGGCCGACGACCTGTTGATTCGTCTCGATCACCTGGCCCGTGTCGGCATAGACCCTCTAACCTTTGCCGAGGATTGGGAGAGATTCGACATCTTCGAACACGACGCGGGAGCTGATGGCTGTGCTATCTATCACGTCGAAGCACTTGAGACAGTCCTCGAAGCCGTCGACATGGCCGTGACTCCAATCGCATTCGATGCCGGTGCGTCCAGCCTTGCCCTGTTGTACATGCTATTCGCCATCGCCGATCGCCGTGGTGTCGCTTTCGAAGACCTGCACATCGAACTAGGCCTCGATCCGATCCATGAGCTTGTCCGTGGTGCACCTCTCGGTTCAGCCCACGGTGATCTTCTCGGCGAAGTCTCGCTGGCGGTCGAACACACTGCGGAGTTACCGTGGTTCGTCCCGCTCGCTGTGCACAGCGCTGGCATCCACGAGGCTGGCGCTAGCCCAGCCGTAGAACTCGGCTACAGCATCGCGAGCGGAATCGAATACGTTCGCCACCTCCTCTCCGATGGGTCTGGTCTCGGCATTGACGCGGACCGCGCCTGCTCGAGCCTCTGCTTCCGGTTCCATGTCGACACCGAACTGTACGTCGAAATCGCGAAGCTCCGCGCCGCGCGACTGCTGTGGGCCAAGGTAGCCCGGTCCTTTGGAGCGAGTGACTTGCAAACGAAGATCCACGCCGAGAGCAGCACGAGATCAAGAGCCCGAGATGATGTCCATACCAACCTGCTCCGGACCGGCATCCACGGGATCGCGGCAACACTCGCGGACTGCGACTCGGTTGCTCTCGCACCGTTCGAGCAAACCTGCGGCAAGGACGCAGAATCCGCCCATTCACTGGCCCGCAATCAACAGATCCTCCTACGGGAGGAGTCCCACCTTCATCGGGTACAAGACCCCTGTGGCGGTTCCTACTCGGTTGAAACCCTGACGGATGCCATCGCTCGCGAGGCATGGAACTTCGTACGCGAAATTGAGACCGCAGGCGGAATCACCCAGGCACTGCGAGACGGAACCGTCCAAGCCAGGGCTCGGGAGTGTGCGGAACAACGACGCGACGAAGTCAACCACCGACAACGAACCCTGGTCGGGATCAACCGGTTCGTCGATCCGGGGATCTCCCGCCAGCAAGTCTCAGAACCCGATTCGGATCAAATCAAGGCAGACCTCGACGAGTACCTTTCGAAGCGCGATGCCAAAGCACTCGAATCGGTACTGGCCAAGGAGACGATCATCTCCATCGAGGCCGCAAAAGCGGGCTCCACCCTGGGCGAGATGATGTCGATCCTGCGAAGCGAGTTCGACCTGTCGCTAGAAACGCCATTCCTTCAATCTGGTCCCGATGGGGCGCCGTTCGAGCAACTCCGAGAACTCGTAGGAGCGAGTGGATTGCGGGTCTTGCCAATCCTGACCGGGCCCGCGAAAGCGAGTCGTCCGCGGCTTGAATTCGCGCGCGACTACTTCACTGCGGGTGGATTCGAGGTGTTGCCGCATCACGATGGCGTCGACGTCGACGCCCTCCGTGAACTGGACCCCGATTTCGCCGTGCTGTGCAGTGACGACGCCAGTCACCAAGATGCCGTCAAGAAACTCCCACCCGGTCTGAGGATTGTCGTGGTCGGCCAAGCACGAGACTCACTCAGCACCACCGTCACCGCCTTCATACACGCAGATGACAACAGCTACCTGACCCTACGCAGCCTGTTTCTGGCCACCTGCGAAGACCCCGAGGCAGATGGTGAATCCGGAGGAACAGCATGAGTCTGGTACCCGAGTTTGCGGCCATGGAGTACGGATTCGACGAACTCCCGAAGTCGTTAGACGGTGGGGAACCACAGAGCTTCACCACCGCCGAGGGGCTCGAGGTGCGCGAAAGCTACGACGAAGAGGATCTGGCCGACGTCAGCCCACTCGATTCGATGCCTGGTTTCGCACCCTTCCTGCGGGGCCCCTATGCCACGATGTACACTGGCCGGCCTTGGACCGTGCGCCAGTATGCGGGCTATTCGACCGCGGAAGAATCCAACGCCTTCTACCGGCGCAACCTCGCCATGGGCCAGCAGGGCCTCTCCATCGCATTCGATCTCGCCACCCATCGCGGCTACGACAGCGACCATCCCCGGGTCGCCGGCGACGTCGGCATGGCCGGCGTCGCAATCGATTCGATCCTCGACATGCGGATCTTGTTCGACCAGATCCCGCTGGACCAGGTCTCAGTCTCGATGACCATGAACGGCGCGGTCATCCCAATCCTGGCGCTCTACATAGTAGCAGCGGAGGAACAGGGCATCGCACCGGCAAACCTGGTGGGCACGATCCAGAACGACGTGCTCAAGGAGTTCATGGTCCGCAACACCTACATCTATCCACCGGACCACTCGATGCGCCTGATCGGAGACGTCTTCTCCTACTGCGCCACGAACATGCCGAAGTTCAACTGCATCTCGGTATCCGGATACCATATGCAGGAGGCCGGTGCGTCGGCCGACCTCGAACTCGCCTACACCCTGGCCGACGGAATGGAGTATCTGCGCTGCGGGATGGCTGCAGGACTCGACATTGACGTATTCGCGCCGCGGATCTCGTTCTTCTGGGGCAGCGGCATGGACTACTTCATGGAGGTCGCCAAGATGCGTGCGGCACGCCTCTTGTGGGCTCGGATCGTACGGCAACTCGGTGGACAAGATCCGAAGTCCATGGCACTCCGAACGCACACGCAGACCTCCGGATGGTCGCTGACAGCACAAGATCCCTACAACAATGTCATGCGCACCTGTGTCGAGGCGCTGGCTGCCGTGACCGGCGGCACCCAGAGTCTGCACACCAACGCGCTGGACGAGGCCCTGGCGCTGCCGAGTGACTTTTCCGCCCGGATTGCACGCAACACACAATTGGTTCTGCAGGAAGAGTCTGGTCTATGCCGCCTCATAGACCCGCTCGCAGGTTCGCACTATCTCGAACGCCTGACCTTTGACCTCGGAGAAAGGGCGTGGTCATTGATCGAAGAAATCGAGAGCCTCGGAGGAATGGCAAAGGCGATCGAGAAGGGCCTGCCGAAACTCCGTATCGAAGAATCCGCAGCGCGACGCCAGGCTCGCATCGACTCGGGCCTAGACGTGATTGTCGGTGTGAACCGCTTTCCGCCACTGGTCGAAGAGCCCCTCGACACACTGACCGTCGACAACACAGCGGTACTGGCCTCCCAAACCCGTCGACTTGAATCCGTGCGGGCCACACGGGATCAGGTGGCTGTGGACGCTGCGCTCCAACACTTGACCGCCGGCGCAGCCGCCGATGCGAACCTGCTCGAGCTGGCGATCGACGCGGTGCGAACACAGGCGACCGTTGGCGAAGTTAGCACCGCAATCGAAAAAGTCTTCGGTCGCTACATTGCGACCGTGCAGACGATTTCGGGTGTGTATGCTGCGGAGTCTAACGACATGGACGAAGTAAAGGCAGTGCAAGAACTCGCGGCGCAGTTTGAGAAAGAACACGGCCGGCGGCCCCGAATTCTCGTTGCCAAGATGGGCCAGGACGGTCACGACCGTGGCGCCAAGATCATCTCCACCGCCTTTGCCGATCTCGGATTCGATGTCGACATCGGACCGCTATTCCAGACACCGGACGAAGTTGCACAACAGGCAATCGAAAACGATGTTCACATTGTGGGGATCTCGACACTGGCAGGCGGGCACCAAACCCTGGTCCCTCAACTGATCGCGGCCTTGCGTGATCGGGGCAGCCCTGACATCCTGATCGTGGCTGGCGGCGTGATCCCGGCGAGCGACGTCGAGAGCCTACACGCTGCTGGCTGTGCGGCGGTCTTCGGGCCGGGAACAGTGATCCCTGACGCAGCCCGAGCGCTGCTGAAACTCCTGTCGAGTACGTCATGAGCCAATCCACCCCCAAGCCCCACTACTGCAGCGACACCGCCTACCAACTGTTCGCGGCGCAAGTCAAGGACCTCGAAGCGGATGGAGCCCTGCTCCGCGCAGCGGTTGCAATCTCCCTAAACGACCTCCCCGCTGCCGACTACCGCACCGTCGAGGACGAACTCGATCAACTCGCAAACCGGATACTCTCGCAGGTGAGCAGCGGCAACCCACGGGCCCTGATCGCGCACGCGCATCAGGTGTTGTTCGAAGAGGATGGCTTTCGCGGCAACCACGAAAACTACTACGACCCGGCAAACAGCTACGTCCCACAAGTCCTGGCTACGCGACGTGGAATCCCAATCACCCTGGCGCTGGTCTACAAGGAAGTCCTGGAACGAATCGGACTTTCCGTCACCGGCATCAATTCTCCCGGCCACTTCCTGGCGAGTGTCTGGCTCGATGGCAGACCGATGATCGTGGATCCATTTGCCGGTGGACGAGCACTGAGCCGGGCAGAGGCCTACGACTTGATCGAAGCCTTACTCGGTCGCGTCGACCGCAGCAGGGACTTGCTCCCACCTGCGACAAACTACGGCTGGATTGCTCGAATCCTGCAGAACCTGCAGGTCGTGTTCGGACAATCCAGGCAACAGGGCGCACTTGCCGCGATGCTCGAACTCTCCAGTCTCCTGTCTACGGACGAGACACGCTCATGACGCACGAGATCGATGAGCTCGTCGCCGGCGTTCAATCCGGCGACCGACGGATGCTGGCGCGTGCGATCACGCTGGTCGAAAGCGGGCGAGCATCTGACCTCGAATCCAGCATCGAGATCCTCAACAGGCTACACCCCACAGCCCCTACTTCGTCTTCCATCCGCATCGGAATCACCGGGGTGCCAGGTGTCGGCAAGAGCACATTTCTCGATACGTTTGGCGAACACCTGATCGAACAGGGCCTCAGTGTCGCCGTGCTTGCCATCGACCCGACGAGCACGCTGTCGGGAGGCAGCATCCTCGCTGACAAGACTCGTATGGAGCGGCTTTCGCACAACCCAAGGGCTTTCATCCGCCCGACCCCGGGGGGGCTTCATGCCGGTGGCGTCGCCCGCCAGACTCGCGAGACCATCGCTCTGTGCGAAGCAGCTGGTTTCGAGGCGATCCTGGTAGAGACCATCGGGATCGGGCAATCCGAAGTATCCGTGTCCGACATGGTCGACACCGTAGTGCTCCTGCTGCTAGCCGGTGCGGGAGATGAACTACAGGGCATCAAGCGGGGTATCATGGAACTTGCTGATGTCATGGTGGTCCACAAGGCGGATGGGGACAACGAACAACCAGCCCAGTCTGCCGCAGCGGAGTTGGCAAACGTAATCAACCTCTTGCCGCGACGATTCACCGGCTGGCAGCCTAGCCTTGGAACTTGTTCGTCGCTGACCGGCGACGGTATCGCGGAGGTGTACACGCGAGTCCGTGAGCACCGCGCGGCGATCGGCGACGAGGAAATCCTGAGTTGCCGGAGTAAGCAAAACCTCCAGGGCTTCGAGGACACCCTGCGGGACATCGTGGTAGCGGATTTCCTGCGAGACCCGAAGGTGGCCGATCGACTCGAGGCGATCCGAGCACAAGTCCTCGGCGGCTTGCTCCACCCCACCGCCGCTGCCGCCCAGCTGCTCGCGGAATAAGCGCCGCTCAGGCAGTCTCCGGGTCGGCCTGCAGGGTTTCAAGCTGGGCCTGATTGGTTACCCCCGCAGCTTGCTTGTCCGGTTGGGTGCGGTACCGATCGTGGATCCAGAGGTACTGCTCCGGGTATCGGCGGATGGCTTCTTCCAGAACACTGTTGATCTCCACCACCAGCTGCTCAACGGCTTCGGAGATATCCGTTACGTTGGGAGTTCGCTGAGGCTGGATGACCTTCGCGATCTCAAACCGGAAACGGAATCCTCGACCCACCCGCGGGCAGAACGCCACCACGACTGGATAGCCCCTGCGAAGCGCCAGGGTCGCCGCGGCCCGCTCGGTACTCGCGATCTTGCCGAAAAAGGGCACGAACACGCCGCGCAATCGCTGATTCTGATCGACGGCCTGGATTCCCACGGCGCCATTCTTGAGCGCCCGCGCCAACCCACGGATGCCACCACGCCGGCTATGAACATGAAGCCCAGCCGCGCGCCGACTGTTCTCGAGGAAGTCCTGGAGCAAGGGGTTCTTGAAAGTCCGCGCCACCACATGCGCCTCCTCGTGGGCGTGCGCCATCGAGATTGCCCCGACTTCCCACGAACCCAGGTGCCCCGAGACAACCAGCGCCGGGCCACCAGGCATATTCTCGCGGATCGACTCCAGGTCATCGACATACTTGGGCAGTGAACCCTCCCGCAACACGCGGTGGACCCGCAGCATGTCCATGCTGACCTTCAGGAAGTTGCCGGTGGCCCGCCGCGCCAGACTCAGCAGCTCCTTGTCAGTCCTCTCGTCTGGATAGGCCTGCCGCAGGAACTTCAGGGCATAGCCCTGCCGCCGTTTTGAGCACAGGAACGACAACTGCCCCAACAGGCTCATCCCACCGTAGGCCAAGGACTCCGGTAGGTAGCGCAGGCCGAACATCGCCATGCGAACCAGCGCATATTCCAGCCGATACTTGATCGAAACTTTCAAACCGTGTCAGTTGCCGATGTGAGGTCACCCGTAAGAACGTCACGTCTTCGATGGGCCGGAATCGGCCACCCAAAGACCTACTCCCGAAAGCTTCCCTCTCCAGCCCACAACGGTCAAAGGTCTGTCGGCTTTTAGCCACAAGTTTGAACAATCCTCCAACTGTCCAGCAAGCAATAGCCGCGCCATATCTACACCGGTTGATTGGCTTGGCGTTTCGAGCGTTCGTGCTGACAGTCCGCGTGCTACCGGACTGGCTGGCGTACGCCTTCGCTGACGGACTCGCGGTGTTACTGGTGATCTACACCCACGCGACCCGCCGGAGGTCTACCCGCCGAAGGATGGGGTTCCATCACAACGTCCGCATTGCGTTTCGCGACCAGTTGACCGGCCGACCTCGGTGCAGCTTGTTGTGGCGATGGGCCCGCCACATGACGCACATGGGCATCGACACCTGCAAGATGCCTCAGATCACCTCCCGGAACGTCCACGACTACTGTGACCTCACTGAGATCGCACAACTACGAGAACAGTACGATCGAGGTAAGGGAGTACTCGCGGTATCGGGACACGTCGGGGTCTACGAATTCACACCACATCTAATGACGCTCTCGGGAATGGCCGTCGTCACGATCTTTCGACCGAGCCCAATCCGGCCTGTCACCGATGTAATCAACGAGATTCGTAGTGCCGGTGGTCAAGAGATGACGGAGCGCAAGGGCGGTGTCCGACAGGTCCTCCGAGCCCTCCGCAACAAGAAGATTGCCGGGTTACTCGTCGATGTCAGCTCCAAGCGTAGCGACATCTACGCACCCTTTCTTGGCACACCGGCCGCCACCAACAGCACGGCCGGCATGCTGCACGTCAAGACTGGCGCCCCAATCGTCGTGGCAACAACACAACGTACGGCACGTCGGAGATACAAATTGCACGTCTGGGATGTGGTCGAGGGGTCCGGGGCAGATCCTCGGGATGTCGAGGTGCACGCGACCGCTGCTCGGATCAACGACGCTCTGTCTCGTGCAATCCGAAGTTATCCCGAGCAGTGGTTCTGGGATTCACGACGGTTTCGCGCACGGCCGGAGGGCGAGATGCCAGACGGCTCTGGCCTACCTCCGCAAACCAACCCTGATCAGGCATTCACAATCGCTGGTTCGAAAGAGTGAAGAATCCCTGGTATCCCACCCGCGTTTGCAAACACTGACCTGCGATGGCGGAAACCGACTCCACAACAATCACGATCCACACCGACGGGGCGTGCAGCGGGAACCCTGGCCGCGGCGGCTGGGGCGCGATCCTCAATGGATGCGGCAAGATTCGCGAACTCAAAGGTGGGGAAGCAAATACCACCAACAACCGGATGGAGTTGATGGCAGCGATTGTCGCGCTTGAGACCTTGACGCGACCTTGCAAGATCATCCTTCACACCGACAGCACGTATCTCCGAGACGGCATCACCACCTGGATCGAGAACTGGAAGAAGCGCGGCTGGAAGACCTCCGCCAAGAAACCGGTCAAGAACATCGACCTGTGGCAACGTCTTGAGGCTGCCGCGGCGAGCCACGAGATCGATTGGCGGTGGGTCAAGGGGCACGCCGGTGACCCGGGCAACGAACGAGCCGACCAACTCGCCAATGAGGGCATGCCCGAGGCCTGAAACTCCGGGTGCCTGAACAGCGCCTCAGAGGCAGGAGGGGTCGATCGCAAGGGCCTCAACGCCACCGAATGCTGCGGCAAACCGCGTCGATCGGGCCCACGAAAAACCGGGAAAACGTCATGCCGACTACCACGATGATCCGATGAATACCCGTCGGGAGCAGTAGTTCACTGCTTCACCCGACGGTCGAGATATCTCGGAGGCACCGTGAATTTCCTGCAGAAAATGATGCTGCGACGAAACTACATCGTCGATCGAAAAGTCCAATACAACCTACTCCTCAGGACCCTGGGCTTCGTCGTGTTCATGCTGCTCATCGTGAGCGCCGGCCTGTACATCCCCCTGCTGGTCGAACTCCGCCGCCATGCGGGCGAACTGGACTCATCCTACGAGACATCGATCGCCTTGATGTTCATGCAAGAGCGTTTCTGGCCGGTAGCTTTGTTCTGCCTGGCATTCGCCGCCTACGGAACCATTGTTATCTCACATCGCATCGTCGGACCGCTGGTCCGGGTAAAACGGGTGATGGAATCCGTTGGTCACGGAGTGCTCCCCGAAACAATGAAGATTCGGTCCAAGGACTACCTCAAGGCTGAGGTTGACATCCTCAACACGATGGTCGCCAGGCTGGCAACCCAGATCGACCAGATCAAGTCGGCCAATCATGTCCTCAACGATTCTCTGGCCAGTCACCGGGACAGTGCCTCTCGATACGGCCATGACGAAATACAAGCCACTCTCACCGCTGTGAGTCAGGCAGCCGAAACCTTGACACGTGAGATCGAGCACTTCCGCCGTGAAACCGATCCAATCGACCTGCCAGCTGACTCAGCGAGCACGGTCGAAGAAACCCTCACGATGACACCCTGAATCGCGACGGGTCTTGCTCCAATCAGCGGGATCACTAGTCTCGCCTGGGAAGTGGACCTCGAAGATCTCACCGACGCCGATATCGCCACCGTCGCCGAACAACTCGGTCGACCTCCGCGCGCCGCCGTGCACATCGCGGCCCGCTGTCCAGCAGGCCATCCTGCGGTCATCGTCAATCACCCGATCCACCTCGAATCCGGTCAGATCGCTCCCTTCCCGACACTCTACTGGCTGTCCTGCCCGGAACTCCGCCGGGTAGTCTCCCGCCTCGAAATGGGGGGGTTGATCCAGCAACTAGATGCCCGACTCGCAGGTGACGACGAACTTGCCGCGGCTCTCCATTTAGACCACGAACGCTACATCCAACAACGATGGCAACTCCTCAGTGAGGAAGAACGCGCACAAGTCCGCGACGCCGGATTACAGAACATGCTACTCGAGCGCGGAATCGGCGGACTCAGCCACCGGCGCAGCGTGAAGTGCCTACACCTCCATTTCGCTCACCACCTCGCAGATCGCAACACCATCGGCTCCATCCTGTCCGAGGAATTCGAAGTCCGGCCCTGTAGCTAGACGTTCTTCACGGCTTCGAGCTGTCAACCGATTGACGCGAAGCGAGCAAACCCATGGCGATGATGCCGCAATCGATCCACAAGGACGTCGCGACCGAGGAACCCGCAACCCCACCAAAGCACTGGCAGTCAACAACCAGTCCTCGTAGCAAAGCACAAGAATTGGCTACGCCAAACACAACCCCGAGCACAACCGCCCAGGTTGCTGCGGCGCGTCGTTGCCACCCGGTGAGGAGAGCGGCACCAAGGACGACCTCGAGCGCGGGCAAAACAGCCCCGAGCAAAAACGCCATCCAGGCCGGCAGGATGTCATAGGCGGCGGTCGCAATCACCGTACCCTCGGCGTCAAGAGACTTCAGGCCCCCGCTCACCAGCAAGACACTACCGAGCACCACCCAACTCACGACTCGCACGGCGCCCATGCCTACACCCCCCCCACAACCAGAATCGCCTCGCGAACGCCTAACCGCTGGCACACGCGGCGCAAGGTCTTGAGACCTTCATCCCGATCGTGTTCATCCACGATGAATGCCAGACGCCTGGCAGTCGCATTCTTGATGTACTTGCTCAGAATCGTCATCGAATGGGGCATCGGCAAGGACCACGCAAGGTGGAGGCCGATGACCGGCAAGGTGGAATCCCGGCGTAGGTCCACTGCCTGATACTCACCGCTTTCGATCATCGGCAAGACCTGTGCTGCGGGCAACTCTAAGACAACGGCGCGTCGTTCGAGTGACTCCACGACCGCCGAGGGGTCGGTCAGGACAAGTTCGAGGAATACCAGGTGTCGCAGCAACGCGAGAACTGTCGACCAGGCCAGAAGATGCAACATCGCCGAGGGTAGCTTCACTTGACCGTGCCCTCCGCAGCCAACAAGAACGGTCGTTTCGGCTCAAGGTCCGTATAGACCTTGGCAAGCATCCACATCGGACCGGCCAACTGATCTCCGGTATCGACGTGCAACACCACCTTGCTGCGCATCCCAGGGGCAATGGGCTTGCCTGGCAATCCGACGTCGATGCAACCACACGAGGACCAACTCCGCATCAATACGACCGGTCGGTCCCCGCAATTCTCGAAGGGGAATTCAATCGTCGACTTGCCGGACAAGGCTCCCAACACCTGATGCTGCGCGTCGAACCGCAAGAACCGCTCCTCGCCTCCAAACCCCGACCACACACCCTGGGACAGCTCCAAGAACTTCATCCGGACACTCTCCGGGCCAAACCGCAGGAAAAGCGGAGGGCACACCAGGAACCCGGCGGCGAGAATGACAGTGATCAGGGGTGGGCGGCGCAAGATTGAGCGATCGAAATCCGTCTCGGTGAACCGATCACTCTAGCGAGCAAGTGCGACTTGTGGACTTCCAGAGTTTCACGCTAGAGTTCGGCCTGGAGTTTCTGGAGCCAGGGACTTCTGGACAATACCCTGGTGCCGGGAATTCCAGCAGGACCGCCCCTGAATCTGCACTGCTACCAACGAAATCCACTTCGAACTTCTTCAAGACAATCGTCCGACACGAAATCCTCATGTACACGTCCCCTCTACCCGCCCTCTGCGGCCTCTTGCTGTGTATCGGCTGCACATCCGAGTCGGTCTCCGGTCCATCCCCCAAGGTAGAACCCAGCCTGTCCACGCCGGATGCCACCAAGGCCAAACCCAAGGCAGCGGCACAGGTTCAAGCCACGACCGCCACCTGGGTCGTGTACGAAATGCCTGGTTGACACTTTTGCAAGATGAATGTCGGCATGGTCCATGCCGCCGCCAAAAAGCATCCGAGCAAGTTCAAGGTCGAGACACGGTCCGCTTCCGACCACAAGGCAGAGTTGACCTCCTACGGCATCGCAAGCCACGGTGTTGTCGTGCGCACCGGCGACCAGACCTTGTGGCAACACAACGACCACCAGCTCAGCCAATCGGAACTCGATGCGGGGGTCCAAAAAGTCCTGAGCGTCTTGAAGGAGTGACTCAGCCCGAGTCTGTGTGGCTCCGCGGGATTCTCCCAGACGCGAGTCGGAGAGTCCTCCAGACTCAGCGCGGCTGGTAGACCTCGGCGCGGAGGTTGCCGCCACCCACCACCAGTACCGTACCGTCAGGCAGTGGCACGGCCACCGCGCCGATACGTGGATTTCTCATCTTGCCGGTGGCAACCACGGTCGAACCGCTCAACAAGTCGGACTCGGCCAGCGCTTCCAACTTGAACGTGCCGAGCGACAAGTCGAGGTTGAATCCTCCGGCAATCAAGGCGCTGCTGTTGCCGATCGGCGCCACGGCCGGCAACAACCGGCCCTTGCTCAAGGGCATCGCGGCGGAGAAGCCTCCAAACAGGCCACCGCTGTAGGTAACGGCGTCCGCCACCGAGCTGATCTTGAGGTCGAGGATGTTCTGGGTCTGGATGAACTTGGTGAAGTCAATGGTCAGACCACCGGCCAACAGGGCGCGTCCATCGCCGAGCGCCGTCGCGCCATGCAACATGCGCGGCGCCATCAGGCGTGGAAACCCGAAGATCCCGAGCGCTGGCGTGTAGGCCTGGGCGGTCGGCGACACGATCGGAACGTTGACTACCGGCACCACCGACAAGCCCCCGGCAACCAGCACCTCAC
>JAYZDB010000029.1:0-12264 GCA_036338025.1 Planctomycetota bacterium
ACCGCAAACCAGACCGACAGGAGGGCCGTCAGGCTCGCCGACACCAGCGAAAGGATGGTGGCGGCGCGAATCTCAGGGCTCTGAATCGCCGACCAGAGGTCCTCACCGCTGGTGAAACTCGCGTCTGCAACGAGCATCGACACGATGAGGAGTACGTAGGCCCCAACGAAACACCCCAACACCAGGTGGAAAATCCGGTCGGATCCGACTCTCATCGAGGCACCGTGCCCCCCTGCCACGAGAAGCCCAGTGACTTGAACCGATCGGCCGAGACAGCGGTGCCAAGCCTGGCCCGAAGTCGGCCCATCAGCTGCTTGTGGGCCGAGGTCCGCGCCACCGCGTAGGGTTGCACCGCCAGTGCACCATCCACACCCGCAAGGGTCTGCGTGGCGACGTGCTCAGCGACATGCGCGGCGTTGCTCCGGTAGACCAGGATGGCGTCCAGAGATCCGGCTCGGAGTTGGTTGACCAACATGTCGCCGGTCGGGGACTCAACAGCGATATTGCCGCTGGCTCGAAGCCGTTCGGCGAGACCCTGCCGCGTCATCATCGTGCTGGTCAGCGCACCCAGAGCTGACTTCTCAGGGTGCCCGATTCCAATACGCAGTCCTTCTCCGAGCAAGTCGGACAACTTGTGAAGTCCGCGAGGATTACCCGGTGGAGTAACCAGCACGATGTCGTTGGTGCTGAACGGAGTGCCGGTCTCGAATCGGTCTTCGACCTGATCGAGAAAGGTCTGATCACAGGCAAAGTAAGCGTCCGGCAAGACTCCGGTCCGCATCTGGGACACCAGGATTCCGCAGCCGTTGTAGACCCGCTCGATGATTATCCCTTCGCGGTCTTCGAATTCGGAGAGCGTCTTTTCGATGGCCGGACGCAGCATGGCGCCGGACATCAGCAACAGGCGAGGCACATCGACCCATGGGTCACCGTCCATCGGCGTGAAGCCCGCCTTGGCAAAGGCTGGCAGACCACGATCCTGGGCGGTGAGATAACGCGCGAAGTGGAGGGCAGCGCGGGGGTATGCCGTGCAGTGCAAGACCCCCAAGGTGACCTGCCGTGGACTCTGTGCCAAGGCAGCGTCATTCACGATAGTCAGACCGTGCTGCCGCGCAGTCGCATCCCAGATTACCGCTGCGTCCACAGTACCCAGCCGGAGATCGTTGGCGAGATCGTTGACAGTCGGCTTGAACACCGCCGCCCTCGATTCGAGTTCCTTCCAGATACCGAGCCTGCCCGCTGTCGCCTTGACGATCTCGCCTACCGCAGCAGCATCCGGATTGCCGAGCGCATACTTCACACCCTCCCGCAAGAGATCCTGGAGATTCCTGATCTTCTCCGGGTTATCAGGCTGCACAGCGATGACTGGTCGCATTTCCGCAATCGTCAACACCTCGTCCACAAGTCCGCGAGCCCTTGCCGTGTCAACATAGCTACCGTCACCGGCGATGTAGATGTCACCGTTGGCTTTCACAGTGAGTCCACTCAACAGGGATCCAGACCCGCCAAACGTCAAACGTATCGGGGTATCGAATTCCTCCTCGTAACGTTTGGCGATAGCGACCACCGGTGCCTTGATACCGGCAGCGCAATGCACGGTAAGCGAAACACCTCGCTCACGACTGGGTACATCTCCCTGCACTATGCAGTAGGTCAGCCCACCGACAGCCAGGAGCGACAGCGTCGCCAGGACCTGTAGTCCGTTGGATTCGGCTATCATTTCTTCCTGGGACGGTAGGCAACGGAGGTCTGGATGGGGTTCGCGCACGAACATCCCGAGCTGCTCTCCGGTGCGAGCAAAAGACCGCCAGCTGGAATCAAGCTCAACCAACAACCACTGCGAATGCCCGGCAGCACCGTGAGCTTCTTGGTTGTCGGATTCCAGATCGTGTGGTCGTAGTGCCGGAAGAACAGGGTCTGACCCGAAGCCGTCATGGTGCCGCAACCGCGACGGCCGGGGATATCCTCGCGCACGACCTTGCCCTTCTGCAGATCCAGGGCCTTTTGTTCGACGTAGACGACACCATCGAGAATCACCGGGTGCTGCATGGCACCACCGTGGTGGTCCTTCTTGACGGCGTGAGAGTGCTGCCACTTGGGCTGCCCAGTGCTCGCCTCAAAACCGTGTGCGTGGTACTTGGTGGAGGTACCGACCGCCACCAACACTCCAGTGCTGAGACTCAAGTAGAACACCTGACTGAAGTCCCTGAAATCGTACCGACGCTCCCACAACTTGTTGCCGGTCTTGGCTTCGATCGCGACCAGGAACTGGTTCTTGCCATCCTGCGATACTAGCCGACCCTTGGCCAACGATTCCTTCGAAGGCTTACGGTCCTCAACGAAGTAGATGGTCTCGGCATCAACAGTAATGGTCGGATGCACGATGTGACTGCCGGTGTAGGACCACAACAGCTCACCACTTTCCGGATGCACCGCAAACATCGCAGACCCGAGTACAGCCTCGGCCTCAACACCGGGCTTATCGTACCACTCGCCCTCGGCTCCGCGGTACGTCGCGTGCAGGGTAGTCGCAGTGCCGATCACCGAGTTCGGCGTCGCGTGGACGAAACCCCAAGCCGGATCATCGATCGGTCGCAAGGCCTCCGGTATCTCAAGGGTGTCTAGCATCGCGCCAGTTTGTGCATCAAGACGCCACAGACGATCGGTAACCGCTACCCACAGATCGTCTCCCAGGACATTGAGATTGCTGCAGTCCCGGGGCATGTTGACCCGCCGCAGTTGCGGAATCTCGTGCGCCCACAGGATCGTGCCGTTGTAAGCGTCGAGTCCGAACAAACGCCGGTCGCCATGGATGAACAGCCGCCCGTTGGTGTATAGCGGCGCTGGAGAACGTGCACCCCGGTCCATCATCGGCCGAGGTCCAGGCTTGCCGAACCACTGCAGTTCCAGCGCATCCGACACCAGGCCGTCATTGGACGAGGCGGTGTTGGCCCCACTTCCGTACTGGTGAGTCCAATCCCCTGTTCCGGCGACCTGCACAGCTGTATGCAAGACCTCGCCGGACGCGGTGATGATCTTGCCGCCTTCGGGCCGTAGGATGCGACGGCACTCGCGTTGTGAGATCTTGGCTCCTTTGGCCACCACGACGGCGTTGGCAAGGTCACTGCCCAATGGCAAATCGTCGAAAGCGGCCTGCACCACGGTGACCCGTGTCCCGTAGATCTGACGAGCAGCAAGGCTTCGCCGCAATGCCTGCGCCTGGCCGGCGCCGGGGATCACCACCACGATCTGTTGCTCGGTGTACTTCGCCAGATCCGCGACCAACGCTGCCGGGTGACTGGACCCACTGGCATCGACGCCCAGAACCACGCTGTAGCCCGGCCCCTTCGGCATCGCCGAGACCAACTTCACCACATCAGGCCCGGCATCCGCCAGGGATGTCGCGACATGCTCGTCGGCATAGGCGAACGCCGTGTCGAGTCGGTAGCTCGCCGTCGCGTGCTGTTTGCCGGCAGCATCCTCCAGGAGGATCCGATAATCGTAACTCAGGCCGCTACGCAAACGGGATATCTGCGCAACCGAAGTCCCCCGGACGTTACGCACCGCGACACGCTGAACCTTGCCATCGACATCTACCAACTCGACCCAGGCGCGGCCCTGCGCGGGTGTCTGCCACCGGATCTCGGCACGGTTCGGGGTCAAGAAACTCGCATACGGTCCGATCTCCACGCCGAGCGGCTTGGGAAACAGCGCCTTCTTCTTCCGGTAACGCTCCACGACCTCGGTCGATGAGAGCAAGGCATTGCTCAAATTGAGTTCGTGCAGACCACCGCTGAAGCCGTCACCGATCGTGAGTTTGCCACCGACCGGCCCGACCTGCGGATCGCTACGCTCGAACGCTCGCTGCTTGCCGTCCAGATAGATACGCAGCAAGGAACCGTCCCAGGTCGCGACGATATGGTACCAGCGAAATGGGGCTAACTTCTCGCCGACCGTCGCAAAGCGTTCTCCGATACCAAAACGTAACTTGCCGTCGAGCAGACCAAGTTCCAACTCACCGAACCGAGCCAGCAAGCTCCGTCGCCGTACACTGCCCAACAAAGCGGTGACCTCGATCGATCGGGTACGTCCCGGCAGCGGCGGCAGGGTACCCCGCAGAGCCTCGGCACCGGTAAACTGCACCTTGACGGGTGCAACCGTGCCATCGAAGGAGAGTTTGCCGGTCTGTGTCAGTGAAACCTCACCGCTCATCCTCGAGAGAGCTGATTCGCTGGCCTGCCACCTGTGCGCGCGCACAGCTCCGGAGATCGCCGGCCATTGGAATCGCTGAGCGGCGGACGCCCGTTGCGCACGAACCTCTGCTTCGTTCAACGCCTTTGAGAACACCCGCACTTGACCGAGCAAACCGCGGAATGGGAAATCCTCGTCATCATCGTGGTACGCGCCGATCTCTACGACGGCGCGCCGCGGGTATAGGATTTCGCCCTTTTGGGCCTTGGACGAAGCCTCGAGTTCACCGTCCACGTAGAGACGCATTTCCTTGCCGTCGTAGGTCCCCACCACGTGTTGGAAACGATCCTGCACAAACGACGAGCGGCCCGTCAGGTAGGTCAACTTGCCGTCTCCGTCATCGGCACCCTTGCTGGCCAGCGCGAAACAAAACTTCGAACCGCTGTAGCCCAGCAGCAACCCCTTTTCAAAAGCACCATTGTCCTGCAGAGCAGAGAACAGGCCGCCCCAGGTACGCGGCGCGTCCACTGTTACCCAAGCCGCCACCGTGATTGCTGACTTTGGCAGGCGCGCGGAACGGATGCTGTTGGACACCACAAAGCGGTCCTCGCGCGATCGAAATACCAGCGCCTCCGGCAGGGGCGATTGCAACAACGCCCCAGGACCGCGAAGCGACCCCTTGCTGCGAGCCATCCCGGCCTTCGAGAAGTCCCATTCGTGGGTGGGCCTCTGCGCCACTGCCAGGGTCAAGGTCGTCGCGACTACGATGCAAAGTGGTCCGATGTGGTTCATCGCACGTCCCCCGAAAAACCGTGGATAGCGCCCTCGTCAGTGCTCACGTAGAGGGTGTCATCGACAACTGCCATACCCCAGGCCCGCCCGTGGACCGGTGCCTCCCAGACCTGCTTGCCGTCCTTGGCTGAGAAAGCGCGGACTTCGCCATCACCCCCCAGCAGCAGCACATCCTTCGCCATGATCATCTCGTAGCGCAGATCACAGGGCGTGCGCCACAGCACGCAGCGAGGCAGTTCGGCGCTGATCTCCTGCAATCGAGCGCCGATCTTCTCAAGTTCACGCGTCTGCTTTCTAGCGACAGTCTGCTTGTTCTTGGCCTTCTTGCGCAGCGCCGCGACCTCTTTCTGGAGGGCCTTGCGCCGGGCTCCCAACCCTCGTTGTTCTCCGAGCAGTTTGAGGAACTTCGTGCGGTGCAGCGCCGACAGGTCACGGCCACTGTGTAACCAGGCCATGTCACCATGCACGATCATGTGCAAACCGTGGAAGGTCGCGACCTGATCAGAACTGGAATCAGAGAACTCACCGAGTTCACCCGTCTTGCCCGGGCCATAGATCAACGAGTCGCCAACCAGCAGCGCAAAGGTGCCACCTTGACCACTCATGTCTCGGATCTTGGCGCCGTTCTTGCGTTGATGGACAGCGGGACGACCTCGGCCAGTAGGAACGTACAGACGACTCCTTGATGCAAGCATGTAACCCTGGGGGTGGGTTCCACTCAGCGCCGTGGCGAACTGCTTCTTGCCGGACCTGGCATTGAGGGCGCAGAGCCAGGCACCTTCGGAGGGAAACAGGCCGGCACAGAAGTAAGCGGTCTTCTTATCGACCACGATGCCGGTTCGGACCGGCCATGGTGACATCAATCGCCCGTTCCCCGGCACGCGGACATCACGCGGTGCAGCACGGAACCGCCACAGCTGCTTGCCCGTCTCCTGATCAAGACAGTAGGCGTGGCCATCGTCGCTGCCCACGAAGACTCGGCCGCCATGCAAGGTCGGAGCAAACCGCACCGGTGCTTCGGTGAACCCGCTCCACAACACCTCGCCAGTCTTCCCATCGAGACAGCGAACCTGGTCATCGGCACTCGAGCCAAAGTAGATCCGACCCTTCTCCCCGACGATGTGGAACGCCCGATCAAAGGCCAGGCGCGGCTCGAGGTTCTCGATCTTGCTGTAGGCGTCTCGCTTGGCCGGTCCCGGCCAGGCAGGTTTCGGACGATGCATCGAGCGAACACAAAATCGCTCCCGCAGAGGTACGGCGAGCACCGCATCGGTTCGGCCACTTCGAGCCATGTCATGTCGGTAGGTGGGCCAGGCCTGCGCCGACAGATCCAGCGACAGGGCAATGGAACTGGTCGTCAAAACGAGCAGGAGGCCAGACAGTGACTTCATGGGATCGTGGCTAATGTGAGACTGAGGGTTGCGACGCCAGTCTACCCTCCTCGAGGTGCAGAACCCGGTCAGCACGGTCCGCACCGAGATTTCCATGGGTCACAAGCAGGACAGTGCCACCACCAGCGTGAAACTCCGAGAGTAGATCCATCACGATGGTCGCGTTGGCGGGGTCGAGATTGCCGGTCGGTTCGTCTGCCAACAGGATACGGGGCTGGTGCAGCATCGCTCGGAGCAGGGCCGTGCGCTGGCGTTCTCCAGCACTCAATGCCCGGGGCTTGTGGGTCGCCCGATGCCCGAGGCCGACCCGCTCGAGCTGGGCGATGACGTGGGCACGGTCGAGGCTTCGATGCCCACCACCTGCCAACCTGAGGTTGTCCGCGAGGTCAAGGTAAGGCACCAGATTGAAGGTCTGGAAGACGAATCCAACTGCAGTCGCCCGTAGTTCGGCGCGGGCAGAGGCATCGAGACCGTAGAGATCGTGACCGGCGAGCTCGACCCGCCCACTCGTAGGATGCAACATCCCGCCTGCCAGTAGCAAGAGTGTTGTCTTGCCGGACCCGCTAGGCCCACGCAAACACACGAACTCACCCTCGGCCACCACCAGGCTCGCATCGGCCAGCGCCGAGGTCTCACCGTAGCTGAGACACACGCCGTGCATCTTCAGCATCAGCCATCCTCCCGCAGGGTGACAGCCGGGTCATGCATGACCGCAGCGACGGTCGGAACCAGCGCGGTGATCATCCCGAACAACGGGGCCACAACCAGCGCTGCGGGCAACAGCAACCACTCAGTCCGCACCTGTCCTGGTGCCGTCGCGAAAATCGAGGGCCCCCAAAGCTGCATGAGCCCCGTCCCGAGGGCAAAGCCGAGGACAGCTCCGAAGAGTCCTAGGAGTGCTGCCTTGCCGAGAAACAAGCGTCCGATGTACCCGGAGCGATATCCGAGCGCACGCAGCGTGCCGATCTCGGACCGTCGCTGGTAGACATTGAGAGCAAACAGCATCGCGATCCAGATCGCCGCAGCCCCCAGTACGATGGACACGAACACCGAGGCCTGACGATTCGCCATCTGGCGCTGGCGTTTGCGAGTCACCGCGATATCCGACTCACGTAGGACACGACCTTCCGGAATGATGGACTCCAACTCCTGGCGCAACTTGGGGAGGGTGTCGATCGCAGGATCCTGGCAGTGGCATTCCAGCGCCTGGATTTCGTTGATCTGCTCACGCATGCCAAGCAGGCGCTGCGCATCGGCCAGGCTGCAGTAGACGCGACTGTCATCAACATCACCCTTTTCGGACAGAATCGCGGCGATCCGGAACGAAGCGCCGCGCAGGACAACCGTCTGCCCCTTGGTCAAGGAGAGACTGACCGCGACCGCGTGGCCAACATGCAGGGTCTCCGCATCCACCGTAAAGATCATCGGCGGCTTCTGCTTGCCTCGCGGCGCAACTTCGGTAGCGATGCCGGTTACCAAAGCCGATGTTCCGTTCCAGTCGATCCGACGGTTCAGCATTGCGATCAGATGGTTGTATGACAAATCAGGACGTTGCAGGAAGCGCTGCACGCAGTCCTCCGGCAAGACCCGGTTCGAGTAGCCCCGCGCCCAGAAACCCGGCATGTCGGTCTCCTTCGGGATGATCCGAAGGTTGTAGCCGAGGTCGCGCATCAGCCGGATCGTCTCGCGCTTGCTCGCCTGACCCGACAGGAAAACAGCAACCGGCAGAGCGACCGTGGCGATCAGGGCCAGCAGCACCAGGCCCGTAGTCAAACGGCGGTGCAATGCCTCTCGGAGGATCAGGGCCAGAGTGCTCATCTACCCGTCCTGCGCATGAACACGAACGCGGCGACCAACAGACTGACAACAAACATCACGCCTGCGGTCACCAAGACCGGCACCCACAAGGTGGTATCTGCTTCGTCAGGCCCCAGAGCATCGACCTCAGCACGGGAACCGTTCGCAACCGGGGTCGCGTCCTCGACCGGAGCCTCAGAGTACCCCGCCAACAATTCAGCGACCGTGGGAGTGCTGTCGCGGGCACCGCGGTTGCCCTTGGGTCGCTTGCTGAGGATGCCGCTGATCTCCGACTTCACCACCGGGTTCTCCGGGTCGAAGCCGAGCAACTTGGTGGCCTGCTGCTTGACATCGTCATCCCACCGCAGCGGAATCCTGGGACCGCGCATCCACGTCCGGTCGAGTCCGCATTCACAGGACTCGCCGGCGTTGGCAAGGATGCCGAGCAGAGGATCCTTGCTGATGTCCGCGCCATCGAGAATCGGGCCAATCCGACGACCGCGGCCAAACAACACCCCGACCGACGCGGTTTCCGGTTGCACTCCGACGCCAAGACTCCACAACAGCACCTGTTCCCGCTGGCATTCCTGTGCGGTCACGGTGAGCAGACTCGGGAGATCTCCAACCGCCTTCGGCATTGCGTCGAAGCCACGTTCGATGACGGCGAAGGCATCCCGGACGGACTGGGCAGCGCGGCGATTCTCTGCCTCGTCGAGTCCCTCAACCAACACGACAACGCAATAACACCGCAGGACCCGCTCCCGAATTCGAGTGCGGAGTGGTGAGCTGGCGACGGATTCGATGGCCGGCGCGACAACATCATCAAAGGTGCCCTGAAAACCGATCTTCATGGCCTGACCGTCGGGGTGCACCAGGACCATCGAGGGGAACTCCTGGATCTGCATTTCACGCAGGAGTCGGTGCGCTGGTAGCTCCTTCTCGGCATCGGGATCGACGAATTCAACTTCGACGTTGACGTCCCTGAGCTGCGCCTTGCACAAGCGTCCCAGCGTCGCCTTGGCGGCAGGTGATTCCTGGCCCGACACAAAGACATGCAGCTTGTAGGCCGGGTCCCCCAGATCCACGAATCCGACATCACGCACAGTGAATCGACACGGCACAAAGGCCGTCAGGACGATCAGGATGGACAGGATTTTCATGACACCGGTTGGGTGACAAAATCCTAGCAGGGCGTCGCACCCAGCGACATCCCGACCCCCTCACATCGAACCACTTGTGGGCTGGAAGAGACAATCGAAGCCCGATCTGCTCGTCAAAGCTGCTGGCAGAATCGATCCGGCAGCCGGCGCGGCGAACCCGGCGATGGTCAGGCCGCGCGGAACGTCACCGGGCCTTCTCGCGCTGCAGCAAGCCCTGCAATCTGGCGACGACCTCCGGACGTTGTGCCCAGAGGTTGGTGGTCTCAGCAAGATCTTCTTGCAGGTCGTAGAGTTGCCCCGTCGGACCACCCGGCACCGCCGCGACCGACCGCGGCTTGGTAAACCCACCCGATCCCAGGCGGGTGATCAGCTTCCATCGCCCATCCCGCACGACTGTGGCGTTTGACTTGAGGATCGTGGGACCACGTGGTGGCATCGCCTTGCCGAGCAGGGCAGGCAGGAAGTCAACACTGTCCCCACCACCACCGACCGGCACGGCGGTCCCGGCGATCGAGGCCAGCGTCGCCATGATGTCCGTAAAACAGATGATCCGATCCGAGATCTCGCCGGATGGAATACGCCCAGGCCAGCGCACAAAGAACGGCATCCGGTGCCCACCTTCGAAAGCATCAGACTTCATGCCCCGAAGCGGCCCGACACTGCGGTGGCCGAACTTCTCTACGTCCTTGGGATACCAGACCGGCCCGTTGTCAGAGGTGAACAGTACCAGGGTGTCGCGTGCCATCCCGTGGGAATCCAGTGCAGACAAGACCTGCCCGACCGTGTCGTCGACCTGCATCACGAAGTCTCCGTACATCGACGCGCGACTCTTGCCGCGGAATTTCGGGGTCGGCAACCACGGAGTATGCGGAGCCGGCAAGGCGAAGTAGAGGAAGAACGGCTTGCCAGTGTCCGACCGCGCCTGAGCATCGAGGAACTCCAGGGCCTCGGCACACAGGTCCGGCAGGACTCGTGCGTGCTCAAATCCGGGGGCGACACCACCCTTGCGCCAGAATGCGCCTTGGATGTCCGTCCAGTGACCCTTGCTGAGGTTCGTCTCACACCGGTCCGTCGGTGGTGCCACCGGCAAGGCTCCACGGATGTAGTAGTACGGCTGGATGTCCAAGGATGCCGGAATGCCAAAGTAGCTATCGAATCCGCAATCGGTCGGACCACCGCGGAACGGCCTCGACCAGTCCCGGTCCACATTGCGTTTGCCATCGAACCACAGGTGCCACTTGCCGATCATCCCGGTCGTGTAGCCGGCTCCACGCAACATCGTCGCCAAGGTCGGGCGACCCTCTTCGATACACCGTCTGTTGAACCGCCCGAGACGGAACGGATAACGACCCGTCAACAAGCCGTAGCGGGTCGGCGTGCACCAGGACGCTGGCGAATGAGCATCCGTGAAACGCATACCTTCGCCTGCGATGCGGTCGAGTGCCGGGGTCTCGATCTTGGAGTCCGGGTTGTTGCAGGCAGGATCGCCGTAGCCCATGTCATCGGCGAGGATGATGACAATGTTGGGCGGCTTCGGCGAGAGCCCGGCCGGCATTGCACAGCCCGCGGCCAGAGTCGCGACAGCAATCAGAACGCAACGACGGTGGATCGGGTTCATGCCAGCAATCTACCGGACCAGGAACCCGTCCTTCAATCGATCGGCCGGATCCATGACGAACTGATGCATGCCGGTGACGAAGGCAGACCCAGTCACCGACGTCCGGTAACCGGTCACGCCATCGCCCAGATCAACCTCCCCAAGCAGTCTTCCAACGAAGCGACCATCCGAAATGCCGCTCTCCACCGTCACCGGCACACCTGGTTCGATTTCGCCCTTGGCTCGCATGACCGCCAGGCGGGCTGTCGTCCCGGTTCCTCCCGGCGAGCGGTCAAACTGTCCGGGGCCGAACACGTGCACGTTCCGAACTGCCGGACCAGCGACTGTCTTGGGCCTGGTCAGGGCCGTGGCAATGTTGATCTCTCTGGACGCCTTGGTAGCCGGGTCTCGAACCGGCAATTGTTCATTGGCGGCAGCCATCACACGCATCGCCACATCCACAATCTGCCTGGCGTTCTGATCATGAATCTCGAGCGAGATTGCATCCGCATCGAACCAGACGAAGTCGTTACCCCCATAGGCAACGTCGACTTCCATCGAACCAATGCCCTCGACTGACAAGGTCTCTCCTAGACAGTGGACATGGCCCGGAACGTTCTCAAACGTGACCTCGAGAGCCTTGCCATCCTCAACCTTGACGAGCGCCGTCACCAGTCCGCCAACTGAGTCGTAGACGATCCGGGTCACCGGTTCTTCGACCGCCACCATCCCGAGTTCGACCAGCGCCGTCGACAGGCCAATGGTCGCGTGCCCACACATGTCCATGTAGCCCGAGTTGTGGAAATAGATGATCCCGATTTCTGCTTCGGGCCGGCTGGGTTGGGTGAGGATGCAGCCGTACATGTCCCGATGTCCACGCGGTTCGGCCATCAGAGCCGTCCGCAGATGGTCCGAGTGCGTGCGAAAATGTTCGCGTTTGGCTGCGATCGAATCTCCTGGGAGGTAGCCGAGTCCGCTGGTGATGATACGCGTCGGCTGGCCCTCGGTGTGGGTATCGACAGTCTGAATGAGCCGGTGGGATTGCATGGAGCTACGGAACAGGGTCGCTAGCCAAGGCTCAAAACCTCGGGCGCCGCAAAGTCGATGTCACAGCCTACATCAGTCATGGTGCCACGAACTGGTGTCAAAGCCGTCCGGTGCGTTCTTTTCGAGTTGTTCGACGATCATCCGCACACGTTGCGCGTTGTTCAGCGGACGCCACCCATGGATCTTGAGGGGACTACCGTAGGTTACGGATCCGCCGTACTCGGGATCGTCGAGACCCTCCAACACCTCCTGGAACTTCAGCACCGACAAGTTGAAGTAGTAGTCATCC
>JAYZDB010000030.1:0-13695 GCA_036338025.1 Planctomycetota bacterium
GAAGGCCAAGAAGAAGGCTAAGAAGAAGGCTGCGAAGCGGAAGGCTCCAAAGCGGAAGGCCAAGAAGAAGGCTGCGAAGCGGAAGGCTCCAAAGCGGAAGGCCAAGAAGAAGGCTAAGAAGAAGGCCAAGAAGAAGGCTGCGAAGCGGAAGGCTCCGAAGCGCAAGGCCAAGAAGAAGGCCAAGAAGAAGGCTGCGAAGCGGAAAGCTCCGAAGCGCAAGGCCAAGAAGAAGGCCAAGAAGAAGGCTGCGAAGCGGAAAGCTCCAAAGCGCAAGGCCAAGAAAAAGGCCAAGAAGAAAGCTGCCCGTAGGTAGCTTGCTTCTGCGAACCTTTACCGGTCACCACCTGTCTCAGGTGGCCTGATCGGTCTTGGTTGGCAATGGACAGAGGGGGCGGACATTGGTCCGCCCCGTCTTTTTAATCCCTGGATGCCTGGCTCAGGTCACCCTGGCGCCGTTGGGGGTGCCGGGGTCCGGCGCTAGAAAGCGCGGCTTGCCGCCTTCGTCCTCAGTGGCGAGCAGCATCCCCTCGGACTCGATGCCGCGCATCTTGCGTGGCGCCAGGTTGCAGACCGCGACAACCCGTCGGTCCACCAGGTCTGCGGGATCGTACGACCCAGCGACGCCGGCCAGGATGGTCCGGGTTTCGAACCCGAGGTCGACTTCGAGTACCAGCAGTCGATCGGCGTTGGGGTGCTTCTCAGCCTTGGTGATGGTGGCAGCCCGCATGTCGACGGCGGTGAATTGCTCGAAGTCGATGGTCGGTTCGATACCTGTCTTGGAACTGCCATCCTCCCCTGGGCTGGTGGTCGGCTCGGGATCGGGAGTCACTTCGTTGTGTCGTTCTGCCATGGTTGCGAGGTTCTGTAGTTCGGTCTCGATGATCTGGTCTGGTACCTTGGGAAACAGGACGGGCAGGGTCTTTGCCCGCAGCGGGCCCGCTGGCAACCCGACGCCGCCCGCGCTCGAGAGCAGCGGTTGCCCGGCTACTCCTAGCGCTTCGAGGATGGTGTCGGAAATCTCCGGCATGATCGGCCGGCATAGGATCGCGATCGTGCGGATCGACTCCGCACAGACTCGCAGTGTGTGTCCGCAGCGGACTGAATCACTCTTGCGGGTCACCCAGGGTTGCTGCTGGTCGTAGTACTTGTTGACGGCGTTGCCGTAGGCCATCAGCCGCAGGCAGGCCTTGCGGAACGAGAAGGCAGCGAAATGCTCACCGATCTCGGTGGCGGCAGTATCGCCCGCTGACAAGATCTCCTGGTCTTCGGCTGTGAGTTCTCCGAGGTCAGGGATCTCGCCGTCCAGGAAACGCTCGGC
Organism: Planctomycetota bacterium; assembly: GCA_036338025.1. Classification (GTDB taxonomy): domain Bacteria; phylum Planctomycetota; class UBA1135; order UBA1135; family UBA2386; genus JAYZDB01. Next base: position 1,319 of record JAYZDB010000030.1, read on the forward strand.
GAATCGCAGGGTGCGTGATACGAAGTTGCCGATGTTGTCCGCGAGGTCATCGTTGAGCCGCGACTGGAATTCGCGCCAGGACCAGTCCGAGTCGGCGGTCTCCGGCATCATCGTCGTGAGTGCGTAGCGGACGCTGTCGACCGGGAAGCGTCCCTTGATGCTGGCCTCGGGGATGAACCAGCCCTTGCTGGTGTTGAACTTCCGTCCCTCGAGGTTGAAGAACTCGTTGGCGGGGACGTTCTCAGGCATCACCCAGCCTGCCTTGGCGCCGAACAGCATCGAAGGAAACACCACGACGTGGAAGGTGATGTTGTCCTTGCCGATAAAGTGGTAGAGCCGGGTGTCGGGGTCCTTCCAGAGCTTCTCGAACTGTTCGGGCTGGCCCTGCTCCGTCCAATATTGCTTCGAAATCGAGAGGTACCCGATCGGGGCCTCAAACCAGACGTAGAGCACTTTGCCGTCTTCGGCGTGTTCGTCGGGAAGCGGCACCCCCCAGGGCAGGTCGCGGGTGATCGGGCGCTCACGCAGGTCCTTGAGCGCTCCCTTCACGAAGTGCCGGACGTTGACCTTCCATTCGACCTGCTTGCTCTCGAACCACTGTTCGAGCCACTCGTCGCGGATCTTGTCGAGTTGCAGATACCAATGGGTCGTGGACTTCAGGACTGGCGGGGAGTCATCGAGGGTGCTGCGCGGGTTCTTCAGCTTCTTGGCGTCGAGCCAGGAACCACACGAGGGGCACTCGTCGCCCCGCGCTCCGTCGAAGTCGCAGAGATAGCAGGTGCCCTTGACGTAGCGGTCGGGCAAGAACCGCTGGGTCTGCTCGCTGAAGAACTGCTCCTCGCTGCGTTGCTCGAGGTAGCCATTGGCGTGCAGGTCACGGAAGAAGGTCTGCGCCAGCTCGACGTGGTGCGGGTTGCGGTGCGCGGCGGTTCCCGAGAACAGGTCGAATTCGATCCCGACGTCGCCGAGGATGCGGGTGATTTCGCCGAACCAGTGGTCGACGTATTCCTCGTAGCTCTGGCCAGCCTGCTCGGCCTTGAGGGTGATCGCGACGCCGTGTTCGTCGGAGCCGCAGATGTAGTGCACGTCATCCCCGCACATGCGCCGATACCGGACATAGATGTCGGCCGGCAGATACGCCCCGACGACGTGGCCGAAGTGAATCGGCCCGTTGGCGTACGGCAGGGCGCTGGTGACGATGATCTTTTCGGACACTCGGGCGAGGACGTTACCTCGCCCGCCGAGCCCACTCAACTGCTGGCGGTGGGGGGCGGCCGGATTCCGACCCCAGACCTCAGTTGGGGAGCACCCGCTTTTCGAAGCGGAAATACAGCGCTGATACCGCGACGGCGGTCGCCGGTGCCAAGAACAGGATGTTGAAGAACGGCACCAGCAACCCGGCGTTGAAGGCGAGGCCGAGTCCGAGGGCGCGGGCCCAGTTGCGCTTGACCACGCGCCGGCGGTATCGCATCCCGTAGCCGCGCCGCAGCACCGGGATCTCGAACCAGACGATCGCGTTGAGGTAGGCCGAGATCGCAATGCCCAAAGGGATCACGACCACGTTGATGCCCGGCAGCAGGCCGAGGATCAAGACCGGCACCAGGATGAAGATCTGGATCAGCAAGACCTGGGCGGCGGCGTTGAGTCCCGCGACCAGGCCGCGCCAGATGCCGATCTCGACCGGCTTCATCTTCTCGCCGGCTAACATGCGCTCGGTGGCGTTGGCGATCGGGTCGAGAAACGGCGTCATGCCGACCTGGATCAGGGACGCGGCGAGAAACCAGGTGGCGAGAAGGGACAGCAGGATTGCGATGGTGGCCGACCCCCAACCCTGTAACCACTCGTAGTCCGACACCAGGTGGTTGACCAGCGAGTAGCAGCCGTACCAAATCCCGGCGGCAAACGAAGTGACCAGGATCAGGTTCAGCAGGATGGCCATCCCGAGCTTGCCCATGTAGTCCTTCTTGGTCATCAACAGGAGGGCCGCGTGAAACAGTGAGACGAAACCTTCGATGAGTTCGATGAGGAAAAACCGGTTGCCCGCTTGCACCTCCGTGACTCCGTTGACGGCGACGATCTTGCCGTCGCATTGGCCGCATGAGCCGTCCTGCTCCGGGTATCCGCAGGTCGGGCAGGGTGGCAGGAACTGGGTCATGGATCGGCTACTTCTTTCCTCTTGGCTTTCGTTCCGGAGCCTGCCTATGGTGCCGGGTGTGGGCACATTGCACCGGCTCGGTGTCTCGCCAGTCTAACCCGGTCGCAAGAGACCTCAAAATGAGCGAGTTCAAAGCAGCGGACTTCTACCAGATTGACGATCTGTTCACCGACGAAGAGCGGATGGCGCGGGACAGCGTGCGCGAATGGGTCACTGCTGAGTTCATGCCGGTGATCGAGGAACACAACCGGGCTGGCACGTTTCCCACCGACCTGATCCCGAGCCTGGGGGAGATGGGCGTGCTGGGGGCCAGCTTGAAGGGCTACGACTGCGCCGGAATGTCGCCGGTCGCCTATGGCCTGGTGCTGCAGGAACTCGAGCGAGGGGACTCGGGGCTGCGGTCTTTCGTGTCCGTTCAGGGTTCGCTCTGCATGTACCCGATCTACGCCTATGGCGATGAGGAGCAGAAGCAGAAATACCTGCCCAAGATGGCGGCAGGGGAATTGATCGGGTGTTTTGGACTGACCGAGGCGGACTTTGGCAGTGATCCCGGCGGCATGCTCACCCGCGCCGTCGAGGATGGCGACAGCTACGTACTCAACGGCTCTAAGTTCTGGATCACCAATGGCTGCATCGCGGATGTTGCGATTGTCTGGGCGAAGCTCGATGGAGAGGTGCGAGGTTTCCTCATCGACAAGGGCACGCCGGGGTTTTCGACCAACACCATCAAGAACAAGTTCTCGCTCCGCGCCTCGGTCACGAGCGAGTTGGTGTTCGAGGATTGCCGGATCCCCAAGTCCAACATCCTGCCGAATGTCTCGGGTTTGAAGGGCCCGCTGGGATGTCTCAACCAGGCGCGTTACGGCATCGCGTTTGGTGCTGTCGGTGCCGCCATGGCCGTCTACGACGAGGCCTTGCGCTACGCCAAGAATCGAATCCAGTTCGAGCGGCCGATCGCCCGGTTCCAACTGGTCCAGAACAAGCTGGTGTGGATGGTGAACGAGATCACCAAGGCCCAGCTACAGAGTTGGCGCTTGGGCCGCCTCAAGGAATCCGGTCGCCTTCACCACTCGCACGTGTCGTTGGCCAAGCGCAACAGTTGCTGGATGGCCCTCGAGTGCTGTCGCCTGGCCCGTGACATCCTGGGTGCCAACGGCATCACTGACGAATACCAGACCATGCGCCACATGTGCAACCTGGAGTCGGTGATCACCTACGAGGGCACCCACGACATCCATGCCCTGATCGTCGGCCGCGAAATCACCGGCGAAAATGCGATCGAGTAGGCGGTCGAGCGGCGCTACTGGTTCTTGATCGCGGCTGCGATGAAGTCCCTGAACAGCGGGTGCGGTTCGAGTGGCTGAGTCTTGAACTCCGGGTGGTACTGCACGCCGACGAACCACGGGTGGTCTGGCACCTCGACGATCTCTACCAGGTCGAGTTGTGGATTCACGCCAGCCAGGACCAAGCCGGCCTCTTCGAGTTGGTTGCGGTAGGCGTTGTTGAACTCGTAGCGATGCCGGTGGCGCTCCGAGACCATGTCGGTGCTGTAGGCCTCGTGCGACCAGGTGCCGGGCTTCAGTTTGCAGTCGAAAGCCCCCAGCCGCATCGTCCCGCCGAGGTCGGAGATTGCCTTCTGTTCCTCCATCAAGCTGATCACCGGGTTCGGAGCGTCCGCACCGTATTCGCTGGTGATCGCATCTGTGATACCGAGCTCGGTCCGTGCGTATTCGACGACCGCTGCCTGCATCCCGTAGCAGATGCCCAGGAACGGAACCTTGTTGACCCGTGCGTGGCTGATCGCGCCAATCTTGCCTTCGAACCCGCGTTCCCCGAAGCCACCGGGTACCAGGATTCCATCGACTCCCTTTAAAAGCTCGTCGGCGCCTTCGTCAGCGATCTGCTCCGCCGACACCTTGCGTAACTTGACCTTGCAGGCGTGGTGATTACCGGCGTGTTGCAGGGACTCGTAGATTGATTTGTAGGCGTCGTGCAACTCGATGTATTTGCCAGCCACCGCGATCTCGACTTCGTGAGTCGGGTTCTTCACGCGGTCGAGCATCGCGTTCCAGTCGTCGAGGTTTGGCTCCACCTTCGCTTCCAGGTTGAGCCGTTCGAAGATCTGCGTGTGCATCTGGGCCTTCATCAGGTTGATCGGCAGTTCGTAGATCGAGAAATCGACGTCGCGTTCCTCGATTACGGCCTCCTTGGTGACGTTGCAGAACAGGGAGATCTTGTCCGTCATCTCCTGCGTCATCGGCTGCTCGGTCCGGCAGACCAGGATGTGGGGCTGGATACCGATCTCTCGTAGCTTGCCGACCGACTGCTGAGTCGGCTTGGTCTTCATTTCGCCGCTGGCTCGCAGGTACGGCAGCAGTGTCAGGTGGATGAACAGGCAGTTCTCGTGGCCATGGTTGAGGCTGAACTGGCGGATCGCTTCCAGGAACGGCAGGCTCTCGATGTCACCGACGGTGCCGCCGATCTCGGTGATCGCGACATCGGGATCGTTGGTGGCGCCCTTCTGGATCGCCATCTTGATCTCGTCGGTGATGTGCGGGATCACCTGCACCGTGCGGCCGAGGTAATCGCCGCGGCGTTCCTTCTGGATCACCGACCGGTAGATCTTGCCGGTGGTGAAGTTCGAGTCCTCGGTCAATTTCGCGTGGGTGAAGCGCTCGTAGTGCCCCAGGTCGAGATCCGTCTCCGTGCCGTCGTCGGTGACGTAGACCTCGCCATGCTGAAATGGCGACATGGTGCCTGGGTCGACGTTGATGTAGGGGTCGAGCTTCTGCATGGAGACTCGCATCCCCATCCGTTCGAGCATCCAACCGATGGCGGCCGAGGTGAGGCCCTTGCCCAGGGATGACACCACTCCACCGGTGACGAAGATGAATTTGGTCATGAGTTGTTCAGTTCAGGGGGCATGGCCGAGTGGCGTCGAAGGAAGGCATCGTAATCGGAACGGCATTCGATACCCCAGGCGTCCCCGCGAGCGTCGAGGACCTGGATCCGTATTCCGTTCTCGAGGAAGCGGAGTTGCTCAAGTCCCTCGATCTCGTCGAGACCGCTCGATGGCAGATCGGGTACCCCAAGCAGGGTAGCGCGGTGGAACCCGTAGACTCCAATGTGGCGCAAGATTGGGGGAGAATCTGGTTTACGTCGAAATGGAATTGGCGACCGACTGAAGTAGAGCGCCGCGCCGTCATGACCACGTACGACCTTCACGACGTTGGGATCCGCGATCGCCGCGGCATCCTCGAGTGGCGCGCACAGCGTTGCGCAGACCCGGTCGCTGGAGTCCTCCGAGAGCGCCGCGACCAGCGCCCGCAGATCCTCGGGGTCGATTTCGGGCCAATCCCCCTGGATGTCGACGACTACCTGGGCATCGAGTTTGGCGGCTGCCTCGGCGCATCGTTCTGAGCCGGTGCGTGGCTTCGAACTCGTCATGACAGCGGTGAATCCGCCGCGCTGGGTGGCCTCGGCCACCTCCGCGCTGTCGGTTGCGACCATTATCTCGTCGAAACACTTCGCCCGGCGAGCCTGGTCGCAGGTGTGCAGGAACAGCGGCTGGCCGCTCTCCGCCAGCAGGGCCTTGCCGGGGAGGCGCTGACTGTCGATACGGACGGGAATGATCGCTACAGCCCCCGTCTTCGACATCGTACTCACGGCTTCTTGCCCGCTCCCCGGTTGAGACGGTCGCCAGCCGCCTTGAGTTCCTCGGCGGTGATCTTCCGCCCGGTGTAGCTGTCGTTGGCGTTGTAGGCGATCAAGAACAGGCTGAGGGAATGCCCGAAGGCGGCGGTGGCCTCGGCGACCGGGTTGCGGCTGGTCAGCAGGAGCTTGTCCGTGCCCGACATGACGATCAACTGGTTCGGGCTGGTCCCGCGCTGGCCCGAACTCGCGAAATCAAAGAACCGATAGCCCCCGAACACGTCCAGCACCCGTTGCAACTCCTCGTCAGGAACGACTTTGAGGGAAGGGTCCTGAGCGATGGCGGCCTTCGCAGCCAGCTTCGACAAGCTGGAGGTATTGACCATCGTGAGCGATGTGCCGCCCTGCTGGACGTAGGAGATGGCGACCCGCGAGCCTGGCTGCACAGTCAGCTTGCGCGCTGGGGCGGGACCGGTGTTGCATTGACACAGGGCGGCTGCCGCGCCGAGGAGGAGCCAGTGGGGGGATACCTGGATTCGATGCACGCTCGCGCAAGTCTAGCGATTGCCGCCGATCCTGGCGATCCAAAACTCTGTGAGTCCTCCCGCATCGCTTCGTACGGATCTGCGATCCACTGCGTTGCAATGGCGCACAGAGCCACGTAACATGTCCCGAGCAGTGTTGTTCGAGGTGGGCACCTCGATGACCTGCATTCGAAACTGTCCTGGGAGGGACGCGATGAAGCGGAACGAAACAGTCTTGGTCTACGCGGTTACCGGTTTGTTGCTCGGGATCCTGTTGGTGGCGGTGGTGTTTGGGCGTCAGCCGGTCGTGCCGGCCGATCCCGGCGGTGAAAAATCCGCACAGACGCCCGGTGTCATCCTGGACCTGATGGGGGCAGAGGAAGACGCAGCTCCCGGGGAAGGTAGCACCGAAGCTGGCGGCCCCGGTGAGACGGCGACTGCTGACGGTGGTGAACTGCCCGGCGCGGGCGAGGCGATTTCCGACCAGGAGTCGGTGGGCGCTACCGAAGGGGGTGCGGCCGAACCGGTCGCCCTGAGCCAGCCGGTCGTTGTGCCCGATCCGGCGGTTGTGTTGGAGAAGCGACTGGAAGAGTCCTTCGGCACCAGCCGGCGCGATGGCGAATACCGGGTCGTCAAGGGCTGGCAGAACGCCACCCTGGCCAAGGTCGTCGAGCGATGGACCGGCGGCCAGGAGGCCCTCGAGGAGGCCAGGATCCTCAACGAGTCGCTGGCCGAGCAGATCGACAAGGGCGATGAGATCCTGGTGAAGTGGGTCGACGCGCAGGACTTGTTGGCCGCCAAGCAGGTCCGGGATGCCGAGCGTGACAAGATCGATTGGGCGAAGGGTGAGCTGTACGTACTCAAGAAAGGCGACTCGCTCTGGAAGGTCGCCAGCAGGCGGGTGGCTAACAACATGATCCCGGCCTGGCTCGAGAGGTTCAAAGGACTCAACCCCAGGATCAAGGACCTCGGTGCCTTGGTGGAGGGCCAGAAGGTCCGGCTGCCGCGCTAGACTGGTTAGCGCAGCCCGTAGCGCTCGAGCTTCTTGTAGAGGTTTGAGCGCTGGATCTTGATGGTCTCGGCGGTGCGCTTGATGTTGCCACCGTTCTCCTCGATCTTGCGGCGGATGAACTCTCGCTCGGTCGCTGCCCGAAACTCCTCGAGAGTTGGCAGCCCGAAGAACTTCATGTCCGAGGGCGGCTGGCTGCCCGACCCCATGCCGGCCAGGTCTTCCGGGCCGATGACTTCGTCGTCGGCGAGGATTGCCGCACTCTCCATCAGGTTCTTCAGCTCGCGGACGTTGCCGGCCCAGGACCGCTCGTGCAGCGCCGTTAGCGCAGCCTCGGAGAGCTCGCGGGCTGGCAGGCCGTTGCGTTTGCAGGCTTCGCGCACGAAGTGGCGGGCCAGCAGTTCGAGGTCCGTCAGCCGCTCGGACAGGCTCGGGCTGTGGATGCGGATCACGTGGATGCGGTAGTAGAGGTCCTCGCGGAAGGTCTTCTCTTCGACCATCTTCTCCAGGTCCTGGTTGCTCGCCGCCAGCACCCGGACGTCGACCTGGATGGTGTGGCTGGAGCCGAGCGGGGTCACGACCTGCTCCTGCAGCGTTCGGAGCAGCTTGGCCTGGGCGTTGATGGCCATGTCGCCGATCTCGTCGAGGAAGATCGTGCCGCCATCGGCGTGTTCGAAATGGCCCCTTCGGGCAGTGTTGGCGCCGGTGAAGGCGCCCTTCTCGTGGCCGAACAGTTCGCTCTCGATCAGTTCGGAGGGAATTGCGGCGCAGTTTACCGCGACGAACGGTGCCTCGCTGCGGGTCGAGCGAGCGTGCAGTTGACGCGCGATCAATTCCTTGCCGGTGCCGTTCTCGCCAGTGATCAGGACGGTCGCCTGGGTCGGTGCCACTCGCTCGATGGCGGTGTGGACCTTCCCGATTGCCTCGCTGGTGCCGAGGATCTCGAATTCCTTGGCGAGCTGTTTACGTAAAGACGTATTTTGCTTTGAGAGATCCTGCAGACGCAGCGCGCCCTTGATCGACACCAGCACCCGGTCGGTGTCGAAGGGCTTGGGCAGGAAGTCACAGGCGCCGCGCTTCACCGCCACTACGGCGGTTTCAATGTCGCCGTGGCCCGAGATCATGATCACGGGCAGGTCCGGGTGGTCTTCCCGCAAGCGATCCAGCACCTGCATGCCGTCGAGCCCCGGCATTTTGATGTCGAGGAGCACCGCGTGAAACTCCCCCTTGCCGATCTCGTCGAGGGCGGTCTCACCGTCGGCCGCTTCGACGGCTTCGTAGCCGTCGTAGTTCAAGGCGTACGCCAGCTCCTCGCGGATGGCGGCCTGGTCGTCGACGATCAGGATTCGCGGTTTGGCCATCGCCGGATCGTACACCGGCGAGCAGCGACAACTGCCCACGCCATCAGTGATTCCGACCTGAAATGCCCGGCCGGGCGAGGCAGCTGGCCGGCGTCTTGAAACCCCCGATCGCCCGGCGAGAGCTGGTTTTTGGCCAATCCCGGCGGCGTTTTCGATCGTAGGCCTTGGAACGGCGATTTGTGGGGTATGCTGCTTTGGTCTTTTCGCGCCAACAAGTTGTCCCTCCGGGCCGACTTGACGGTGTTGCTCAGGCCCGTAGGATTGACAAGCCCTACGGCGCCAACCTACGGTGGCTTTCGGAGTTCCGTCAGCGATCGTTCTGGCGTAACCCCATCTGTCCCCATTCGCTGAACCCCTCGCACTGCCTACCCCGGCAAGAGTCCCTCCCCAGGAGCCTATATCCATGGCGATCGTTCGTAACTCCCTTCTAGGCATCGTCGCAGCCTGTGTTGCTCAAGGCGCTATCTCCGCGCAAACCGGTGAGAAAGAACTGTTCGACGAGGCCTTCCGTGCCTTGATGTTGGACAACAAGGATCTCGCCCTTGAGAAGCTGCAGGCCATCGTCAAGCTCAATCCCACCAACGAGCAAGCCATCGCGCTCTACGCCAAGACCGAAGGTGAGCGTTGGCGCGAGATGATCCTGCAAGGTGGCGAGATCCAGAAGCTCGCACAGCATCTGATCCAGCTTGCCAAGCAGGGCCGAGTCGAGTTGTCGCGTGATGAAGACGCGATCAAGGCTGCGGTTGCCAAGGCCACCGCGGCTGACTCTGGTTTCGCTGGCCGCCGCGAGGCACGCCAGGAGATCGTCAACAAGTACGGGGAGTTCGCCGTGCCGGCGCTGATCGCGGTCCTCGGTGACCACGATAACGACAAGGGCCAGCTCTACGCGAACATCGCTCTGCGTGAACTCGGTCGGGCCGCCACCCTGGCGCTGATCGAAGCCACCCACAACTCCAACGCGACCATGCGTCGTGGCATTGCCTCGGTGTTCAACTTCACCAAGGACCACCGCGCCATCCCGGCGCTGACCTCGATACTGGGTGGCGGCAACGAAGGCGTCACCGAGGTGGCGACCGCCGCGCTCAAGGCGATGGGCGCCAGCCCGACCGCCGACTCCGTCAAGCTGTTCCTGGCACAGAGCCAGAACTACATGGTGGGTGTCGGAACGAGCGGAATGGATATCTCGGCCGTGGTCTGGGGCTACAAGGATGGCAACATCAGCTACCAGGCCTGTGACCCCGCGGTCTACCAGTTCGAACTGGCCAAGCGGAGCGCCGAGCGCGCCCTGTCGCTGGATCCAGCCAGCGCAACTGCCACGACCCTGATTGCCCGCGCCTACCTCGCGCAGGTCGCAGCGATCGAGAACGGCAACATTGGAGACCTGTCGGACGTCAAGGCCAACCTCAACATGGTTGCCATGGCGATGGGCCCGCAAGTGCTCGGCGATGCACTCAAGGCATCCATGCGTGACAACCAGCCGATGGTGGCTGCCGCCGCGATCGGAGCACTGGGCAGCACCACGGACCGTGATGCCTTGGCTGGTTCCCCGCTGCTGAAAGCGCTCGGCTCCAGCAACAAGATCGTGCAGTACGCCGCTGCCCTGGCTCTGACCAAGGCCTCGCGTGCCAACAACGTCCCGAGCAGCGGGCAGGTCGTCGCGGTTCTGGCGAACGCGATCGCCGAGCAGGCCGAGAAGCGCGTCGTGATCGTCGGTCTCGACAGCTCGAACGAGAAGGTCGCCCGCGATGCTCAGTCCGTGCGGACTGGCGAGGCGATTTCCGGTGTCTTCCGGGACATCAAGGACTCGGCCGAGAAGTTCCTGACCCAGGCAGTCGCTGCCGACGTGGTCGTCATCAACGAGGTGCTGCCAGACGGCGCCCCCGAGACCATCATGGACATCTTCAAGCACGATGATCGCACCAGCCACATGAAGGTCATCATCGTCGCCAAGGACACCGACAAGGCTGCTGAGCGTTTCGGTGACCGGGTTGCCGGTGTCATCCAGGCTGGCTTCAAGCCCGCCGACCTTCAGGCCAAGGTGAACGAGGCCCTCGAGGGTGTCGACATGAGCGCGATCAATGCTCGCGCCGCCAAGGTCGCCAAGGATGCGAGCGTTGCGCTCGCCACCCTGGCGGGTAACCGCGTCGACGTCTCTGGCGCCATTAGCAGCTTGGAAGCCCAACTACAGCGCGACGACAGCGTTTCGATTCCATCCGCCAACGCCCTCGGCGAAGCCGGTGGCTCGATCGATGCCCTGGTCGGCCAGGTTACTGGTGACGGCAGCGTCGCACTGAGGGTGGCTAGCGCCAACGCCAGTGGCAAGATCCTCGGCCGCGGTGCCGTCATCTCGGATGCTCAGTTCGGGGCCCTCAAGGGCGTCGCTACGGACTCGAGTGCCGACAGCAGCCTCCGCACCGCCGTCACGATGGCGCTCGGCAAGGCCGCACTGAGCCCAGCCCAGAAGCTTCAGTTGGTGCAAGCCCTCTCGACCATGGCGGTCTCGGGCGGCGAATAGAGCGGAGAGATTCTCCCACAGTCGACGAGGGGTGGGGGCTTAAGCCTCGACCCCTCGTCGCGTACGTGTCCGCCGCGCGGACTTGGAATCCACCAGCCTCCTGGCTACCCTCCTCGCCCGCAGGCAGATGCCCGAGTAGCTCAGTGGTAGAGCAACGCATTCGTAATGCGTAGGTCGCCAGTTCGACTCTGGCCTTGGGCTCCAAAATCGAAGCCCCGCGGTCCGTGTGGACTGCGGGGCTTCGTGTCTTGAGACAAGGCCGGGGAAGCCGCGGCCGGTTCTTGCTACCTGCACGGACCCACGAACTCGATCCTGTCGATCCTCACGGTCACCAGGCAATCGGGGTTCGGGTTGTGGACGAACATCGACCCTCCCCTGGGCAGGCAGAAGCAGATGGGCCCGAACGTTCCGGCAACGGCCGGGATTTGACCGAGCGTAACGCCGGTCCTGCCAGGGCCACCGCTGTGGATGACCAAGGGCCTGGCGCAGGCGCCTCGGATTCCGCTGACCTTTCCGGAGATGCACACCCGCACGTTGTTGTCGAACGGGTTCTTGAACGTGAACGGCTCGCCGAGTTGGTGCCCGCCACCCCAACCCCTCAGCCAGCCGCCCGGGCCATTTGGATTGCCCAGGCCCGCTGTGCCCTCAAACGGAAAATCGACAACCATCGTGCCCGCAACAGCACTCGACCCGAGGTTGGCGGTGAGCAGGCCCGTCGTTCCGACCAGACCGCTCGACGCGGTGGAGTACACCACGGCCTGCATCGGCACGTCCAGGCCGAGCAGGGACGGCGCTCGCGGCAGGGTGAACCTCAGCTGGCTGCTGCCGCCTCTCAGTGCCATGGGGATGCTGCTCACGATCGAAGCTGGATCGAGGTAGATCACGAGCGGGGAACTCAGCGGCAGGACGAACCCCGAGCTTGCCTTGGTGGCGATGTACAGCGCGGCAAGATCGTAGCCCGGTGCGACGACCCCGAGCGAGGACGCCTGGCCGAGAACCGGCGCGGCGCCGCCGGAGAGTTCTGCCGGCCGCATGGTCCGAGGCCCGCTGGCCCCGAACATCTGCAAGTAGCCGGCCCGTTGATCGGTTCCTTGACTGGTACCGTGTCTGGCCGAGATCACGCAGGCGCAAGCGGTGAGAAACCATGGGATACGCTGGCGCC
>JAYZDB010000031.1:0-12707 GCA_036338025.1 Planctomycetota bacterium
GTTCTTCTTGTAGGCCATCGCAGATGACCCGATCTGCTTGTCCTCGCTGGGTTCCTCGAGTTCGCCCTCGTGCGACAGTAACCGCATGTCATTGGCAAATTTGGCCGCGCTCTGGGCGATGGCCCCAAGCGCGTGGTGAATCGTGCTGTCGATCTTGCGGGTGTAGGTCTGGCCACTGACTGGGATCGACCGCGAAAAACCAATCGCCTCGCAGACCATCTGGTCAAGCTCCTTGACCTTGCCGTGATCGCCGTCGAACAGAGAAAGGAACGTCGCCTGGGTGCCGGTGGTACCCTTCACTCCACGGCAAGGCAACCAGTCGATCACCCGCTGCACCTCGTCGAGGTCGAGCAGCAGATCCTGAATCCAGAGCGCAGCTCGCTTGCCAACGGTTGTCGGCTGCGCGACCTGGAAGTGGGTGTAGCCCAGACAGGGCAACGCCTGGTGCTCGTGTGCGAAACTGCGCAGGGCATCGATCACACGACCCAGGCGGCGCGCTACTTTTCGAAGCGCTTCGCGGTACTGGACCAGGTCCGCGTTGTCCGTCACGAAGCAACTGGTCGCACCCAGGTGGATGATGCCACGGGCGGACGGCGCCACGTCACCATAGTGGTGGACGTGTGCCATCACATCGTGGCGGAGGTCCTTCTCGTAGGCAGCCACTGCCTCCCAATCAAAATCGTCGCGGTGCGCCACCAGTTCGGCGATCTGGGCATCGGTAATCGGCAGCCCGAGATCTGACTCGGCCCGAGCCAGGGCGATCCAAAGATCGCGCCAGACACCATGACGCGCGCGGGGCGAGAACAGGCTTGCCATGTCTCGCCCCGCGTATCGGTCTATCAGAGGTTGCTCAAAGCGCTCGCCGCTCGTCATCCACGGACTTTACTCGAAATGCACCGAGATCCGTTAGTGAAAGTGACTCTGGAAGGTGTAGAGCCGGGGACCGCATCCACGAGTAGGGGAATAGACCCGCACCCTACGGGACTCCCAGTGTCCAGGATCCCGAACCGTGTGGTAATGGCCGGCTCGCACCAGCACGCGTCGAGTCGTCCTGCAGTACGAATCGTATCGATACTCGTATTTGGCAGGCACCCACACCCGACGCTCGCAGCCAGCCACCCAGACTCGCTCTATCCGGTATTCGGGCACCTCACAGTGCAGGCCCAGTCCCGCTCGCACGCCAATCCCATAGCCTGCAAGCCTGGTAGAGGCGCGGTTGGCAGTCCGGCGGCCGACCGACAGCGAGATGCCGCGAGTTGGCTGAGCGCCGGCTGACCGGCCACGCTTGCCGACTCGAACGCGCGAAGTTATCCCGAGGGATCGCGCCGGGGTCTTATTGGAAGTCCGCGGTTGGCGAGCCCGGGTATCACCAAGGGCTCCAGGCCGGGATTTGGCGGCCTGCGCCGCAGACGGAACAGCCATCCCCAGAAGGGCGGCACTCATCAAGACTATGCTGCGTATTAACATGACAGAGAGTCCAACGCGAACGCCGTACCAAACGTGGCAGACCAGGTGAGTTTTTTGCCCTACAGCAAGTTACTCAGCCATGCAGGCGCTGCACAGCGCCAGGATCGCCAGCGGCAAGATCCAGGCGCGCGGGCGTGGTTCGTCGGTTAGCAGCCACCACGCCGTGCAGCTAAACAGCCCCGCCCCAAGACCATCTGAACACAGGTCCCACAGGTCCATCGAGCGGCCGGGAACGAAACTCTGATGGAGTTCGTCGACCGCGCCATAAAACACCGCCGTCGCCACCGCCAGTCGGAATCGCACCGCCATGTTGCCCTGGAAGGACAGCATGATCAGCCCAGCCAGGACACCAAAAACGACCACGTGGCCGCCATTCCACACGATCCTCGAGAAAGCACCCGACGGCGCACTATCCCCGTCCTGCGAGGACAAAACCCAGATCAACGCCGCCCAAAGCACTACGATCGAGATCCGCATCCAGGGTCGGAGTCGTTGCTGGTAGAGGGTTAACAAGGTCCGCAATGCGCGGATCAAACGTCTCCCTCCACCAGGCGACCCCGCAGACGCATGCCACCACCTTCCACCGGTGTCACCCGCAGACCCTCGAGAAACAAGGTCACGAGGAACATCCCGCGACCGCGCTCATGGTCAACCGACGGCAAGACACCAGAATGGGCACCAAACTCCCGCGACAGGGTCGTGGCCAGGTCCTGCGGGACATCCTTGTCCTCGACCTCAACCTCGAGGCCTCGCTCATCTTGCCGAACTTCAACTCGGATCGGATCCGAGCTTCGCCGGTATGCCCCACCGTGTTCGATCGAGTTGGCCACCACCTCGTCGACAACGAGAATCAACCGCTCCAACGAGCCCTCGGAAACCCCACGCAACTCAAGAGCCTCGCGTAGCGTGGCACGGAGTTCACTCATCCGACTCAAGTCAGCCGGGAATCGCTGGTCGAACACGCTGTTCAAAGCAGTCCCTTCGGTAGTGCCGTGGTAGCCATGGACATGTCCAGGGCGTCGACAGAGTGCGTCAGAACCCCCACCGAAATACGGTCGACGCCACACTCTGCAAAAGCCCGCACGCTCGCAAGCGTAACACCTCCAGAAGCTTCGATCTCCACGGCGCGGCCACGTTCGGCGGCGGCGCGCCGCAGGCTGTCTGCCGTGGCGCGCAGATCCGGACCGGGCTGGAAGTTGTCGAGCAACACGATCGACGCCCCTCCTGCGACCGCCGCAAGACCCTCCTCAAGGGTCTGCGCCTCAGCGACCACCGGCGCCGTCGCCAAAGCCACCGCCGCCTCCACCACCTGCTGATACGGCTGGCCGCTGAGAGAAAAGTGATTCTCCTTCAGCAGGATCTGATCGAACAGGCCAATCCGGTGGTTTGTGCCGCCCCCAACGAGCACTGCGTACTTCTCGAATTCGCGCAGCAGCGGCGTGGTCTTGCGGGTATCCAGGATCTTCACGTCACAACCTTCGACCGCCGCTACGAAGCTCGCAGTGCAGGTCGCGATCCCCGACATGCGCTGCAAGAAGTTCAAGGCGGTGCGCTCGGCGGAGAGCAGCGCAGCCGCCGAGCCACGCACCGTCATGATCACGCCGTCAGGCATGAGTTCCGCCCCGTCAGACAAATCACCCTCACCGAAAACCACGTCTGCATCGAGCGCCTGAAAACAAGCACGCGCAATCGGTACACCCGCAAGCACACCCGCCTGCCTGGTCAGGATCACCGCCTCACCGGAGGAACCCGATGGAAGGCTCGCCGCCACAGTGAGGTCGCCCACATCACCCAGATCTTCTTCCAGGGCGCGGCGCACATTCACTTCGAGAGCCTCCGGGCAGAGATTCATGCTTTGCACCCTAGCACGCTACTAGCACCTGTCTAGCGCCGGATCGGCCGCAAGAACGGCCGCAGCCGGGCCAGACTGACTTCGCCGAAACCATCCACCTGCAGCAGGTCCGTGGGATCGCGGAACGGCCCGTACCGCACCCGGTGGAGCACGATCGACGCAGCGCGGCGCCGCCCGATTCCGGGCAGGGTCATCAAGGCCGGCACGGCTGCGCGGTTGAGATCGATCAAGACCGGCGAGGCGAACGGTTGCTGCGTTGCGGGCACCACCGAGCGAAGCGCCAACCGACCGAGCAGGACCATGCACAGGACCGCCCAACCCAACAACCAGCGCCGCCGGCAGGAAGGCGACAAGCCGTTCGACCCTAGTGGCGGAGATGGTGATGTCCGAGGATCTCCTTGAAGCGTTGCTCGATCGCCTGCTGGGCTGGCGCTGATCGGGACTCCACCGACCCTACCAGCAAGTCCAACCGGTCCCGAATCCCCTGGATTGCACGCGATGCCTGACATGTCGGGTGACTGATTACCAGCGGCGGCTGGTTCAAACGTTGATGAGTGACCGCCGGTTCCTCGGAGATCGCTCCGAGGTAGTGGATTTCGCAGTGGGAAAAGCGACGGGCCACATCGGAGAGTTTTTGGAACGTGGCCCATCCTTGCCCATCGGAAGCCACGCGGTTGACGACGATGGAGATGCGCGGGTGCCCTGGATGACTCGACAAGCACTTGATCAGGGCGTAGGCGTCGGTCAAGGCGGCGATCTCCGGATTGGTTACCACCAGCACGTGCTCTGCGGACAACAGGGTCAGGATGCTCTGCGGTGAAATTCCCGCTGCGGAGTCCATGAGCATGATGTCCGAGTCGTCAGCAATACTGGACAAGCCTTGCGCAAACTGCAGGAGTTCGACTTCCGTCAAGTCTCCCAACCGGCTGATTCCTGACCCGCCCGGCAAGAGGTCGGGTCCATACGGTGTACGCGTGACAACATCGGCAAGATCCTCGGACCCGGCGAAAAAGTGCTGGATCGACCGGGCCGGGTTGACTCCCATCAGCAGGTGATCATTGGCCATGCCGAAATCGCAATCGACCAAGGTCACCCGTCGACCCCTGCTGCACAAAGCCACGCCAAGGTTGGTCGCCAAGAACGATTTGCCGGTCCCTCCCTTGCCGCTTGCGACAGCCAGCAGGTAGGCGCCCGCACGGCCATGCTGCGAAGCCACCCCCTGCCTCGCCCGATCCTCCAGGGACAACGAAACCTCCCGCGGTACCTCCGCGTCGCCAGGCGAGTCTTTGTCTCGCGAGAATATTCTAGAGAAGCGGCGCGACCAGGACTTGTCCGGTCGCAATCCTGCAGCCCTTTCCACTCGCTACCTCCTGTGGAAAAGCCGCCTTGGGTCCAACGTTCAAGCTATGCCTCCTCCTGTCGCATCACCTTGAGTCCCATTGCTCAACTAGTCTTCACCAAGGGCTGAGAACTCTTCGCGGGATAGCTGCGCTTGCACAACCGACCTGCGAATGGGTTCCAGAGAAAAACGCTCCTGATCATCCAGAGTCTCGTCAACATCGGTCTGGATGGTCGGGTCTGACCTCGGGTCTCGGTTCACCGCCGGCCCGTCGATTGCTTGAACGCCCGCCGTCGATTGCTCGCCCGTGGCGATTCCGGAGATGATTGGTTCATCGAGAATCGCTTCGGGGTCTGGATCCGAATCCGCGAGCCCCAGATAAGGACCGACTTCCAGGAACAGGACCATGCGCAACACCAGGTCCACGATCGACAAGCAGGAGTCGTGGGTAAGTTCGAGCGCATCCTCCTGGCCAGTCTCGTCGACCGGTGGGAAACTGACGAACAGCCGTCCATCCGTCATGGCGAGTTCCGCGACCAGGCAACCGCCGAGGAACAAGCGCCGGGAAAAACGGTCACCGGTCGAAGTCATGCGCGGATCGACCTTGCGCAACAGGTCGAGGAAACGCGCCGCCACGACGCGGTCGGTCGGGTCCACGACGCCATTGGGCACCCGGAACGGGTCGGTCCCAGCGCTGCTCGCCGCAAGGTCCCGGGCATCCTGCTGCGGGTCGTGCAGAGCCGTCACCCCGATCCGCTGACGCCGACCCAGGGAGAACGTGCAAAACTGCAAGACAGCCAGGCCAGGAACTCCAAGCCCACGTAATTCCACCAAGGTGTCCGCCAGGACCTCGAGACCCAGGACGAACACCCGTGGCGGCAATTCGGCCCGTAGACCGGAGTCGCCGACCTCTTCAGCCAGCCATGCAAGGTTGTCCTTCAACCAGTGGTGGGCGGTCAAGACCCGAGCCGCCAGACCCTGGTTCGACTCCGGCGCAGCGGCAAACACCAGCACCGCAGCACCGCTAGCGTCGCAGGCGAGAGCATCCACTTCGCCCTGCTGACCGAGCACCAGGTCCTCAGCGAGAACACGCAATCCGTGTTCGACTCGCCCGGCCTCCTGCACGATCAACTCGCGCAGGCTGGTGAGAGTGTTCGGAACAAACGGACCACAAATCATGCCAACCCTCCACGGGCACCTCGAGCAGATGGATGGACTCCGCCAGACCGGACTGGCTTCCAGCCGGCCACGCAAATTCCGTCCAGCCTGCTACTAAGGCTGTTGTCTAAAAAACCGCCCGGGTCGGACCCCTCACCGATCCGTCCCGGAAACCTCCAAATTGGCTGACCTGGGTTTCCTGCCCGCAGGGGCATTGTGGATTAGACTTCCGTTCCAGGGCAAAAGTCAACCCGCCCCGAAGCGAAAATTGCGGGCCTCCTCAAAGCAGCACAGCCCGACGGCCAGCGCATCACTCACATCCATGGTCTCCGGCGGCCCAGGCAAGCCCAGGCTCCTCTGCACCGTCTCCCGGACCTGGGCCTTGTCCGCCGACCCGGACCCGGTCACCACCCGCTTGATGCGGGCCGGCGAGAACTGCTCGACGGCCAGTCCGGCAGCGGCAGCCTCCGCCAGGATGACGCCCCGCGCCTCGCCGATCCGCAGCGCGGACTGGACGCTCTTGCCGAAGTAGGCCTCCTCCAGCGCCAGACAGGTCGGACGAAACTCGTCGAACAAGCGGCGCATCTCCAGGGCCAGACGGCCGAGACGTTGGTGGATGGGATCGCTGGACTGCCCCAGTCGAAGAGCTCCGGCGCCCACCACCTCGACCGAAGCGCGCCCGACACCTTGGACCAGGTTGCCGACGCGATGAGCCATCGGGGTGGCATCGGAAGAGACCACCCCAGATCCCATCGGTGGCGCTGCCCCACCACCCCGCACTTCGAGGCACCCGTAACCCGCAGTCCGGGTTCCTGGGTCCACTCCCAGTATCCTCATGGCCTGATGGTAGCAGCACCGCGAACCCATCGGTGCGGATATTTTGACGGCTACACTGTCGGTCGCGGCCGCCTCCCCGCAAGCTGTGGGTCGTGCATCTGGCGATCCTGCTCCTGGCTTCCGGACGCGGCACCCGCATGGGTGGTGCCACACCCAAGGTATACCTACCGGTTGCGGGCGTGCCGATCCTCCTGCGCACCGCCCGGCGCCTCGCTCAATTGGACCCACAGGCCGAGATCGTCCTGGCCGTCAACCCCGAAGACCGCAGCACCCACCTCGCACCGCTGCTCCCGGAACTGTCCGCTCTCGGCATCGAGAAGGTCATCGATGGCGGCGCCACCCGGCAAGACTCCATGATGCAGGCACTCGCTGCCGCTGGCCAGGACTGCGACACCATCCTGATCCACGACGCCGCGCGGCCGTTCTTTCCGATCGAAGCAACCCGGCAGGCGATCGCCCGTGCGGCCGAGGTCGGCGCCGC
Organism: Planctomycetota bacterium; assembly: GCA_036338025.1. GTDB lineage: Bacteria > Planctomycetota > UBA1135 > UBA1135 > UBA2386 > JAYZDB01. The sequence continues at coordinate 7,135 of JAYZDB010000031.1, forward strand.
CCTGTTGGCGATTCCAACTCCGGACACACTCAAGCAGGTCAATGACGCCCGCCAGGTAGAAGGCACTCTCGATCGAGCCGGGGTCTGGCTGGCCCAGACGCCGCAGATCGTGCGCCGCAACCTGCTCGAGCAGGGGCTCGCAGTGGGCCACACCGGCACCGACGACGTTTCCTTGGTTGAGCAACTAGGGCAGCCGGTCGAGGTGGTGAACGGCAGCGCACGCAATCTCAAGATCACCGCCCCGTCCGACCTCGAACTCGCCGAGTTCATCGCTACGCTCGAGGACCCCACATGATCGACGGACTACGCATCGGCCTCGGCCTTGACACCCACCGCCTGGAAGCTGGCCAACCCTGCCGGCTCGGCGGAATCGAAATCGACTCGCCAGTCGGGCCGGTAGGCCACAGCGATGGCGATGTGATCCTGCACGCAGTGGTCGATGCAGTGCTGAGCGCGGCTGGCCAGGATGACCTCGGTAGCCTGTTCTCAGACCAGGATCCTGCCCAGGCTGACCGCGACTCCAGCGAGTTCTGCCACGAAGCAAGCCGACGCGCCGCCGCCGAGGGATTCCGCATACTATCCCTCGACGTGGTCGTCGAAGCCGAGCAACCGCGACTCGCTCCCCACCGCCAGGCCATGCGGGAACACATCGCCAAGTTGTTCGCGACCTCGGTGGACCGCGTCAACCTGCGCGGCAAGACCGCCGAGCAACTAGGCGCGATCGGTAAGGGCGAAGCGATCCGTGCAACAGCGGTGGCGCTGCTCGGCCGATAAGCATGGTGGATCTCCCCGACTAAAGCTGCTGTAGCTGGCAGAGTCGGCTGTACAGACCATCGAGTGCGAGCAACTCGTCGTGAGATCCCTGTTCGACCAGATGGCCATTCTCCATCACGAGGATCTGATCGGCGTTCTGGATGGTGGCGAGACGATGGGCAATGACGATCGAAGTCCGACCACCCATCAAGTTCCTGAGCGCCTTTTGCACCGCCTTCTCCCCTTCGGAATCGAGAGCCGAAGTCGCCTCGTCGAGGAACAAGATGCGCGGATTACGCAGAATAGCCCGCGCGATGGTGATGCGCTGCATCTGACCACCGCTCAGCTTGCTACCCCGTTCGCCGGCGATCGTCTGATAGCCATCGGGCAGGCTTGTGATGAAATCGTGGATCTGGGCCTGCTGCGCCGCCTCGTGCACCTCCGCCTCCGTTGCACCGCGCCGCCCATAAGCAATGTTGTCGTAGAGCGTCGTATTGAAGAGAAAGGGCTGCTGGCTGACCATCGCGACATGCTTGCGATAACTCGGCAGATTGAGCTCCCGCAGGTCGTGGCCATCGATCAACACCTGCCCGTCGGTCGGGTCATGGAACCGCGCCAACAAGTCCATGGCGGTGGATTTGCCAGCGCCCGAGGGGCCGACGAAAGCGTAGGTTCGTCCCGGCTCAACGCAGAAGCTGACATTGTTGAGCACGGTCTCTGAGTCGTAGGCAAACGATACGCCGCGCATCTCGATCTCGCCCTCGACGTCATCGAGTACCTTCCCACTCTCAGACAGTCCGGCATCGGGATCGACCGCCAGGATCGCTTCGATGCCCTCCATGGCCCCCACCGACTCGTTGAGAATGTTGTAGGAACGGACCAGGCGTTTGACGTGGTTGTACGTGGTGGCCAGCGGAATGATGGCCATTGTGATATCGGAAAGTTCGTAGTCGCCATTGGTTACCAACCAACCCAGGAAGCCGAGCATGAACGCGAAGGTGATCTGGTAGCCCGCGAACATCAGGCCCTGGGAGAGTCCCTTGGCCTGGAGCATGCGTTTCGTTCGGTGCAGGAAGAGGTCATTTGCCGCGCGGAACTCCTGCAGGCGTTCGTCCTCGAGTTGGAAGGACTTGACGGTTCGAATCCCCGTCAACACCTGGTTCATCGACTCCGTCGAGTCCCCCATCGCGGCCAGGCTCTTGCTCGACGATTTGTGGATTCGCCGACCGGTCTTCAGCATCGGCAAGGCCATCAATGGCACCACCGGGATCAGGACCCACGCAAGATCCGGCACGAAGATCAGCAACAACACGAAGTTGAACATGATGTTCAACGGGTCTGTAATTGCATGGTCGCAGGCCAGAGTAAACGAACGCGTCAGGACTGCAGTGTCAGTCGTGATGTTCGAGATCAACTCCCCCATCCGCCGACCGGTGAAGAACCGCAACGGCAAGCGCAGGATGTGGTCAAGCACCTGGTTGCGCAAGTCGACAACAATCTTGGCGGCGAAGAACCGCGACAACACGGTCATCCCATAGATCGTGACGCTGCCGATCAAGCCAAGGATCACCGCTCCCGCAGCACAGCCCACGAAGGTCACCATCCGATCCTGGAAACCCAGGCCCAGGCCATCGTTCACCGCCATGGCAAACGCGTTGAAGCCACTCTCCATCTGATCTTGCGCAGACTGGGCGACTCCATGCAGCCAACCGGCTCCGTCATCCAACGGAATTGGAGTCGGCTCGCTGGGACTGTTGTCCAAGGCATCCATCAAGAACTTGACCAGTGCCAGCGGTGCCTTGGTGAAAAACGCCTCCAGAAAGCCGATCGCCAGCACGGCAGCAAACAACCCACGATTGGCCCTGATTCCGTCGAAAATCCTCCCGACCAGGGTACGCAGCGTGGTCTTGACGCGGCTCAATGTCATGGGATCCTGAATCGGCGGTTCGGCGGGGTCGTCCACGGGCGGTATCGTGCCGGATTTGGATTCCGCCTCAACGCCAAAAGCCGGGACGGCCGGCACGAAAAAACCCCGATCCTGGATCGGAGTTTTCAGCCACACCCAAAACCGCGGGCGGGCGCTCCCTGCGGAGCGGATGGCACAACGCGCTACTTCAGCTTGGCTTTGGCGAGGACCTGCTTCGACCACTCCAGGAATCGATGGCTCAGGAAGTCCTGCTTGACGAGATCGCGGGTCCGGTCCTCTTTCACGGATACCGGCTGCTTGGCGGGAGCGCGGGAGTTGATGCGTACCAGGTACCAGGCCTCCGTCCCTCGGACAGGTCCTAGCACCTTGCCGACTGCCGCGTCGTAGAAGATGTAGTAGCCGAGCGAGAAACCAGTCAACAGATCCGTGTACTCGCTCTCCCGAAGCGAACGTCGCAGTTCGTTGAACGACTTGCCGCCCAGTCGACCGCGCTCCTTGTCCTGGGTGTAGAACTCGCCCTTCGATTCGAGTGTCTGATCAAAGGTCTTCTTACCGGACTTGATCTCAGCAAGACCTTCAATGGCACGCTTGCGGGCAACGACCATCCCGTTGGGCTGCCAGGCACCACTGCGAACGTCGCGACCAAGGAACGGGATCACATCGACGTTGACATTCCCGTCGGCAAAGAACCGCTTGTGCTTCTCAGCGTGCGCCTGCAGGGTGTCATCATTGACCTCATTGGCGATCATGTCCTCGTAGGACTTCATCAGGCGCCAACGAGTACGGAAAGCTTCCAAGGTCGGGTAGCCCTTGAAGGCGCGCGCGATCATCTCGGTATTGAAAAGCGTGCTGTCAAACTGCTTGCGATACTCCGCGAACTGCTCACGAAACACCTCGTCGCTCAGGTATACGTTGGCCTTGATCAGTTCCTGCCTGAGAGCCTCACGGCAGACCAATTCGCCAACGGCGGTCTCCATGTCCTGCACGAAGAGGCCTTCCTTGACCTGCGCGAACGCGTCGCTGGTGCTCCACTGACGACCGTTGACCTCGAGTACCACGTCACCGGGCAAGCCATCGGCCGGAAACTTGATGTCGCTCCACTTCTTGAGTTGGGTGACCAGCATCTTGCGGATCATGTCCATCCAAAAAGCCGGCATCTCCTTGCTCTTTCCATCCGGACCTTTGCTGTTCTTCTTGAGGCCCTCCCAGAACTGCTCGCCATCACTGCCATTGGCTCCCGCCTTGATCGCTTCGGCAGTGATCATTGGCCAATCGTCAGCCGGTCCCGGCATGAAGACCTTGTCGAATACCATCGTCACGGTGCGCTGACGCAGGTAACGATGCTTGGCAACACCGGTCTGCGATCGCACTACCTCCCAGAAGTCCAAGCCGGGGTACTTGATGGCGAACTCGTTGAGGTTCTTCTTGATCTCCGCCTCGACGACTTTGGATTCCACAACAAAATCGGACTCCTTCTTGCCCTCCTCCTTGATCATCCGCTCCTTCCACTCCTCTACGATGAACTCGAGGATCTTGAGCTCGATCAGGTTGTTGCCGGCGAGAAACACCGTCTCACGCTGCAACGAATCGGAGGGGAGCAGCTTCCCGTTGACCTCGATCGATCCGAGAAGTTCACTGACAGTCCTCTCCCTTTCGGCCTGGGCTTTCTGGATCTCGCTGACCAACCTCTTCTGCTCTTCGACCTGCGGGTCGGTTTGCGAGGCGGCGGCCGGAGACATCACGAGAAACGCGCCAAGCAGGAGCGAGGCTGGGATTAGTCTTCGTAACGACATAGCTTCGGAGTCTATAAGATTGGAGGTTGGAGTGTCAGGGGGGCCGGGTAGCTTACCCTTGAGGAGATGCCATTCCATCATCCTACGGGCCGCAAACGGGCCTCTCGACAGGATACTCCCCGATATTTCCAGTGCTCTGCTAGGATTCTCACCCCATGAGCTACGACCCCCGGACCATCGCCTTCATGGCGGAGATCTTGTACCAACCGGTGCAACTCGCGACAGATGTCCTGCAGGGCATCCACAACCGCCTGTTCCAGCAACCGGAATTGAGCTACCAGAACTTCCAGGTCGCCCCTGACGGAGTACACCTGACCAACCTGCCGACCGCTCCAGGCGCGAATTCCTCGGTGACTTTCCTGCCCGACCGTCTGGTCGTACGCGAAGAACTGCGAGGTACGACGCCAGAGGACTTCGCCACCCGCATGGTCAACGTTGCTGGCATCAGCCTGCAGGAAATCGGGATCCCGGCCAGTGTCGGTCAGCAGTTCATCATTCGGTCTCTGGTGACGCCTCGGCATGTGAAGGATAGTAGGGAATTCCTCAGCCAACGAATGCTGGCAGGGTCTCCGGACGCCTGGCAGCAACTCGGCCGACCAATCGACAGCCTGGGACTCAGATTCACATTCCCGCAACACGAAGACAATCACGAACTCTACAACGTACGGATCGAAACCTGGAACCAAGACCCCCGTTCCATCTGGATCGAAAACGTTGGGACATTCACCAGCCCGATTTCGGTCGACGCCGTCCCAGAACTCAGCACCCTGATGACCTCTACGTACCGGTTCCTGACCGGCCCGGTATGCGACTTCATCCAGGAATACGACACTCCATGAGTTTGAAGGTCCTCGTACTGACGAGCCTGTTCAGCTTGCCGTCGATCCTGACCAGTTGCGACAACGATCCAAAGGCCGGCCCAGCGACGGACCAGAAAGCGGCGAAACCCATAGCCACACAAGCCGCGCTTACCATCGAGGCGGTGTCGATCACACACGGTGAGATCGAATCGCTGGTGCGATACATCCGCGAGACCGATCCGAGACTGGGCCGCAACAAGTGCATCCGGATACTCCTTGACCAGTTCCTGATTCCGTTGG